>JBDTLT010000021.1:0-43624 GCA_039934635.1 Acidimicrobiales bacterium
AGTGAACGAAACGTGTTGCCGCCGTAGCGCAATCTCGGCGGCGCGCCGGGATGTCGCTACCCATGACGTAGTCGACGGAGATCCGTCACTTCGCCAGTACTGACGAAATGGAGCGCGGTGAAATCCGGTGAGATATAGCGAAAGACGGACTATCGCGAATCTTCGGGCGGCTGCACGACCCGGCGGGCCCGCTCGTCGATCAGCGCTTCGAGCTCGGCCTTGGACATCGTCACGGTCTCGACCGGAGGGTCGGCCTTGGGAACCTCGACGATGCGCGTCTCGACTCGCGTCTCGACAGGCTTGTCGTCGTGTTTGGTTCCCCGCTCGAACTCTTGCTTGGCCTCACCCAGCGAGCGGGCCAGCTTGGGGAGCTTGGCTCCACCGAACAGCAGCAGGAGAACCAGCAGGATGATGAGCAACTCTGGTGCACCGATCGAACCCATGCGATTGAGGCTAGCCCCGTCGTCGAGGGGTGACGCCGCGCCCCGGTGAATTCACTCAATCCGAGGGCCAGGCCGCCCGCAACTTGGTCCAGGAATCGGCGATCGACTCGGGCAGCACCCGCGTCTCGGCCACCGTCGTCATGAAGTTGGTGTCACCCGCCCAGCGCGGCAAGCAATGCACGTGCAGGTGATCGGGAAAGCCGGCGCCGGCCGCGGCACCGAGATTGAGGCCCACGTTGACGCCCTGCGGCCGAAACGATGCTTCGAGCGCGTGCACCGCCTTGCGTACACCCAACCACAGTTCGGTGTACTCGTGGTCGGTGAGCGCGTCGAGATGGGCCACCGCCCGTTGGGGCAACACCATCAAGTGCCCGGTTGTGTACGGGAACGCGTTCATCAGCGCGAAGCAGGTCTCGCCGCGCCACAAGATGAAGCTCGACTCGTCGGGCAGACCGGAGCGGAAGATCCCTTCGAAGATCGACAAGCCGGCCGGAACGGCTTGGGTACGGCTGTCGTCGCTGCGCGTGATGTAGGGCAGGCGCCAACCCGACCACATCCGCGTCATGAACCCCTCGGCGTGCAACGCATTGTCGGCCGCCTTCGCGAAGTCCTCGGAGTTCGCGTCGTGCGGCGAATCGCTCATTGCATCTTCGCAACGTCGTCGACGACGCGTGCGACAAACGAATCGAGGGGCACATCGCGGTCTGGATCCTTCGCGCCGCGCTCGTTGACACCGACAGTCGTCGCCGCGACGTCGGACTCGCCCACCACCAACACGTAAGGGATCTTTTCGAGCTTGGCCTTGCGGATGCGCTTGCCGAGCGGTTCGTCGGCCGCGTCGGAATCGGCGCGCACGCCGGCCGCCTGCAGTCGATCGATCACCGACTGTGCATATGGTTCGTGCGCGGCCGCGACCGGCAGCACCCGCGCCTGGAGCGGTGATAACCACACGGGAAACGCGCCGGCGTAGTGCTCGACCAAGACGCCGAAGAATCGTTCGACCGAACCGAACAACGCGCGATGGATCATCACAGGTCGATGCGCGTGGCCGTCGGGGCCGATGTATTCGAGACCGAAGCGCTCGGGCAGATTGAAGTCGAGTTGCAACGTCGACAGCTGCCACGAACGACCGATGGCGTCACGCACGTCGATATCGATCTTGGGCCCGTAGAAGGCGCCCGCACCTTCGTCGACGGTGTAGTCGAGCCCGGAGCGATCGAGCGCCTGACGCAAGCCCGCCGTCGCCAGCTGCCACAGTGAATCTTCGCCCACGAACTTTTCGACGGGCTTGGTCGAGAGCTTGGCCTGGAAGTCGTTGAACCCGAAGGCGCGCAACACCGACAGCACGAAGTCCAACAATGACGCGAGTTCGTCGTCGATCATCTCGAGCGTGCAGAAGATATGTGCGTCGTCTTGCGTGAAGCCGCGCGAGCGCAACAACCCGTGCACCGCGCCCGACAGCTCGTAGCGATACACCATGCCGAGCTCGAAGAACCGCAGCGGAAGATCGCGGTAGCTGCGTTGCGACGAGCGATAGATCATCACGTGGAACGGACAATTCATCGGCTTTGGGTAGTACTTGACGCCGTCGTCGAGATCCATCGACGGGTACATGCTGTCTTTGTAGAAGTCGAGATGGCCGCTCGTCTCCCACAGCACCGACTTGGCGATGTGCGGCGAGTAGACGAAGTCGTAGCCACCGGCCTGATGGCGTGCGCGGGAGTAGTCCTCCATGAGCTTGCGCACGAGCGCACCCTTTGGATGCCACACGGCGAGCCCAGGGCCGAGCTCTTCGGGCCACGACACGAGATCGAGTTCGACGGCGAGCCGGCGGTGGTCGCGCTTTTCGGCTTCTTCGAGCCGATGCAGATGTTCTTTGAGTTGCTTGTCGGTGGCCCATGCCGTGCCGTAGATGCGTTGCAGCATCGGCCTCGTGTGATCACCGCGCCAGTACGCGCCGGCGACTCGCTGCAGCGCGAAATGACCGAGCCGCCCCGTGGACGGCACGTGGGGACCGCGGCACAGATCGATGAACGTGTCGCTGTTGCGGTAGTAGCTGACCGCGCCCTCGCCCGAGACCTCGGACGCGTCGACGCGCTCGATGATCTCGCGCTTGTACGGGTGGTCGCGGAACAGCGCGACGCCTTCGGCTGCCGACACCTGGTGTCGTTCGAACGGCTGATTCGCCCGGATGATCTCGCGCATCTTGGCTTCGATGCGGCCGAGATCGTCCTGACTGAACGTGGCTCCGTCGGGCAACTCGAAGTCGTAGTAGAAGCCGTGCTCGATCGGCGGGCCGATGGCATAGGTGGCGCCGGGGAACAACGACAGCACCGCCTGCGCCAGCACATGCGCCGTCGAATGGCGGATCGCGAAGAGGCCACGGTCGCTCTCGGGCGTGACGATCTCGACCCGGGCGCCGTCGGGAAGTAGCACTGACAGATCGCGCTCTTCGCCGTCGACGACCGCTACGAGCGCGTCCTTCGCGAGACGCTTGCCGATCGACGCCGCGAGGTCGGCCGCGGTCGCGCCCTCGGGGAGATCGCGGGGGGAACCATCGGGCAGGGTGACGTGTATCTCGGCCATAGCGAATGGTCAGGCTACCGGTGCCCTCACGCCGCTCATGGGAGTATTCGTGCGACGAACGCGAGCGCTCGGTTATTTCTTCGACTGACCGGGTGCACCTTCTGGTTGGCCGGCCCCGTTGTCAGACCCGTTCGATTCCGGCACGGAGTCGTCATGTCGACTTGCGGCTACGTCTGGTTCCTTGTGCGGTTGTCCGGGCGCGTCGTCTGATTGACCCGGCGGGTTGCCCGACTGACCCGGCGGTTCGCTACCCGACTGACCCGGCGTTGCGCCCGACTGACCCGGCGTGGTGGCCGACTGACCCGGCGTGGTGGCCGATTGACCCGGCGGTTCGCTGCCCGATTGACCCGGCGTCGCGCCCGATTGACCCGGCGTGGTGCCCGACTGTCCCGGCGCCCCGCCCGTGTCGGTCGTTGCTGGTCCGAACGGCTCTGGTGTGTCTTCGGTCGACGGCACCGTCACGCCCACATGCGAAAGCGAGTCGTGCACGAATGATTGGATCGGGGTCGGCAAGCCCCCGGCGGCGGCGGCGACGCCGCCGACGCCGAGCACACTGACCGCGGCGGTCACGGCGACGAGCAGGTGCCGGCGCCGGCGACTCGACGGACGTGCAGCGGTTATCGGCGTCACGGTCATGGCGGCCAACATCGCCTCGACGACTTCTGCTTCGCGAGCGCGGTCCTCACCGGGAATAGGCCCACGGGCGGCGCGAAGGACCCGGCCCACGAGCATCAACTCGCTGGGCAATTCCGGCTCGAAGGCCCCTCGGATCAACTCCTCGACGAGCTCGTCGGGAATCTCAGCATCAATCACATCGTCGAAATCGTCGGAGTGGCTCATTGCGTTACATCCATCTGCGAGCCCAGCCGCCGCGACAGTCGCTGGATGGCCCGGTGCTGCGTGACTCGCACCCACGTGTCGGTGTGATCCATGGCCGCCGCGACCTCGCTGACGTCGAGACCGCCGTAGACCCGCAGCATCAGCACCTCACACTGGTCCGTGCTGAGATGCGTCAGCAACAACTGCGCAGCCTCGGTCGCGGAGAGGTGCGCCAGTGCCTCGGCCTCGGGATCGTCACGAGACGGTTGATCCTGTTGTTCGTGAAGAGGAACCACGGGTCCCCGCCGTCCGCTACGACGAAAGTGGTCGATCAGACGGCGCCGACCGAAGGTGAAGAGCCAGGCCCGGAAGCCCCGCTCGTCGCCGGTGAACTCGCGAATCTTGGGCGCGACCGCGACCCACACGTCAGCGGCCAGGTCCTCGCCCTCACTCGGTAGGCGCGCCAAGAGGAAGCGGCGAAGGCCGGGATTGAACTCGCGGTAGAGCTCGCCCAACGCAACGGTCGAGCCGGCTTTCGCTTCGGCAAGAACGCGTTCGAAATCATTACCGAGCGCCATGTCCGCGCGACCTATCGGGCTCTCGTAAGCATTCCTCCTATTTCGGCCGATTGCGCCCGAGGTTGAGCCGCATCGCCCACCGGCACCGCCGCGGAAGCGACGTCATCTCGCCTGCCGTAGCAACCAGTCGCCGGACTACAACCGACATCGTTCGGGCTGCGGCATGTGACGGGCGTATGAACTTTGGGTGAGATGTCTTGGTACGTCGTGCAATCCCCAGTTATTCTCGCGCCAGGCCCGAGCCGGGGCTAGGGGCGAAGGGAACCGAACAATGGGTACGAAGCGCTCGCGCTCCCGATTCGCGTTGGCATCGATCATTGCCGTGGGGGCACTCACCGCCGTGAGCGCCGTACCCGCCGATGCTGCGGCGAGCGACAACAAGACCTACACCGTCGATATCGACGGCGCCGACGCCGATGTGGCTCCCGCTGTTTGGGCGGGCGACCAAGACGCGACGATCACCGCCACAATCACCAACACTGGCCCTTCGCAGTCACTCGGCTCGGTGAATCTCACGGTACCGGCACCGTTCAGCCTCGTCTCCGCGCCGGCCGATGCCGTACCCGGCGGTCCGATCGTCGAGTTGCGAAATCTCGCACTCGCACCGGGCGCCTCCGTGACGGTCATCATGAGGGTCGACGTGCGCTCCTGCTACGCCGCCTCGGGCACATTCACGATCACGGCGAAGCAGAGCAACGACTACAACGGCACCGGCAACGACTTCTTCCTCGCGCCCACCGCGGACCGTGTGGTTGCGACGAGCACACAGACCTGCCAGTTGCGCTTCGCCGCACCGCCGCGCGACGCCGAACGCACCGCCACGATCACCAGCGTCGCCTATCAGCCCACCGCGGCCGCGGTATCGGTCGAAGTGCTCGACGCCACCGGTACGGCTCGCATCGGCGGATCGACACCGCTCACCGCGCCGATCGTTCTCGGTCTGGATGCCAACCCGGGCGCCACGTCGCTCGGCGGCGTCAGCTCATCACCACCAAACGGCGGCATTCCGCCGCTTCCCGCGTCGGTCGCGACCTTCGCACCCACGCTCGGCGTGAGTGCATTCGGCTACTCGCTGACCGCCACGAGCACCGGCCTCGTCGCCGCACCGACGAGCGCCTCGTTCAACATCGTCGACGATCAAGTCAACTGTCCCGCGAATACAACGTGCACCTCCTCACCGCCGCCGAAGAACGGCCAAAGCGTCACCGTGAGCTTCGGCGCGGGCGACACGAACACGAACCTCCTCGTCTCGCTCGACGCGAAGGACGCACCCAACTTCACTTGTCCCGACTACCCGCGCCCTTCCGGCAGCGTCGTGTCACAGTTCGTGTTCACGGGCGACGGCGGCGACGATCGCGTCGGCACGTTCACCGTCTCCATCCCCGAGTCCTCTCGACCGTTGAACAGTTTCGAAGTGTGCTGGGCCGCGCCCTACCAATTCCAGACCGACGCGGGTACGCAAGCGACGATCCAGGCCGGTGTAGTCAAGCCGGTCACCGGTGAACCGCTGTATGTAGGCACGCTGCCCGATTGTCCCAAGAAGGGCACGTTGCTTCCCTGCGTCGCCAGTCGCACCTTCAAGAAGGCAACCTCGACAACCCCGGCGTTGGTCGTTCTCAGCGTGACCACCAAAGGCCTCGATCCCTGGCGGTATTGATTTCCGAGGCGCTTCGCGACGTCTCGCGCCCTGCGGTGATACGTTGCCCGCGTTGCCACTGACCTGCATCAATCGGGGGGCGGCAACATCGGGGGAACGTCATGGTGCGTCGGCGAACAGCTTCCCGTAGGCCCTCCTTCCTGTCGAAATTGCTTTCTCTCTACGTGTTGGTGCCACTGACGTTCCTCGTCGCGCTCTTGCCCATCGCGGGCCGGGGCGCGAGCCCCAGCGCGCAAGCTGCGACGATCGCAGTGATCCCGGCGAACGATTTCGTGCCGCAACGCCACTGCAAGGATCCGCTGCCGAGCGATCTTCCTCACTTCTCGTCCACCTTGCCCAACGCTCTGGCTACGACAGTGAACGCGCTGCAGTCCGGCGCCACGTTGGTGATCGATCCCGCCCCCAACAACGGTGAATACATCGTCACCGCCGAGATGGCGATCACGGGTAAGACGGACATCACCATCTGTGGCGCGCCGGGGACCCACCCACGGATCAAGCAGACCTCCAACGTCTGGCGCATCTTCACGATCGGCAACTCCTCGAACATCACCGTCGAAGGTCTCGAGATCTACAGCATCTACGACGCGAACCACGACCAGGTGAGTGGCGTGCAGGCCATCGAGGGCGCGCACCACGTCTACATCTGGGACATGTGGGTCCATGATGTCCCCGCGTGCGGTGTGTGCAGTGCGCGCAGCGCGGGCCACAACGACTTCCGTTACAACCAAATCTGGCGAACGGCGGGATACAGCCGCTACAACCAGAGCGGCATCTCGCTGTTCAACAATCGAAACGGTGGCGGCGGTGACGATGGCTACGGCTATTCCGACTATCTGATCGGCAACATGGTCTGGGCGTCGCAAAAGGTGGCGGGGCGCACCACCGACGGCAACTGCATCATCATGGACAACAACAATGGCGTCCAGAAGGTGCCGGCGTATACAGGGCGCACACTGATCGCCAACAACCTGTGCGTTGCCAACGGTGGACGCGGCATCCACATGCTCCAGTCCGACAACATCGACGTGTTCCACAACACGCTCTACCACGACTTGCGAGGGGCATCGGCTCGGGGCACCGGCCTCGACCAACACCAAGGCGAGATTTCCGTTTACTACAGCAGCAATCTGCGAATCGTGAACAACCTGTCGGTGGCAATCCCCTACGGCAACGTTTACGACACTGGCTCGACCGGTACGAATGTCGTCCTGCTCGGCAACATCTTCAATGGGCCGACAAGCCGCCAACCGGCGACTGGCTTCACCCAACTACCCGGCGAGATACCCTTCGTGAGAGCACAAGAAAATCCTGCCACCGCGGACTTCCGGCCGGCACCAGGGTCACCCGTGATCAACGCCGGCGTCGCATCATCCGCGGCGCGGGTACTCCCGGCGGTCGACTTCAATGGCAAGGCGCGCAACCCGAATGCGCCGACGGTGGGTGCATTCGAACCGTAGCGGCCGCCTACCTGTCCGCTTTCGGTCCTTTGCCCTTGACGGGCTTGACGGCGGTCGTGGTCGGGGCGCGAATGGTCGTCACCGAGGTCGTCGGCGCGGTGGACGTGGGCGAGATGGTCGTCGGTGGCGGTGGCGGAGGGGGTGCGACGGTGACCGTCGGGCGCGGCTGAGCGTCGGGGGCCGCCGCGCTGACGGGCACGACGATCGGCGGCGGCGCAGGTCGAGTCGTACTCGTCGTCGTCGTCACCTCGGGCACCGTCGGCGCGACGGACGCCGGCGCCGCAGTCGTCGACGATGCGCGACCCTGCGTCACGATGACCGAGAGGACCTTGGCCGCGGGCACCGGCTCCTCTGCGAGCGACCGCAACGCGGTGGGCGTCGTATCGGCCTGATCGGCCGAGGACAACGCGGCGACGAGGGTGACGACGACTATGGCGGCGCCGACGCCGGCGGCGACTCTCACGGCCTGCGTTTGCAGCACGTGGCGCACCGAGGCGTGCAGCCGCGCGAAAAACGGATCCTGACCGTCTGTGTCAGCGAGCAGGGGCAAGTATTCGCCGCGCACCATCGTTGCCAGCAGTGCGGCGGATGGACGCTGCGCCGCATCGTCATGCAGACCGGCACGTATGGCTCGGGCCACTGCGGGCGATGCGCAATGCTCGAGTCGAGGATCGCCCGGCGCGTCGCGACCCGGCGCATCACCGACGAGCATTTCGAATGCGAGCGCCGAGGCGGCGTACACATCGCCTTCGGGCGTCGCGTTCGCTGTAGCGAACGCCCCGGCAAGTGACAATCGGCCGCCCGTCGGCCCATCAGTGAGCGCCGCCGCCGCGACGGCACCGTGGGCCGCGCCATGCGCGTGCAACCACGCCAGACCGTCGAGCACGCTGCCGATCGCCTGAGCAACCGCAAACTCATCGGCCGGACCGGGCAACGCGAGCGGCGCAGGATGTACCAACTGAAGTCGGTGGTCGCCGCGCGATCGCTCGAAGGGAGCGATCGCCGCAGTTGGCGGGATCGCCTGAAGTTGTCGCAATCGCTCGCTGCGCAGTCGGCGCTCGACGAGCACGTCATCTCCAGTGGTCGTGTCGCGGGCGCGTCTGACGCTCGCGGCCGCATCGACTGATCTCAATTCGAACCGAATCATTCGTCCCGCACTTCACTTTGCAATCAATCCCGAAGAAGAATACGTCACTCGAATTCGAAGGCACTCGATGGTTTGGCCGTCACCCAGACGGGTACAAAAGGCGCACACACGATGTCGCTCCCGCGATGTCACACGAAATTGAGGACGGAACTATGTACATCGGTGGTGGAGCGGTAGTGCTCATCTTGATCATCATCGTGATCGTGCTCTTGTTGCGGCGCTAACGCACCGAACACACGAGCCATTACGCGTTCGCCTCCCATCGCCGTAGCGGTGGGAGGCGAACCACGTTTTGAGCTTCGCGTCAAATGATCAGAAGCGGTCACGCTCGATGACGCGCTCGCGCACCGGCTCACGCTCGACGACCGTGGTGTCACGATCGACATACGTCGTTGCGCGATTGACACTCGCGGTACCGATGATCAACGACACGATCAAGCCGACGGCACCCACACCCATCAGAATCCACCCGATGGTGTTCACATTGAAACCGTCTGTTTGCACACTCACTGCGAAGGCCATGATGGCGCCCGCGGCGATGAGCAACAAACTCGTCCCTACCCCAGCAACTCGGTTCATTGATAATTCCTCCTGTGCGGCCCGCGTGGGCCATGCCCAGAGGTACCCGGTGAGAAACCGAGGAAAACACGGGTTGGAGCAAAAGACATCCCATTGTCATCTCGGACATGCGCGTTCTACGACCCGCGTGAAGAAAACCTGTCGATGTGAAGCAATCGTTCTTTGTCATGATGGCGGAACTGCACTCGGTGATAGACGCTCGGAGCCATGAAGAGGATCGAGCTCAACGCCGCCGCGGCGAAAGCAATGTAATAGGCAACGCGTTCGGTGCGAGTCGTGCTGGCAAATCGTTCGCTGAAGGGCACGATGAGCAAGAACGCGAACAGTGCCTGGACACCCGGAAGCATGACTCGCAACTCATTGAGAAGCTCGATCAATTCTCGGTCGAGCCTGTCGGCTTTGCCCGATCTCTCGTCACGATCCTCTGGCACTTGCGCGTCTCGCCCCATGCGAAGCTCAGATTAGGACGAGACCCGCACAAAAGGGTCGTCCCCGTCGATCGGTGATGTGGTGCCGATCGACGGGGACGAGGTCTCTGCGATAGTGAGGAGTTAGCTGCCCTGCGGGCCGCCGGTGTCCTCTACGTGCTTCTTGGACGACTTGTTCGCCGCTGCGGGTGCGTCACCGTCATCGTCATCGTCTTCGTCTTGGTCGTTGTCACTGGCATCGGTCTTGCCACAGTCGCTCTTGGCCATTTCCGACACGGCCGCACCATGCTCGGCGCCAACGGTGCTCTTGTTCTTCGCGACCGTTGAAACAGCTTCACCGTGGTTCTCCGCGCCGTCACAGATCTGCTGGAACGTGAGTTCGTCCTCGGCGGGCGCCGGCTCCGGCTGCGCTTCGGTCTCGTCTTCGACGGCAACCTTGCCGCAGTCGCTCTTGGCCATTTCCGACACGGCCGCGCCATGGTCGGCGCCCACTGTGTCGGCGTCGGTGGCGACCGCCGACACGGCCTCACCATGGTTCGCCGCGTCCTCGTCACAGACGACTTCGGTGGCCAACGCAACCGGCGCACCGGTGGTCGTGGTGGTACCGATCGTCGTGGTCGTGGTTGTGGTCGTCGTCAGCGAAGGCCCCGCGTCCTCGCTCGTTCCGAGCAACGGTGAGAGCGGATTGGTGCCGGTGGCTGCGGCGGCAACGCCACCGACGAACAGGAGTCCGACGGTCGACATCGCCACGAGATGGCGGAAGGGGTGGGACATGCGCGACTCCTTGGGAAGGGGAAACGAGACTCGGCATTGCGTTGTCTCGACTCAGCTATCGCTGGCCGTGCGGGCGCCGTTACAACAAACCATGGGCCGGGTGACCCAGCGAGGACTAGTCCGTTACTCGGCGCGTAGATAAGGCGCGGGCTCGCGCCACATCGCACGCAACGCGATCGGCGCAACGAGCAGCATGCTGGCGATCAATCCGATGCCACTCACCACACTGATCCATCGCCACGGTGAAATGGTGTCGACGACCACGTTCGCCGAATCCGCGATCGGTCGCCACACCTGCGCACCCAAGACCGCTCCGGCCGGTGTGCCTACTGCGAGTGCGACGAACGCAATGAGGATGCTGTGGACCACCACGAGCGCGGACACGGTACGTGGCTTCGCACCGAGTGCACGTATCGTCGCGAACTCGCGGTGCTGCATCTTCGTAGACGTCGCGATGGTTTGGGTCAGTGTGCCGAGGGCCAACAATCCGACGAATGCCGCCAGCGCGATCGGCAAGGACCGGACCTGGCCGAGGTTGGTGACGGACGCGGGAACGAGTCCCTGTTCTTCGGTGATCACTTGAAATCCACCACCCACCAGTTCATCGTCGGCGGCAGCCGCGTCGACGTCACTCGCCCAGTCGAACAGCACCCGGTGAATCGCTCCCGAGTCGTGTACGTCGCCGGCGACTCGGCCCGCGCCATCGACGGTGAGGGCGATGCCTTCGTCGTGAGTGAAGTCCCCCTCGGGAAACAGTGCCACGCCGACTATCGAGTATCCGGCCTTACCGCGGGGGCCAGTGATAACCACGGTGTCCCCCACCGCCTTGCCCAGTCGCTCGAGCGTCGTCGGACCCAGCGCCAACTCGTCGGTCTGGTACGGAACTCGCCCGCGCACAACCGAGAAGTGAGGCTGGCCTCGCGCGACGTCAAAGGCAAGCGCCGTCAGGTTTTCCAACGAATCCGCCTCGAAATCGAAGAGAACGTGAAGGCCGACGAGCACCGAGACGCGCTCGTCGCGTTCGAGAATCGGAAACGCGCGGTCGTAGACATCGGTCGACTCGCCGCTGTCCACGAATCGATCGTCACCTTGCCCCGTCAGAGTCGGATCGTCCTGCAAGTTGGCGATCGACGCGCTCACCGACAGTGCGGCGACGATCGCGGCGACGCTCACGGTCGCGATCAACAGCGCGGCACGGCTGGCCCGACCGCCGTGTCGCGGAGCGGCGAACAGCGCGTTGCGCACTCCGATCGAGACCGGCAGCGGCCGCCACAATCCCTTGGCCGACTGCACCACCACGGCGGGCGCAGCAGCCGTCGACGTGGCGCGTTGCGTCGCCACCACCAACACGACCAGGCCGACCACCAGTGCGACAGCCGAAACGGTGACGACGATCGACCAATTCATCACGATCGATCCGGGACGCGGATCGATTTTTCCCGCCAACCCGACGAGCGCGTGCCTCGAGACGAACACGCCGGCGCTCGCCCCAACCGGTAGCGACGCCGCCAACCACGGCGCGACGGCGAGCGCGGCAGCCAACTGCTCGCGTCCCGGTGACCATCCCATCGCGGCCAATGTCGCTCGTTCTTGCAACGCCACGCGACAGGCGCGGTTGTAGGTGATCGACGTGGCACCGAGGCCGGCGAGCGCCGCGGACATGGCGACGATACGCAGCGCTCTGGCGATGGTGTCGAGACCTTCATCGGTGGACGCGACGTCGCCGAAGACGGACGGAATCGGCAACAACCGATCGCCCGCCGCAAGCGACTCGGCATCGACGCCAGGCGCCAGTCTTGCGTGAATCGATCGATACAGACGGATCTGGCTGCCATACGCATCGACATACGCCGGTGTCACCTCGATCATGCCCTGGTAGTGGCCGAAGTCAGCGGGAGTACGCGCGATGCCAACCACTGTCGCGTCGACAACCGGCCCGTCGGGCGGGCCCGGGTCTCCTCCGTTGAACAACGAGTCGACCCACTCGTTCGACATCGACTCGAGTTGCATCGGATCGCCGGGGCGCAGCGACAGGGCGCGCGCGAGAGCCTCGCTGAGCACCACTTCGTCGGAGCGCGTCGGGTCGGCCCGGCGGCCCTTCGTGATCACCGCCTCGTCGAGTGGGGCACCCCCTTCCTCGGGGAAACGCACGATGGGAACGAGGTCGTAGTCAGGGATGTAGCCGCTGCCGCGCGGCCGCACGAACGGTTCCCCGTAGGCCGACGCCGCAACGACGCCAGGTGTGTGCAGAACTCGCAAACGCGCGACCGCCAGGTCATCGGTACCCTCGGGAAGCGGCAGCCGGACGTCGCTGGCGTTGGTGTCGGCTCGCAGCCGATCGAAGGCGGACGTCGAACGATCCGCGGCCAACAGCACCGCGACCACCGTGCCGACGGTGGCCGCGACGATGACCGCCGACGCGAGATGCGAGCGCCACCGCGCGCGCCATTCGGCCCTTGCGAACAACAGGAGGTCGAGACGCACGTGCCTATTCGATGCGCGTGCCCGGATCGACGCAAGGGTGAATCCCTCCTGTCATCGGTGGTGCCAGCACACCGCTCAGGGCGTGGGGGCGGCGTCCACGGGGATGACTTGCGCGAAGAACAGGCGGCTCAACGCCAAGGGGACGATCTGTCCGAAGATGAACAACAGCCCGGCGACGACGATCAGGATGCGAGTCTCGGTGAGGTCGTTGCCGAGGTCGGTGCGGACATCCGAAGCAACTCGTTGCGCACGCTGTGCCGTCGCCTGGTACTCGGACAACAAGGTGCGGCTGTTGCCCACGTCGGTGCGCAGCGCGGCCAAGTTGGTCTGCAGGTTGCGCAAGTCGGTCACGAGAGGCTGCACGTCGCGGTCGAGTTGCCCGACGCTGGTGTTGATCCCGGACAGGGCTTGGATGATCGGGTCGAGGTCGGGCCGTAACCGGCGCAGCGACGTGGCCAGGGAGACAGACGGGTCGTAGTCGGGCACGCCGGGCAGGCGGCCCACCGCTCCCATGACCCCTTCGAGAACCTGGACTACATCGGCGATCTGACCGATGTTGTCTCGCAACGAAACGATCCCATTGGTCAGTGAGGGCGTTGCGGTGGCGAGCGTGTCGATCGCAGTGGCCGTAGTCTGCACAGTCGCGGCGGTGTTCGCCACTGTCGACTCGAGCGTGCCGATCAGACCGTCGACGTCGGTGAGTACCTGCGCAATGACGGCGATGGACGCATCGGTGGTCACCAGTGATTCCTCCGCAACGGCCAGGCTCTCGTCGACGCCTGTCTGCAACCGCCCCGCCAGCCTCCACGAGACGACCATGCCCGCCACGCCGACCAAGGCGCCTATCGCGGCCACGACCACCAGCGCGCGCCCGATCATCACTGGCGTCGTCATCTTCTGGACTCGGTCTCTCACGACACCCGCAACCTTCGCCGGAACAACATCAACGCCACCGATCCGTAGACCGCGATCTGCGCGCCGAGGGCGGCAAAGTCACGGCCAACCGGATCCTGCCCGCGTAGCATCACCTGTTGCAGCACCTTGATCGCCCACGTCACCGGCAACACCCACGAGAGTGCCCGTCCCGCCGTGTTGAACAGATGCAGGTCGAGGACGAAACCGCCGAAGAAGAGCGACGCCAGCAGTACGAGCATGGCGTACTGCACGACCTCGCTGTCCGTGCGGGAGACGAGTGCGATCACCATGCCGAGAGCGACTGACGCAGTCAGCAGCATCACCACCGATGTCCACACCCATACCGGCGGTCCGAGATTCGGCACGTCGAGGAATTGCGTAACGGCCACTATCAACGCAGCTGCAACCGCGACGCCGGCGACAGCGAACGCGATGAAGCGACCCACGATGACCGCGAGCACCGATGTCGGGCCGACGCGCAAAATCTCGAGTAGCCCGAGCGCTCGATCACGCACGAGGGTGAGCGCGGCCAGGCTCAAGGCGAGGTGCTGAAGGAGCAAGGCGATCGACGAGGGCGCAAAGAACGCCGTGACGCCGATCGGTTGAGGCAGCACCGTACGCGTGACCGCAGCGAACGGCCGCACGAGCACGTTGGCGTCGACATCATCGAGTTGGTCGACTTCCGGGCGGATGCTCTCCAACGAGCGGCTGATGTCAGCGGCACGCTGAATTACCAGCGACGAATTGTCCGCTGCGCCTCTCACGTCGGCGGCCAGCGTTTCGACTTGGGTCAAAGTACTCTCGACCCGTTCGAGGTGGACACGCTGTTGTTGTGTGATATCGGGCGACCCGACGCTCTCGACGAGGCCTGCCACCACCGTCGTACTTTGGCGCAGGTCTGCGACGCGCGCGCTGACGTCTGTCGATGCCTTGCGAATCGCATCCGGATCGCGACGGGCGGCCGCATCGTTCAACACCGAGCCCGCCTGGACACTCGCAGTCATGAGCGCGTCGACCGGATCTGCGGCCAACTGCGCCTTTGCCACAACCGTAGCGATGATCGACGCATTCACTTCCTGCACGGCAAGCCGGGCCGCGATCTCCACCGCAGCGGTCTGTACAGGGTCGAGCTTGTCGTTCAGCACCAGAACGGTGGCCTGTTTGCCGGCATTCAACTGTTCGATGGCGTCGCTCGGGAAGACGACCACGAGGTCGGCCCGACCCTCGGCGAGGTCACGTTCGGCTGCGTGTTGATCGGCGGTGTAGCCCAGGACGCGAACGTACTGTTCGAGGGTATTGCGGTACTGCTCGACTGCCTTCTCGTACGCCCCACTGGGCGGGCCGACGAACATCGTGCGCAGGCGCACGCCTTCTTGTCGGTAGCTGTTGCCGAAGATCACGAGAAGGATGAACGGGCCGAAGACCAACGTGATGAGCAAGCGCGGCTGGCGAACGATCTCGACGAGCTCTTTGCGGACGAATGCCGAGACCTGAACGAGCAACGCAATTGGGCCTCGGGCGCGCAACGTGCGATTCATGAGGCACCGACCAATGACGCGCGGTGCCGTTCGATGATGCGCACGAATACGTCGTCATAGTCCGGCAGCTCTTCACGGCAACCGACCAGCGTGACTCCGCGTTGTTCGAACCACATGGCGAGCGTCGGAATGATCTCCGCGGCGTTGTCCACGGCGAGCCGCACCGACACGGGGTTGATGCGTTCAGGCAACTCGCGAACGCCCGGTATCGCAGTGAGCTCCGCGAACAACGCGTCGGGCTGGGGCGAGACGGTCGTGACCTCGACGCTCTCCGAATCGAACGCATAGCGGCGCAAGCCTTCCGGCGTGTCGATGAGCACCAGCTCGCCCTCGGAGAGCACGGCGACGTAGTCACAGTTGGCCGCTTCGCCTACATATTGCGTAGTGACCACCAGCGTGCGGCCATCGTCGCGCAGTGTCCGAAAGTGGTCCCAGAACTTCTGCCGCAGTATCGGGTCGATGCCGGCCGTTGGCTCGTCGAGGAAGAGGTACTTCGGATCGTGCACCAGCGCGCCCGCAAGAGCGAGCCGTCGTTGCATGCCACCGGAGATGTCGGAGACGTGCTTATTGCGGTCGTCGCCGAGTTCGACGAAATCGAGCAACTCGTGCAGACGCCGCCGGCGGCGCAACCTGACGCCGTACAGCGACGCGTGAAAGCTCAGGTTGTGCCAGACGGTGAGTTCGTGAAAGAGAACCGGGAGTTGCGGGAGATAGCCGATTTCCTGGCGCTCCGCTCGCGAGAGCTTGGTCGGCGTGCGCCCGTGGAACAAGATGTCTCCGGACGTGGGTGCATGAATGCCGGTCATCAGGCGCACCAAGGTGGTTTTGCCCGACCCGCTCGGCCCGATGAAACCGACGATGGTCCCTTCGGGCACCGTGAACGTCACATTGGAAATGACCGCATCGCCGCTGAACGACTTGCACAGATTCGTTGCCGAAACCGCATCGGAGGTCTTGTACGTTCTCCGGTCGTTCACGATTGCGTGTAGGCCTGGCTCATTGGGTCTCCGTCCTCGCCCAAACGTGTGCGTTCTGTACCTCTGACGCGGGCGCTCAAACCAATGAGGAGTTGCACCCTTTCGGGTGAGTCGGGAAGACGTACGGGGGACATGCTCCCTCGGATACCTCGAAAAATTGCCCGACTTCGGTTGAAAACAGGGCCATTCGGCCGATGGAACGGCGGTGTCTGTGGTCGGCACAATCGAACGATGCAGACTCGAAGTCCGGCCACGGGACTCGGCCACGTCACCGCGCCACCCTTGAAAATCACTCACGATTGCCGAAAGGAACACGTGAGGCCCGCAAGATTTCGTCGAGACGCTCGAGTAACCCGACCAAGGCCGACGCGTAAACGTGGTGCGGTGGTGGTCGAGTTCGCATTGGTGTTGCCGATCCTGGTGGCATTGCTCCTCGGAATAACGACGGCGGGCCTGGCGTACAACAAAAAGCTCAATATGACCTACGCGACTCGGGAAGGCGCCCGCTTCGGGGCGACCGTGCCCCCGTCGCAGTCATGGACGAGTGGCACTTGGGCGTCCAACGTCCGTGATCTCGTCGTCGCACGATCAGGCGGTGATCTCGCTGCCGCCGACGTCTGTGTCTCGTTGATAGTGAGTTCGTCGGCGACGACGAGTGCGGTGTATTCGCCGGCGGCGTCGTTCACGACCAACAGCGACGGGTCGGCGTGTCTCAATGACACCTACCCGCAGTACAGCGTCTCCGACAGTGGTCTGCGGGTGCAGGTGACGAGCACCAAGATCGCACGGATCGAGTTGGCCGTGTGGAAGCCGGTCGACGCGATCTTGACGGCAAAGGCGACGGCCAGATCCGAGTCCACCGCATGAGGCGTCACCACTCCCGTCGCGCCACGGATAGAGAGCGCGGCGCGGTCCTGTTCTTGGTCGCACTGTGCCTGGTTCCACTCTTGATCATCGCCGCGATCGTGGTCGACCTCGGCCAGATGCGGGCGACCCGTCGCTCCAGTCAATCGTCCGCGGACCTCGCGGCTCTTGCGGCGGGCTACTACCTCTCGGGCCACGGCTCGTCGAGTGCCGTGGCGGATCCCCGCGCCGCGTGCACCGCGGCGGTGAATTCGTTGCGATCGAACATCGGCGACCTCCCATCCGCTATGGCGCTCGACTGCACGTTGTTCCCAGCCACCGTGAGTTCTTGCACGGTCGCGTCGCAAACCATCGCCGCGACCGGCGCGACGCCATATCAGATCTCCATTCAGTGGCCGGTACCGAATTCGGTGCTCAGCGACACCCGTTTCAGCGGCGGCACCGGCGCAAATGATGGCACGTCGGCGTGCGAGCGAATGAAGGTCAACGTGCGGCGCACGAACGCCGCGATCTTCGCGGGAATGGTCGGCATCACGTCGTCCAACGCGGGGGCCAGCTCGGTGGTGCGGGGCTCGACGAGCACTACCGGCAGCGGTGTCGCGGCGTTGTTGTTGTTGGAGCGAGTCGGGTGCGGCGTGCTCTACACGTCCGGCGGCGGCAGCCAGGGCGCCGGTGTCGTCGTGCAATCCGCCGGCGCGTCGAATCCCGGAGTCATACAAGCCGACAGCGCCGGCGTCGTCGGCGCGTCAGTGTCCGCGAGCGGGCCGGTCAGCTGCACCACCAACCAGAACGCCAGCGGTTACGTCGTCTACGGCACCGCACTGCCGGCTGCCGGTGGCGGCGGACCGAGCATCACCGCCCAGAACAGTTCCGATGGCACGGTCGGGATCATCGGAATCCGAGGACTGGCAACCGGCGGGCGAGGCGGCGCGGTCGCCGTCACCGGCATCGCGCCGGCCGCGACCGCAGGCGGCGTCATGTCGAGAACCCCCGCCGATACCAAATACAACACACCGGTTGCCAGCGGCGGCAACGCGCAGATCACCACTCTCCACGCCGCCGCATATGCCCGCACGGTCGGCGCCGCGCCGGTCGGTTACCGCGTCCTCAACGGCAGCGCCTGCAGCGGACTGAAGACGGCGTCGACACCGGTGACGCAGCAGCTCGTCTACGTCAACTGCGCCAATTTCCAACCGGACACCGCGGTGTTTCCCAATGCGACCGACGTGATCTTCACCGGGAAAGTATCGGTGGCCAACAACAAACTGCTGTCCCTTCCGAACGTACAACGGGTTGACGTTCGCGGGTGCACGTCGGGCTGCTCGGGCGGCGGCGACTACGCCATCAGCATCGCCGGCGAGCTACGGGTCAACACCGGCGGCACCGGCCTCACCGCGCCCGCGTGTTCCACACGCGCCGGACCAGGCTCCGGCGGCGCCACCACTAACTGGGCCCGCATCGCGACCTTCGGGAGCAAATTCGCAGTGACCGGCACCGTACGGCTGTGTCAGACGGCCCTGTACCTCGGCCAAAACCAGTCGACCTACACCCGCCGCGCACAAACCGCGACCAACACTTCGCCCGAAAACTATCCCGCCATCGCCGCCTGCACCGCCAGCTTGCCCTGCCCGTCCGACAACGGCGGCCCCGCCGGCATCGACATGACCGGCGGCAGTGCCACCGCTGACTGGACCGCACCGAACCAACTCGCGGCTCAGCCCACGACCGCGCAGCTCGCCACCTACCCGTTCGAAGACCTCGCGCTGTGGAGCGAATCGAGCCAACCCTCGACCGTGAAAGGACAGGGCTCCAACCGCACCGAAGGCGTCTTCCTCACACCGAACTCATCGATGACCTTCAGTGGCCAAGGCACACAGAGCGTGCCGCTCAACGCCCAATTCATCTCCAGGACGCTCAACATCTCCGGCCAAGGCACACTCAACCTCAAGCCAAATCCCGCAGACGCCATCATCGTTCCGATCGCCGGCAACCTTTCCCTCATCCGCTGAGTCGGCGATCCGGGCGCGATGCCTCAGTCGGTCTCAGCCATTCGTGTGAGGTCGAGGACAAGGTCCATCAGCGGGGCATCGAGTTCGAAGAATTGCACGGCGTAGTACGCGAAGGGCGGTTCGGTCGAGCGGTCGATGCGTCGGATCTCGACCACTCCTCGGCCGCGGCCGACAATGATGTCGACAAATGTCCCGATGCTGAATGCGTCATCGTGGCGGGCCCGAATGCCTGCGCCGCGCAGGGAAAGGTCGACCATCGTCGCACGCTGGAGCCGCCGCGCCCACTGCCCCTGTACGCGCCAGCGAATCCCAACCGTCACGGAGTGTCGCTGAGAGTTACGACGCTCTGGTTCAGCTTTCACGGTTGGATCGTCGGCATGGCACGGATGAACTTGAGGCTCCCGCCGAACGCTGATGTGGAGGAGCGGTTGGGGCGCTCATCCGGCACCGGCAATGGATTACCTCTTCGGCACCAACGTGTTGATGACGCGACTGAAGATCTGCGAGTTGCGCTCCGACTGCGGTCCGACGATCTCGATTACCAAGAGCGTCGGGCCGATGACGATGGCGCGCAGGCGCGCCGCCGACCCTTCGGCAATGACCGTGAGATCGTAGGCATCGCCCCACCGGTCTTTGTTCGGCTTGATACGACTGCCCGCGTCCTTGTCGCCGAGGTCGGCTGCTCTCGTCTTCAAGAGATCGATGGCGGCCGCGCCCGCACCGCGCATTCCGTAGTCGCCGCGGTACGCGGTTACCGCGACCGTCGCTCCGGGCACCGCGGCGGTGGTGCGGGTTCCTCGGCCGATGTCGCTATTGGTCGAGGAGCTGACCGGAACGCCCGGAAGTTCGACCGTCGACCCGCCGTCGAACACCACACTGCGCCACGGGAGGTCCTTTGACGGGGTATTGGGACTCAGTTCGCCGCCGCCCCCGCCACGAAGAACGAAGTAGCCGGCGGCGACGGCCACGATTGCGATCAAACCGAGGATGCGAACCGGCGCTCGGCGGGCAGGACCCTGGACACGGCGCCCCTTCACCGCCATCTGCGCTTGAAGCCACGCAAACTCCGACTGCTTCTCCGCCGCAGAGGCTTGCTGCGTCTCTCGGAAGACCGCCATCGACGGCATCTGTCCCGCGACGCTGCGGGCTATCTCGTCGTCGATCGTCGGCGTCGGCCCGTCCGCCGATTCGGGCGTCGCGAAGGGGCGGCAACGAACGCATTGCCCGATCTCGGCGAGAATGGGCCACGCACACGTCGGACACACGGCAAGAGTGCGGTTCACGCTCCGCGTATCGTCGCGCTCGCGGCGGAACTTGATCGAAATATCGGCGGTCGGGTTCGACGCAACGATGCGTCGATGGAACTCTGAAATGGCCGTAACGGCTCACGCGTCCGTGACGATCCCTACCAATAGGAACTAGGCCGAAATGGCCAGCAATACGCCCACCAAGGGAGAGCAGACGCGCATGCGCATCGCCCCGAGAATCTGCCGCAACGACAGAGGCGCAGCCATCGTGGAGTTCGCGTTGATCCTGCCACTGTTGTCGATGATGGCACTCGGGATGCTCACCGGTGGCATCGCCCTCGATCGCAAGCAGGACATCAACAACGCAGCACGCGAGGCGGCGCGTTTTGGCGCGACCGTCGCTGAGCATCAATGCGACGACACATCGAAGTGCGACGGTCTCACATGGGCGCAGTTGGTGAGGGCGCTGGCGGTACAGCGATCGAACGGCGCCGTCGTGTCAGCCAACGTGTGCGTGGCACTCGTCTCCGGTCCAGGGTGGGCCCCCGTTGCGGTCGGCAGTAGCCACACCACGGCGGGCGGCGTCAACCCCTGTTATGTCGACAACAGTTCGGATACGGATCCACGCGTTCAGGTCTCGGTGTCACGTACCGACCGAATGGAAGCCGTTCTGTTCACGATGAATCTCAACCTGAACTCCAAGGCCACCGCGCGGTTCGAAACATGAGACGTAGCAGTTCACCGATTCGACGCGACGCGCGGCAGCGCGGCCAACGCGGCGCGGTGATGGTCTTGTTCGCGATGTTGCAACTCGCGCTACTGACCGTGGCTGCGCTGGTCATCGACATCGGCTCCGTACGGGCATCGGCACGACGCAATCAATCGATCGCGGATCTGTCGGTGCTGGCGGCCGGCAACAAGTTGTCGCAAGGCGACTACACCGGCGCGTGCGTGGCGTTGATCACGACCCTCAACGTCAACGCGGCGGGGATGAGCGCAATCAATGCGAGCGACTTCTGCGCGCAGGCCGGCAACGACGTCTCGAAGACGCAATGCAGCTTGCCGGGCACGGGCATCACCCAAGCAAAGCCCAAGGTCACCGTCGGCGGCTACACGATCGAGGTGCATTTCCCGGTGCCGTCGAGCGAGATCTGGAACGTGCACTACGGCGTCGGGCTCAACGACGGGCAACTTTGCCAGCGGATGCGATTGCTCGTCACGACCAAAGAGCCGGTCTTCTTCGGGGGCGTTGTTGGGTCCAAGGGTCACTTCGTGACCCGCACTGCCACGGTGCGCGCCAAGACCGACGCCCGCGAACGAATACCCGCACTCTGGCTGTTGGACCCCTACGGATGCGGCGTGCTGTCGGCGTCCGGCGGCAGCCAGGTGATCGTGGGCCTCACCTCACCGCCCAATCCAAAGGTCGTTCCCGGCATCATCAAACTCGACTCCGACGGCAGCGCCTGCTCGAGCAACCAAGAGACCATCTCGTCGACGGGGACGAACACGTTGATACAGGCGGTGCCCAGCTCCGGCACTGCCAAAGGCGTCATCTCACTGTTCGGTCTGCCCCCCGGAGCCACGACGTGTGTCGATCCCATCTGCGACGCGGCAGACGTCGCGGGCGGTCGCCTCGGCCCACAACCGCAGGGATCGACCGAGCGAGCAACTCGGGCTCCCGTCGACTGGCGCTACAACTGCAAGGCCTCGTATCCCAGCTATCACGGCCTCGCGATGGAGCCGTGCTCCGCCACCACGCCCAAGTATCTCGACAACCTCCGCACTGCGGTCGGCACGTCGGGCAACCCGAGCGCCTCGACTTTCCAGCGCTGGACGACCGGGCACAGCTGCAATCCATCGGGAACCGTCACGGTCACCGGGAACTGGTGGGTCGATTGTCCGAGCGGGCTCAGTGTCGGCAACGGCACCACGCTCACTTTCGCCGACGGCAACGTCATCATGGACAACGGCCTGTCGATGACCGGCGGCGTA
The DNA here is from genome assembly GCA_039934635.1 of Acidimicrobiales bacterium. Taxonomy (GTDB): domain Bacteria; phylum Actinomycetota; class Acidimicrobiia; order Acidimicrobiales; family WLNW01; genus DATLFA01. Next base: position 22,498 of record JBDTLT010000021.1, read on the forward strand.
CTCAACGTCAATACCGCCAACGGCACTTCATCGCTTCCGAGTGCCTGCGTGGCGCCGACGGTGATCACGCCCTGCATCGACAAGAGCAGCCAGAACGCCGCGTTCCTCTACGCCCGTAGTGGCAACTGGGATATCACCGGGGGCACCATCAACCTCAACCGCACGATGGTTTACCAATCGAGCGGCTACGTCAAAGTCGCATCGGCGACGCCCAACTGGACCGCCCCCACCGAAGGGCCGTTCGCGCAACTCTCTTTGTGGTCGGAGAAATCGAGCAACAAGTTCACCATCAACGGCGGTGCGGGCGTCAGCCTCGAAGGCATCTTCTTCACGCCCGAAGCCGACCCGCTGTCGCTGAGCGGCAGTGGCAACTGGGGTCAACTGCACGCCCAGTTCATCTCTTACCGCGTCGCGGTCAGCGGCGGTGGCACACTCACGATGTCACCCGACGAGAGCATGATCAGCCTCCCACCCACGAGCAACGCTCTGATCCGCTGAAGCGGTCGGGTGTCGATCAGGCAGGGATCGTCGACGCTACGGCGGGAACACCGAGCGGAAGCCCGGTCTCAGCCCCGCTCGGCGTGTGGAACATCCACAACGCCATCTCTCGATATGCAGCCCAGTCGCCGACGTCGGCTTGCACGGACGCCAGCTCGAATTCGGTCGATGTCGATGCGATCCGGACCATCTCCATCTTGATCGGGCGCGCTCCGGGAAGCTCGAATTCGACGAGGCCGATCCGCGGCAACGAGCCGCGCGCAAAACGCACGGATGCACCACCGACCGAGATGTCGACCAATTCTCCCGCGACGTGGTCGACACGGATGGGACAGTGGATGGCGATGCGGTGGGCGTTACGCCGCGAGGTCGCGTACTCGGCCGCACGTATGCGCAACGTGCCCGAGACCAACACGACGCCGGCCAACGCCAGCCAGACACCTGACGCGACGGTCGAACTCGGGCTCGTACGCCACGGCACCCAACCCGCGGTGCCGGCGGCCGCGTAGATCAGGACCAGAATTACAGCACCGGCCAATACCCAGAGCACCGACGGCGCGCGGCCACGGACGCGCTCGTCGGCCCCGCCTTTTGGCGTGACCTCGAAGTCCAATGTCTTGCGCGACAGCAACCACCACAAGCACGCCATGCCGACCGGTACGCGGAAGATGCGCAATGCGAATGCCGTGCGCCAATGGATCTCGCGTCGCAGTAGCCGCTTTGCCCCCCACAAGCGCGCCGTGAACATGGCCACGAAGGCTGCCGCGAACACCGCTGGGCTCGCGGTCGACGTCTCCGCGCCCGAGGCCATCACTGCGATGGGGATGACGAATGCAACGAGCGTTGCGATCCCTTCGAGCCACCACAACGTCCCGTTCAGGTACTCGTGGAAGTCGCGCCACGACATCCATTTCTTTGCCGCCCAGAGACGCTCGTGCACCAAGATCTGCATCGCACCCATACCCCACCGCCGCCGTTGCAGGAGATATTGGTGGGGTGTCGCGGGAGCAAGCCCCAGCGCGAGTGTCTGATGGTGATACGCCGTCTTCCATCCGGCGCGGATCAATTTGAGCGTCGTGTGCATGTCCTCGGTGATGGTTTCGGTCGCGACGCCGCCAATTTCGCGCAACGCCTTGACGCGTAGGAGCGAGGTCGAACCACACCAGAACGGACCGGCGCCGGCATGCTGGCGCGCCGGCATCAACACGTTGAAGAAGAGACCTTGCTCACCGGTGAAGCCATCGTCGTCGAAGGCGCCTGCGTTGTAGAAGGACTGAGGTCCCTGCACGAGCGCAATGCGCTCGTCGGCGAACCATCCCAGCGTCGCGGTGAGGAACGTGGGCAGGGGCACATGATCGCAATCGAGAACGGCGATGATGTCGGCGCCGCCTACGCCCGCGGCTTCATCGGCGGCCAGCACGTCCAACGCGTGGTTCAAGTTTCCGGCCTTGGCGTGATCATGGATCGGCCTGCTCACATACCGTGCGCCATAGGCAGCACACATGTCGGCGACCCAGGGGCGGTCTCCATCATCGAGCACCCACGTCTCGTGGTTGGGCGCGAGTGCGCACGCCGCCGCAACCGTCGGTGCGATCACCTGTAGCGGTTCGTTGTATGTGGGGATGAGAACCACAACTCGGGTTCCTGCGCTCAACGCCGTGTGCTCCGGTGCCCGGTGGCCGTCGATGTTCCACAGCGTGATCGCCTTGACGACCAATCCGATGAGCGGGAGGCCTTCGAATGTGACGAGCGCCAATGCGACCGAACGGTTCCAACCGCCGACCGGAAGTGTGTATGCGATGCGCCAAGTCAGGTAGCAAACCAACGCCGCCACCGAGACGACGCCGCCGATGTGGGCCAGTCGGCGTGAGCGATCGGGTTCGGCCGACGGCGCATGCAACAACGACGCCCAGGCGGCTACTGGACTGCGGTTCCTATATTTCGACATCTATAGCTATCGGCAGGGGGCAGTTAGTTGTGAAGCCGGTCCGCATTGGCGACGATCGGGTGTAACGGTCCACACGACGACGGCGATTATCGCGGTATCCAACCCACTGGGCCCGGCGCGACGTTCCTCCAACACCGTCGCGCTGGGCCCTTCTTTTCTCACCCGTTCCCGAGAGAGCGATACAGATGCCCGGCAACCGCCGCTTAGGCGAGCGAGTCGAAATCCTTCCCGTCGCCATCGCGTGGACGCCGGCGATCGCGAAGCAACGACCCGGTCGACGGGCGCAGCCACAGCCCGCGCGCCTCGTCGAGGTATCGATCTCGGGCGCACGCATCATGGCGCGGTCGCGTGCAGGCATTGAAGTCGGGACGTGGATGACGCTCGACATCGAGAGCTATCACGCGTTGGTCGAGGTGCGGCGAATCGTCGAAGCCGACGATGGCACGGGGTTCACATTCGGTGTGTCCTTCGTACTGCTCGCCCCCGCTCTGCAACGCAAGATCGGTCGCACCGTCGCGCAGCGCCGCACTCGAGTCGGCTACAACGACCCTTCGCCGACTTGGTAGTCAACTTCGCGCACCACTCTATCGCTTGACAATATATCGGTTTGTGATAGATAGTGGAGGACATGGCCGCCTCCGACCCGCACGCGTTCCTCCCGTTGCCGCAAGCGCAGTTCCACGTGCTCGTGGCACTCACCGAGGGCGAGCGGCACGGGTACGCAATCATGCAGGCGGTCGAGTCTTCGTCGGACGGCGTCGTGCGTATGGGCCCCGCCACTTTGTACGGCACCCTCAAGCGGCTCGTCGACAGCGGGTTGGCCGAAGAGACGGCGCACCGCCCCGCCGACGACGACGAGCGTCGTCGCTACTACCGATTGACGGGTCTCGGTCGGCGAGTGTGCGCGGCCGAGGCCGACCGTCTCGCCGGACTCGTGCGCATCGCTCGCAAGAACCTGCGACCTGGGCTCGCGTGACATGCCCGCCGTCCGCATGTACAGGGCGTTGACCCGCCTCTATCCGCGCGACTTCCGCGCCCGGTATCGCGACGACCTCGTGCAGCACTTCGCCGACCTCGTCGACGACCACGGGGTCAGGGTGGCATGGACGCGCACTGCCATCGATCTGATCGTCACCGTCCCCCGCTACCGACTCGAAGTCATCATGAACGAGCGCCACGGCACCGTCACTCTCGCTGTTGCAATCACGCTTTTGGCCGGCGGCGGTCTGCTCAGCGTGCCCGCCGGCATCTATCCCGGCATCGTGTTGCTCCCGTTGGCCGGCGTACTCGCCATCGGACAGCGCAGCGCGCTCGCCCGTGGTCGCCTACAACCTGATCTTCTTCGTGTCCCTCCTCGGCGCCCTTACCTACTTCGTCGTCGGGCTCCTCACTCCAAAGGTCACGGCCGCGTCGTAGGCTCACCGGCGTGAGCCTTTCGTGGTCAGTGCTCGAGCGCGACGTCACCGAGATCGCCGGCGAATGGCGTTCCAATCGCCCCGAACGCCAGGCTCGGCGGGGCCTCGACCCCGCGGACTTCGAGCAACTCGCGGCGGCCGGCTTCCTGCGGGTCGCGGTACCCGAGGACATGGGTGGGCTTTGGCGCAGCGTCGCCGAGACGACGCGCCCGATCTGCGAATTGCTGAGGACCCTCGCGTCGGCCGACCCGTCGGTCGCGCTGGTGTCGTCGATGCATCCGTCCGTCCTCGGCTTTTGGCTCGCGCTGCCCGACCCGGCACGCGTCCGCTGGACCGAGCAACGGTCGGCAATCTTCGCCAGTGCCATCGACGGCGCGCAGTGGGGAACGATCACTTCAGAGCCGGGCAGCGGCGGCGACATCCTTCGCACCAAAGCACAGGCGGTGCCCGACGCCGACACGCAAGGCGCACTGCCCGGCGGGACATATCGAATCAGCGGCGCGAAGCATTTCGGCAGCGGTTCGGGCGTGACCTCGTTCATGATCACCACCGCGGTGCCCGACGGAGAAGACGCGCCGACGTTGTTCGCGCTCGATGTGCGCAACCGGCCTTGGGACGGCACCGCGGGAATGCAACTGACCGCCGAGTGGGATGGCGTCGGCATGGCAGCAACGCAAAGTCACGCCATGATGCTCGACGGTTGTCCGGCGATCCGCTGTGCCTGGGACGGGCCGATCCAAGAGGTCAGCAGCGCCGCGTCGCCGTTGATCTCGAGCGTGTTCACTGCAGTCATCCTCGGGGTCTTCGACGAGGCGATCCGCACCGCCAAAGCGCAACTCGCCCCGAAAGCCGACGCGATGCGACCCTATGAGCAAGTCGAGTGGTCACGGGCCGAGCTCGACTATTGGCTCGCCGTGCAGGCCTACGAAGGCGCGCTGCGCGCCGTCGAATCAGGCGACCACGCGCGAGCGGTGCACGCCACACTCCGAGCCAAAGAGTCCGTGGCCGAACTCGCCGAAGCGTCGCTCGGGCGGCTGAGTCGCGTGATCGGCGGAGGCACGTTCTCGCGGAAGTCGCCCTTCGCGGCATGGTTCGAAGACGTGCGTGCGTTGGGTTTCTTGCGCCCGCCTTGGGGCCTCGCCTACGACAACCTCTTCCTCAGTTCATTCGGCTGAGGCTCGAACCGAATCGTGGCGCCAACCGACAAGCCAAGTCCGAGATGAAGAATGGTTCGAAACTTGACGCGAGCGCTCAGTCTGCGATCCGAACAGCCACCCGACGACACAGCTGTTGTACTTCGCGCTGGAGTGATGACTGCGGACAACATGCGGCGATCCGCAGAGCGGACGTTTGCGAGCTACGCGAGCCGGCGGTTGGTGGTGCTCGTGGACACGACGAATGTGGAGCGATACGAGGCGTGCGCGACGCCCAGGCGCGTCGACAGTCGGAGAGGCGTATGGTCTGGCCACGCATACCAACGAGGCGAGCTCGGTTAACGGGAAAGGGGACTTCAGAATGCAGGTGATTGCGACGCACGTGGTGAACGACGTAGAGCACTGGTTCAACTCACCCAAGCGGGCCAAGTTCTTCGAGAAGCATGGGATGAAGGTGACGCCCTTCCGGCAGCCAGGCAGCGACGACACGCTGTGTGCTGTCCTGATCGAGACGCCAGACATGGAGACGCTGCAGTCAGCGCTCGATACAGAGGAGGCCCGTCAGGCCGAGGAGTACGACGGCGTCCACGAGGACACGATCACGATCTTCGTTGCCGGATAGACGCGGCCAAGCGACGCCTCTGACGGAGCGTCCCGATGTTCAGGGCGTTTCCTCCGCATGTCGGGAAGCACTTCTTTGTGGGGCTGACCCCGAGATTGCCATTCTGAAGGTTGCTGCGGGAGCTGCGGCAACGGCGAACGGTTCGGGGCTGAGAACACCGACCGGCCAGTTCTCCAGTGGACGACGCCGCGCGAGTCAACAGTTTGGGGCGACTGACGTCGTGGGTTCGTCCGAAGGTGTTCGGATAGAGCAGTCGTCGATGTTAGGAGCGGGGGGGGTCGTGTTGGTTAGGGCGTGTACTCCTCGAATACCGTCAAGTCGGTGAACGACGGCGCGCCGTCGAAGATCTCTGCCATCGTCGCTCGCGCGGACCTCAGCGCATCCGCGCGGCGGGGGTCATTCTCGCGGGCTCTCGCCTTCTCCTCGCTCTCGAAGACCATGAGCATGAGGAGCGAGTTCGGGTCGTCCTGGTCCCGCATAACGAGCGTTCTCACCAGCCCTGAGTCCTTCTGCTCGGCATCGCGCAGCTGCTGCGTGAGCTTCTGAAGTCCGGGTTCGTTGCCGTCCCTGATTCGCGTTCTGATCTGCTGCGCCCACATCTTCAAACCTCCTCGATACTCCAACAGCTTCCCACGACCCACGCACCGAAGTGGTGCCGATACTCGCAGCCGTTCGTGCGCGTGATCGGCGAGCCGGAACGTCATGGGCGTCCCTGCGGACCGTCCTCGAAGCGCCGTTGGGGACACAGCAAACGTTGCCTGACGCCGCACTAGTTTCGGACGACTCCGCGCTGCGGATTCGCGCTATTGGCCACCTTCGACCACCCGCATTTCACGCTTGTGCTCGCGGACGTGAGCGAGGTCACCATCGCCCGACTCGGTCGATGCCGTCACCGATGTCCATCTCGCCGCCGGCCGCTACGTCGTCGTCGGAGATGACGGTGCTGACCCGAAGGTCGCGCGGATCATCTCGGTCGACGCTGACGGCAACATCGAACTCGAAGTCCTTCGAGGCAGCGTCGAGTCACATCACGACCTCCTCACCACAGCCTGACTCGCGGTCTTAGCGTCACGTCAGTTCATTCGGCTGAGATTCGGGCGCTTAGAGGCTGGGAGATACCGAGGAGTGTCGTCCCACGAGTGCACGGGCGGGCGTGTGATCGAGCCAGCGCACGACGGGCCGCAGTAGCCAAAGCGCCAACGGCACACCCGCCGCCGCGACCGCCGCGCCGAGCGCGAGGCCGGCGACCACGTCACCTGGGTAGTGCACACCGGCATAGACACGGCTCACCGCGAGCAGTAGTGCGAGGCAGCCCGTCACGAGGCCGAGCATCGACGAGCCGTATCTCCGCCCCGCGAACAAGAGACCCACGGCCACCGCGCCGGCCGCGGTCGCGTGGTCACTCGGAAACGAAAAGTCGGCACTGCGGGCAATCAGTACGTGTGACGCCGGCATCGCCGTGTAAGGCCGAGCCCGGTCCACCGCGTTGCCGATGACTTGCCCGATGCCAAGCGCGATCAGCGCGGCGGCGCCGGACCAGATGACCACGATCACGCCGTCGCTGGAATCAGCGTGCCGGGCAGAGAGCCATCCCACTACCAACGCGAGAGCGAAGAGCACGATGCCGTACTTCGCCATCGCGACGAAGGACGAATGTGCCCAATGTGTGCGGGCGGCGAACCGATTCACCGACCGGTAGAGCGCGGCGTCCATCTGAGCCTCCGAAAGTCCGACTCGATGGTGGCATCGTTTTCGCGCGATTACACCGCGGCGGCGGGTCACGCTCACGAAGGAGCCGAAGTACCCATCTCATGGATGCTTCGTTCGGCGGCCGCGACCGAGCAGTCGTTCCAACACGTGCGGATCGCCGGCCCAAGCCTCTTCGATCGCGGCGCGAGGTATGCGGCGCGCCGCGTACCTCAGAACCAGCGCGACAACCACGACATCGTCGAGAGGACCGATGACCGGCAGGAATTCGGGGATCAGATCGATCGGCGACAGCACCCAGAGCGCGGCGAACGCCACGGCGAACTTGACCCTTCGCGGCACCCGGGGATCGCGGCGCAACCGCCGCGCAGTCGCGACGCAGGCCGGTAGCACCGAGGCCAGATCCTTGAGCACACCCGGCGGGAGGCGCTTCGCCAGTATCACGAGGACCACCCAGCTCGCGACCCACAACGCCACGCCGATCGCGATCCACCGAATCCAACCCATGCATCAATTGTGCAGACCGGCGCGGAGGAACCGTGGCGCCGACTCGACCTTTTCGCCCACGCGCGCCACCGCGTACGCGATCTGTGGCAACTCGAGATCGGACCGGTACACCAAGGTCCTCGGCTCCCACATCGGATCCCACTTCGATTTGAAGTCGTGCAGCCCTTTGAAGTTGAACGCCTTGTTGTCGCTCTCGTAGAGGATGCGGAGCACCCGGGCGACGAGCCCGTCACCTTCGATGCGCACCAGGGGCGCGAATCCGAGCGTCATCCCGGTCAGGCCCTGTGCTCGGAAACGCTCGATCAGGTGGACGAACAAGAAGTCCATCACGCCGTTGGGCGCGTCGGGACGGCGGCGCATCAAATCGAAGTTGCCCGCGGTGCCACGGAATGCCGGGAGAAGATTGACAAAGGCCTCGACACGCCCGCCGGCGGATCGCGCCACGAGCACCGTCGTATCGCGTAGGTAGTCACTGTCGAACCAACCGAGCGTGAAGGTGCGTTCGCGGTGGCCGCCATCGGCGAGCCAAGCATCGGACACCTCGCGCAACTCGGCCATCGTCGCTTCATCGATCGATCGCGCGAGTTCCTCGACGATCACCCCCTCTTTCGCCAATTGCCGATTCTTGTTGCGGAGGCGCTTGCGGTGGCTCCCTTCGAGAGTGAAGGCTTGAACCGGGACGATCGCCTCCTCGCCGATCTTGATCGATTTGTAACCAAGGGCTTCGAGCAATCGGGTGCCCGCCGGCGACACCTGGTGATATGCGAGGCGCCAGCCGTTCAACGCGCAGAACTCGTCGAACTCGCGCGCGAGCAAGACGCAGGAATCGGCCGCGCCGATCGGCTCGCCGAGAGCAATGGCCGTGCCGCCCACCACGCGATAGCTCAGCAGAGCACGTCCGTCGTTGGCGATGAAGAGTCGCTTGTCGCCGAGCAGGTGGAAGTAAGCGATGCCGGTCGTGGCGTATTGCTCGAGGATGGCGCGTGCCCGAACGCGCTCGACGCGGTCACTCGTGTTGCGTACGACGACAGGTTGCACGAAATGCCAAATCGCAATGAACAATACGAGCAGAGCGAGAACCCGCACCGACGCGACGAACCAATCACCGTGGCGCGTCACGGTATCGATGGCGTCCACGGGCAACAGAAAGAGCAGCCTCAAGGCCTGTGAGATCGAACGACCAAGTCCGTTCTCCTGCGCGAAGTCGCGATCGAGAAGAAATAGGCCTGCGGTGCCGTAGATCAACACGCCCAGTTCGCCGAACAACAGCCACAAGACGCCTTCGCTCGCCTTGGCCGGATCGCTGCGAGCGCTGAAACGCGCCGAAGCCAATACGAGGCCGGTCGCCAGTATGGCGGTCGGTACCACACCCACCATGTCGCCATTGTGAATCGGGTGGGCGATCAGCGACGCCATCAGCGTGATGAGTGCGAGTTGCCATGCGCGATGCTTGCCCCGCCAGAGTTGACGAGCCGAAGTGGTCAGCGTGAGGCCCGACACCAAGAGCACGTAGCGCGATCCCTCGATCGTGGCCCGGTGCGCGACTCGGAACTTACCGACGCCGATGAATGGATGGCGCTCTGCCGCCAACACGACGTCGAGTACCCCGACCAGTGCAGTGGCGACGGCAAGCGAGCGTGGCACCGCCCGGTCACGTCTGCCGATGATCACGGCGTCGCCCCGTCCGCCCGGCGCCGCCATGTGCGCGCCACCAGAACGCCGGTCAGCAGAGGTAGCCAAGTCTCGAGTATCCGATACGTGAGGACGATCACCGTCGCGACCGATCCCGCCAGACCGAACGACACGAGCACTGCGCCAAGCGATGCTTCGGCGAAGCCGATGCCCGCGGGCAGCACGCTGATCAACGAGAAGAGCACGGAGACCCCGTAGCCGACGATCGGCACGGTCATCCCCACGGACTGACCGTAGGCCGCGAGACAAATCCACACCATCGAGATGCTGACCAGTTCGATCAACAGCATCAGGCAGAAAACAGGGATCACCGAGGCCGGTCTGGTTCGGATCTGTTGGATTGCATCGAACAGCTCGTCGGCGGCGGTGTGATCCGGTGTACGCCGGCGAAGCCGCGCCGGCAGCGCATGCAAGGAACGGATCGCCGACCGGCTCCGCGCCGCGGCGACGACCACAGTGGCGACGATCGCGAAATATGCGCCGACTACCGCCACGGCGACCGCGTCGCCACGTGTGAATTGCCCGTCGATGACCAGCACCGCGATCGCCCCGACGAGGGTCACGGCGAACGCGGCATCACCGAGCACGACGCAGAGCACGTAGCCGCCGGTGACCAACGGCGTGGGTTGGCCACTGCGCCGGGACTCGTCGCGATACACGGCGAGCCCGGCCATGCCGCCGGACTTCGCGACGACGTTCAGGCTCTGTGCGACGGCGCTGGTCAGCATCGCCCGGGATGGCGTGAGTCGCACACCGAAAGTCGCGATCGCCACCCGTCGCGCCGATGCGTGCAGCACCATGAAAGTAGCGCTTGCGATCACGCCGAGCCCCAGCCACCACGGGTCGGCGTGGCCGGCGGCGCGGGCCGCATTGGGCAGCTCACCGCGGTTTGCAGCGATGAAGGCAACCGTGAGGGCAACGACGACGACGCCCGCGATGACACGCCCGAGACGGCGGTAGCCCGAAGATCTGTCGAGCGCGGCACGGGCCTCGGTCGCCACCGGCTCACGCATGCGACAGCATCTCCGCTCGATCGCGTCGCGCCGAGAACTGCATCACGCCGGCACCGACGAGGGTAGCCAGGGGATGCTGGATGTCGGCAAGGGTGTGGTTCGTCGCCGCCGAAGTCGTCAGGTCTCCGACAAGTATCACGACGAGAAGCGTGCGTAGGCGCGAGGGCGAGAGCGACCAGACGAATGCACCGCCGCATGCGTAAAGGGCCGACGACGCGCCCGAGTCGACGTGAGCCAACACCGTCGACGCGGTGTCCGACCCGAACGCCGCGAGCACTCGGGCGCCGAGCATGGCCGTCACGCTCGATATCCAATCGCCGGCCAAAAACACGATGGCGGCGCGCGGCGAACCGATGCGCCACTCTGCGAGCGGCAGCAACGAGATCAGCACCACGATCCCGGTGACGAACCCGTGGCGACTCTGCACAAAGGCCGATGTGAACAAACGCCAAACCTGGCCGGCGCGCCAGTATCGCCACGACGAGCCGAACGATGACAAGAGCCGGGCATGCAGGTGAGGCGCACGGGCCGTAGCGACCATGGGAGCGACGACGAGGCCACCGAGTACGACCGATGCCGAGAATCTGCCCAGGGGCTGCACGACCGCAGTCTCGCGCCGGTTGTGATCGAGTTGGTCGCGAGTTCGCAATCGTGGCGGGGTCGCAACGAGCACTCACCGCACCATGCAGCAAGTAACAAGTTGCCACCCCGCACGATGGTTCACCGCAACAAGAGAACGATCACGATGATGATGAGAATCAGAAGGATGAGACCGCCGCCGATATACATGGGTAGTTCCTTTGTGAGTGGCCGGATAGTCCGCCGGGCGAACCCGATACCCCGACCGAGTGTCGGCAAACGACCCGCCTGGTTGGGTTGGCGGGTTTGCGCGCCGGCGTTTCGGGTATTGCCGCACCGATGCGAATCCTCGCCACGGCGTACGCGTGCAGGCCGGGATTCGGCTCTGAAGACGGCAACGGGTGGTGGCTCGCCGATCAGCTGCGGCGTTTCGGTGACGTGTGGGTGTTGACGCCATCGCACAATCGTGCGGCGATCGAAGAGAGCGTTCGTGACCGGCCGACACGAGGACGGATCAAGTTCGTCTACGTGGACGTGCCGGGTTGGGCCGCTGATTCGCCAAGAGCGAATCGCTGGCGCCGCACGCACTACAACCTCTGGCAACTCCGCATCGTTCAGGTCGCGCGGAAACTGCAGCGCGAGATCGCCTTCGATGTCGTGCACCATCTCACCTATGGGCAGTACTGGAGCGGCTCATGGATGGGCACGCTGGGTTTACCGTTCGTGTGGGGCCCCGTGGGCGGCGGCGAGTCGGCGCCCGACGCGCTCGTCGCGATGTTGCCCGAAGACGGACGCCGCTACGAACGCAACCGTGACCTCGCGCGCTCGATCGGCCGGCGGACACTGCCGGTTGCCCGTGCCGCCCGCGGCGCGACCTTGGCGCTCGCCGCGACCGAGGAGACGAGGCGGGCGATCGAGTCGCTCGGTGCACGCCGGGTCGAGGTGATGCCCACCGGCGCGCTACCCGATGCCGACTACAGGTCGCTGTCGAGCATTCGGCGTACACCCGCGCCTGAGGGCTTTCGCATCATGTGCGTCGGTCGACTCGAACACTGGAAAGGCTTTCACCTGGCGGTGGAAGCGTTCGCCACAGGTGCGCGAGACATCGCCGACAGCGAACTCTGGATTGTCGGAGAAGGACCCGCGCACTCGCACCTGCGCGACGTCATCCGGCGGCATCGGCTCGACGACAAAGTGACGTTGTTGGGCCGGTTGCCCCGATCCGAGGTGCTCGACCGCTTGGCCCGCAGTCACGTGCTCGCGCACCCGAGCCTGCATGACTCCGCGGGATGGGCCACGCTCGAGGCCGCCGCGGCCGGGCTACCGGTCGTATGCCTCGACCTCGGCGGGCCGGCGCTACAGGTCACCGTCGACACGGGTATCAAGGTGCCCGTCGACGACGCGTCGCGCATCGTGCCGGCCATCGCGGACGCCTTTGCCTCGCTCGCCGCCGACCCGTGCCACGCGCGGCAACTCGGCGCGGCGGGGCGGGCTCGCGTTGGTCAACATTTCACGTGGGAGCGCCTCGGCGACCGACTGGCAACCCTCGAGCCGTACCGATCCGGTGCCGGTGCCGGCGATTCCTTGTAACGCGCGCACGAGTCGGGGCGATCTCTAATTTGTTCCTGCACCAACCGGAGGCACAATGACGCTGCACTCGCCGCTCCGTCGACACGAGTGTCCCCCCGAGGATGGCCAATCGATCGCCATCACGTGGGAGCCGCATGTGGCGCGGACGCAGCTGCTGCGGCGCTCGCTCGAGCAAGCCACGGTGATCCGGGTGTCCGCCAATGGCGCACTCGTTCGTGCCCGGGCCAACCCGGACATCACGCGCAGCACCCGCGTCGCGATCGGGCGCGGTGCCGATCGTGGTCTCGTCGCCGTGCGCCGGATCGAGCCGACCTCCGATGACGCCCTGTCGTACTACGGCGTGCAGTTCTTGTGGCTCGACCCGAAGATCCAAGCGGTCTTCGACAACGCCGTGTCGACCGATACCGAGCTGCACTTCGAATGGCGCTGAGTGCCGTGCCGATCGACGGCGCAGGTTTACGCGCCTGACTCGATGGCTTTGCCCATTCGCACCAATGGGACCGGCACGCCCCCGGATGCATCGGTGACTTCTTCGATCGCGGCGAAGCCGAACGTCTCGTAGAGCGGCCGGCCTGACAGCGTCGCCATCAACTCCAGCCGCGTGAACCCTTCGGCCGCGGCCGCGTTTTGGCACAGCTCGAGTATGCGGCGGCCCACACCGCGACGCGCAAACGCAGGACTCGTGTACATCGCGCGCACCCTCGCTGGTTCGGTGGCAGGGTCGAGCAAGGCCGCGTCTCGGCCCGGTGAATGACTGCCGCCGTAGAGCGTGGCCCGCCTACTCCATCCGCCGCAGCCCGCGAGCCCACCGTCGACCTCGACGACGAAATAGGTGCCATCGTCGACCAGCTGCGCGTCGAGGCCCATGATCGTTCGGCTCGACTCGATCTGCGCGTCATCGAGGAAGCCTTTTTGCAGGGTGCCGATGGCGGCATCCATCAAGTGCCGCAGTGCGGGAATGTCATCTCGCGTCGCGAGTCGATGGGTCAATGCCATTTGCGGGCCAGCGCCACCGACGTCGCGAGCATCCACGCAGGATAGGCGAAGCGGCAGTTTGTCGCTGCGACGATCTTGGCCTCGTTCAGCTCCCGCACCCCCCGATGGCTGCCGAAGGCCAACACCCGCGATCTGAATTAATATCAAGTGCACTCGACGGGAGGAAGCGCCATGAGCGATTTCCAAGATGACGAATCTCTAGGCACCGTCGACAACGGCGACGGCTCGCTGAGTTCGACTAATGACGACGGCTCGACGTCGATGTCGACGGCGAGCGGGATGCTCACGACGATGATGTCCGACGGCTCGGTGACCACCACCGCCGAGGACGGGACCTACTCGCACCAAGACCCCGATGGTGGCGTGACCTATCTCGGCAACGACGGATCGACGCACTTTCAGGACCCTGACGGGCATTCGACATACACCGGCGCCGACGGCTCGATGACCACCACCGCTCCTGACGGCGCCCAGACGGTTACCCAGCCCGACGGTGTCGTCAGCGTATGGGCGCCCGACGGCACGTCGGTCACGATCGGCACCGACGGGACCATGACGACCACCGGGGCCGACGGGTCGACGACGATCGTCGGTGTCGACGGCAGCTACCAGACGAGCGGGCCTGACGGCTATCAAACGACCACCACGCCCGACGGCACGTGGACGACGCAGGCGAGCGACGGCACTGTGCACCGCACCTACGCCGACACGACCCACGACGTGACCGACCCCGACGGCACGATCACCAAGTACGACAGCTCAGGCCAACCGGTACCGGGCGACGACGGGTACCAGCCGCGCCCGCCGCAGCATCCCCACCCGTCGACCGTGCACAAACAGCACGTGTACAACGCGCCAAAGCCCTCGGAGCACCGCAAGCCGAAGACACAGCCGAGCCCGCATCATCCGCCCGACGGCAAGCACCCCACACACCAGAAGCACCCGACGCGTTATTGACGACGTACTCGCGGCGGTCGCGCGGAGGCGTCGCGTCAGTCTCCCCAGAGCTTTCGGGTGGCCCGCGCCAGCGGCTCGCCGTAGAGCGATACGTAAATCGCGGCGGCGGCGAGATAGGGAGCGAATGGAATCTGCTTGCCGAATTTTCCTCGTCCGACCGCGATGAGGATGACCCCCACGACGGCGCCCAGAACGAACGCGCTATAGAGGCCGACGATCACATAGGTGAGTCCGTGCCATCCGAGCACCGCACCACAGAGAATGGCCAGACGGACGTCGCCGTAGCCCATGCTGCGCGGCGAGGCGAGATGGATGAGGCGCAGCAGCGCGAATCCGATTGCCGCACCGACTATCGCTCGGGCCAGATCGTCCCAACGGTCGTCGACGCCGGCGGCAATCGCGAGCAACACCGCCGTGGCGCCAAGGGTCGGATACAACACCGCGACCGGCACTCGTTGCACGTCGATATCAATGGCGGACAATGCCAACAATCCTGCGATGGCGCAGAGATAGGCGGCGAGCTCGACCCAGCGATCCATGCGCGTTGTGGCGAGAGCGAACAACACGCCTGTCGCGATTTCGACCAAGGGATAGCGGATGCTGATTGGCGAATTGCACGACCGGCAGCGCGCCCGCAATGCGATCCATGCGAGCACCGGAACGTTTTCGAACCACGTCAACTCGTGGCCGCAGTTGGTGCAGTGCGAGCCCGGCGAGACGATCGACTCGCTCCGAGGCACCCGATAGATGACGACGTTGAGGAAAGAGCCGACCAATAGGCCGAATAGCCCAACAACTGTTACTACCCACGCGTTCATAGATCGGCACCCTCATAACTAATGCGGCAAATCGGTGGCCGAATTGAGAACTCACACGATGTTTGGTTCCCCCTGCGTCCGACGACGATTGCGGGTCTCTGCTCATGCATCGCCAGGTCAATCGACCTATGACTACGGCGCAGGCCCACTGTTACTCTCGTTCGCATGAGTGATCTCCAAGGCAGCATCGAGCAGTACCTTCGCTTCTTGTGGCAGGGCAAGGGCACCGACCTTCACCTTTCAGTGGGTGTGTCGGCGATGGGTCGTTTCGATGGCGACCTCCGCGCGATCGGCGCCGAGACAGTGATTGACGAAGCCCACATGCAGTCGATCCTCACCCAACTCCTCAACGCCGATCAGCTGACTCGATACGAGCGCGATCTCGACGTCGACTTTGCATTGACATGGCACGAAGTCGCCCGATTGCGCGGCAACGCGTTCCGCCAACGCGGACTCCCCTCTATCGCGCTGCGCGTGATCCCGCGCGAGATTCCAACCTTCGACGAGCTGGGCCTCAACCAGACCGTGCGCGACTTCGCCAAAATGCAGCAAGGGCTCGTGTTGTTCACCGGGCCCACGGGTTCGGGCAAATCGACGAGCATGGCCGCCATGGTTGCCTCGGTGAATGCGACCCGCCGATGCCACATCATCACCATCGAAGATCCGATCGAGTACGTGCATGCGAACAACATGGCGGTGGTCAATCAGCGCGAGATCGGGCTCGATGCACTTTCCTTCGAACGCGCCCTACGATCGGCTCTCCGCGAAGATCCCGATGTCGTTCTCGTTGGCGAGATGCGAGATCCCGAAAGCATCGCCATCACGCTCACGCTGGCCGAGACGGGCCACTTGGTCTTCTCGTCGCTGCACACCAACGATGCGGGGCAAACGCTCGATCGCATCGTCGATTCGTTCCCGGCGGAGCGCCAAGGCCAAATCCGGTTGCAGCTGGCAAGCGTCCTACGCGGTGTAGTTGCCCAGCGTTTGCTGCCGCACAAGCGCGGCACCGGTCGAATCGCGGCGTTCGAAGTCCTGGTCGCGACACAAGCCGTGAGCAACCTCGTGCGCGAGGGCAAGACACGGCAGCTGCGCAACGCAATGCAAATGGGTCAGGCCGAGGGTAACCAGACACTCGAAACGGATCTCAACCGACTTGTGGCCAGCGACGTCATCACTTACGAGAGCGCACTATCGCACGCATTCGTGCCTCATGAAATCAACCCGCCCCACATTGCGGTCGCCTGAATCATCTCCGAGGCCGGATTGACCAGCGCGTTACGCGCCGGGCTTCCAAATCATGAGATACAGCAACACCACGGTGAGCACGTGCAGCGAGCTCCCGAGGACACCCTGTTTCTTGAGTAGACCGTCGAGCGATGCCTCGAGTTGCGGCGTTGGTGCCGCGCCCGTCGACTCGATCTGGGCCACGACGCGTTCGTACTCGCGCGAGGACGGCAAGAGAAGCCCGACCGCTATGGCGAGCGCAATCGCGTAGAGGACTACCGAGAGCCAGACCCACGTCTGGTCGAACCCCCACCCGTCGTCCGACATGCCGATGAGGGCAAAGCCGAAGATCGGCACGGCGTAGATGAACAGCTCGGCGATCTTCGTGGCCTTTGCGTTGGCCCGCACAAGCACCAGCGCGCCTTGGCCGACTGCCTTTCGGCTCGCGACCGCATAGATCCCGTTGAGCATGACGCCGCCGAGGCCGACGATGGCGCACAGGATGTGGAGCAGCAGTACGACCTTGTAGGGGCCGCTGTTGATGCGGGCGAGGATCGACATTCGGCGGATCGTAGTAGCGCCGCCCCCGGGCGTTCTGACTCAGCCGGGCCTAGCTACATCGCGCGTGAATCTCTAGTTCAGTTGGCACTTCTCAGCTGGTTTGCCTCCGATCCATGGACTCCTCGTGGGTTGCATGCCACACTCGCCCCACCAGGGGTTGGAGCATCCATTTCTATCCTTGTGAGTATTTCTAGTACCCTTTCTCGGCTTGAAGAGGATTTTCGTGAAACTCCGACGGGGTGCGATTGACGAGGCAGTTGTCCAACTGCCCCGCACCCGTCTCATACCGGACCCGCGTCAGGCCGCGCTCGACCTTCCCCGGTTCGCCAGCCAGCTCATCGGGGCTGCGGGCGGCGCCGTCGACCCCCGTCAAATCGAACGGTTGTTCGTTGACTACAGCTTGACCGGCGGCTCGTTGCGGCGCATGCTCGTCGTCGAGGGCGGCACCGACGAGCGCACCTTCGCCTACACGGTGGCCCGGCAGCTGCAGATCCCCCTGGCCAACCTCCGCGACGAGGCGCCCAGTGCGGCCGCAACGGCGTGGGTCGCCGCCGGCGATGCGCACCGCCTGTCGGTCCTTCCGATGAGCTACGACGGCTCGACGCTCATGGTCGCGGTGTTGGATCCCTTCGACGCCGAGGTCCTCCAACTCCTCGAATCGTTGGCAGTTCCACAGGTCGCGTTGGCCATTGCGCTCGAGTTCGAGATGGCCGCTTCGATCAACACGGCGTACCCCGCCTTGGCCGAGGTCGGGCACCATCTCGAAGAGTTCGCGAAGTCCGACGTCGGTTCGGCATTGTCTGACGCTGCCGAACTTTTCACCGATGTGGGCGACGACGACGCGCCGGTCATCCAGGTGGTCAACAAGATCGTCACGCAAGCGTTGCGCGAGCGTTCCTCCGACGTGCACATCGAACCCGTCGATGACCGCGTGCGGGTGCGGTTCCGCATCGATGGTCGCCTCAAAGAGGTGCTCGCGCTGCCGGTCAACATCGGCCCCGCATTGGTGAGCCGCATCAAGATCATGGCGGGCATGAACATCATCGAACGGCGCCGCCCTCAGGACGGCCAGTTCCAGCTGACTGTCGACGGACGCGATCTCGACGTTCGTGTGTCGACCACCGCCACGATCTGGGGCGAGAAGACGGTGATGCGGCTGCTCGACAAGAGCCGTTCATTGCATCGCCTCGGTGACTTGGGCATGCCCAACGACACGCACGAGATCTACTCGCGCATCGTGCAGTCGCCGTTCGGCATGGTGATCGTGAGCGGGCCGACCGGCAGCGGCAAGACCACCACGCTCTACGCCACGCTCACCGAGATCAACCGGCCCGACATCAACGTCACCACCATCGAAGATCCGGTCGAATACATCTTCCCGTCGATCAACCAGATCCAGATCAGCGAGCAGGCGGGGCTCACTTTCGCCACGGGCCTCAAGTCGATCCTGCGCCAAGATCCCGACGTCATCCTCGTCGGCGAAGTGCGCGACGTCGAGACGGCTCGCATCGCGGTGCAGTCGGCCCTCACTGGTCACCTCGTGTTGTCCTCGGTGCACGCCATCGACTCGGTCTCGGCGCTCTATCGCTTGCTCGATATGGGCATCGAGTCGTTCCTGGTGACGTCGTCGATCATCGGCGTCGTCGCTCAGCGCCTCGTGCGCCGCATCTGCCCGTCGTGCAAAGAGACCTACCAACCCACGGCGCTCGAGGTCACCACCTTCCGCCGCATGGCCGGCGAGTCGCTGGGCGAATGGGTGCGCGGCGCCGGCTGCAACTTCTGCACCGGCACCGGTTTCCATGGACGCATCGGCGTCTACGAAGTGCTCGCCGTCAACGACGACATTCGGGCGCTCGTCGTCGCGGGCCACACGCCGCGCGAAGCCCGCGCCGCCGCGGTGGCCAAGGGTTTGCGCACGTTGCAGATGGAAGCCGTGCGCCTCGTGCAAGAAGGACACACAACTATCGACGAGGTCGTACGCCACGTCTTCGTCACTGAGGATCTCGCATGAGCGCCACGTTGCATTCGCCACCCACTGCTCCCGACCTTACGCCGACATCACAGCCTCAACGGCGTAAGACAAAGACGCCGTGGTACAAGCGCGAGTACTCGCTCGGCAGCCCGGTCAAGGCCGAAGATCTCATGAACTTCTCGCGGCAAGCGGCGTCGTTCCTGCAAGCGGGCATTCCGGTGCTCGACGCGCTCGCCATCGTTGCCGAAGAGACCTCGTCCAAGAAGTTGGCCGAGGTGTTGCAAGACATTCGGCAACGAGTGCGCGCCGGCTCCAGCTTCGGCGACGCCGTCGCCGCGCATCCGACCGTGTTCCCCGGCCACTACATCGCCATGGTGCGCGCCTCTGAGCTGACCGGCAACCTCGACATCGTCTTCGAACAGTTGAGCAGCTACCTCGAGCGCGATCTCGAGGCCAAACGTCAGGTCAAGAGCGCGCTCACGTACCCGGCCATTGTCATGGTTCTGGCCGTTGTCGCGGTGATCATCATGGCGACGTTCATCCTGCCCAAGTTCAAGGGTCTCTATAAGACGCTCGGCGGCAAGCTCCCGTTGCCCACCCGCATGTTGCTCGGCATCACCGACTTCTTCACCGGGTATTGGATGTTCATCGCGGGTGGGCTTGTGGCCGCGTTCGTCGTCGGCCTCGTCGTCTTAGGCGGCGATATGGGCAAGGGACGGCGCGACAAGCTGATCCTCAAGCTGCCGGTTATCGGGTCGCTGATGGATTACGTGATCGTCGAGCGGTTCTGCCGGGTAATGGCTGCCTTGGTAACCGCTGGTGTGCCGCTCCCCGACGCGCTCGCAGTATCGAGTGAGGCCACCAACAACCGCGTGTACCAGGGCAAGCTGGCGGGCGCTCGCGAAGCGATGATTCGCGGCGAAGGGCTGGCGCGACCGATTACTGCGGCGGGCCTCTTCCCCGCCGCCGCCCGCCAGATGATCCGGGTCGGTGAGAGCACCGGCACGCTCGACCAGCAATTGCACAACGCGGCCAAGTTTTACGAGCGTGAGCTGAGCTATCGGCTCAAGCGCGCCACCGACATGCTCGAACCCGCAGTAGTTGTGGGTGTGGGCCTCACCGTCGGCTTCGTCGCTGTGGCCCAGGTGTCGGCCATGTACTCCATCTTCAAGCAAGTCAAACCTGCGTGATTCTGTTTCTCCGCCTCGAAACAACCACCAACCAACAACCCATAGCAACAAAGGAAAACCAAAACAATGAATGAGTACAGCAAGCAAGAAGAGAAGGACCAGGGCTTCACCCTGATCGAGCTTCTGATCGCCATCGTGGTCGTCGGTATCCTTACCGCCGTCGCCATCGTCGGCATCGGAAGTCTGGTCGACAGCGGCAGCAAGTCCGCCTGCCAGGCCTCCGTCGATGCCGCACAAGCGGCCGGCGCAGTCCACTTCGCGAATACCGGAGCATTCCCGGGAGACGTCCAGGAGATGGTCGCTGCGAACGAGCTCGTGCTCGGCAACGGCGTGACCGTTGGTGGCACCGACCTGACCTTGGTTGGCTCCGGTTGGGAGTCAGCTGCGTATGTATCGGCCAGCAACAACTTTGGCGCCACGCCCTGCGGCTGATGCTTTTGGTGGGGGAGCAGCTCGCCTGCTCCCCCACACCACCTTTCAATTATCTCGATGATCAAAGGAGGCTGACGTGAAAGTGAAATTGAAAGACGACGCCGGCGTCAGCCTCGTCGAGACAGTCATTGCTCTCGTCATGGTCGGTGTTGTCGTCTCGGCGCTGCTGGCAACGCTCGGCACTGCCGCACTCAGCTCTAAGTCGCACCGTGACCTGACCACTGCGGACAGGCTTCTGCGCAGCTACGCGGA
>JBDTLT010000022.1:0-42577 GCA_039934635.1 Acidimicrobiales bacterium
TTTGTGGTCGGGATGGGGAGATTCGAACTCCCGACCCCCTGCTCCCAAAGCAGGTGCGCTGCCAGGCTGCGCCACATCCCGTTCCATAGCTCCTACCGCCGGATTCGGTGCTGCGCACCGATCCCGGGTGAAGAGACCGGTGCCAAGTTACACGGACAGCCGGCCAGAACCGGTGTCCATTCCGGCCAGCAGGTGGGCAGCGAGCCCACGTGTCGTGCGCAATCGATCCGCAAGAAATCGTCCGAGCGGGTGATTGAACTTTCACCTCGTTGGATACACACTGGGCGCGGGTTAGGAAGTAGCCCCGAATGGTGCGGCATTGCGGGGAGGGCTGCATGCAACTCGAATCGGACGTCAACGAACTGCTGACGGTCGCAGGCCGGCCGACGATCCGGGGTGAATGCGACATCGCCAACGCCCGGCAGATCGAGGACTGGCTCGCCACCTTCGACACGCAGCCGCTCGAGGTCGACCTGAGTGGCGTGACCTTCATCGACTCGACCGCACTGCGAGCGCTGTTGAACGTGCGCCGCCGCAACCGGCACATGCGAGTCGTCAACCCGTCCGAGACGGCTTCGAGGCTGTTCCAAATCACCGGCACCGTCGACTACCTGGTGCACGATAAGGACATCTTCTCGTAGCGGCCGGCCCGATCAACCGATGGCTGATCGGGCCGGCCACCAGAGAAGAACGTGGCTACTTGATCGTGAGCCCGTACGTCTTGTTCAACCCGATGGCGCAGTAGGGACGCTGCGGGCACTCGGGCGGGCCGCCGAGCACGAGCGTGTCCTTGACGGTGGCGAGGTCAGAGGTCTTGGCCAACTTGTACTTTGTGGCGGTGGCCGACGTGACCACGAAGCCGTTCTTGTCCTCGGCGGGTGCCGCGGCACCGAGCACGACTCCCTTGGCCGCTGCGAGCGTCGTCAACTGCGTCACGGCAGCGGCGACATCAGTGGGAATCGTCGCGTCCTTGTTGAGGAAGCTCGTGTACGAACCGACGTACTCGGGATAGAGGTCGATGTCACCCTTTTCGAGGGCGGGCGCAACCACTTCACGATTGCCGAGCTTGAACTTGCGATCGACCTTGGCGCCGGCACTTTCGAGCACCTGCGCGTAGAGCTCGGCCACGATCTCTTGCTCGCCGAAGTTCGTCGAACCGACCTTGAGCGTGCCCGTCAACTTGGTGCCGGCGTACGGCACGAGCTTGTTCTTCGCGAGCCACGCCTTGGCGATCGCCGCAGAGTCTGACTTGTCTTGGCTCTGTTGACGGTTGAGCTCGGTGAGCTCGGCTGTGGTCAATGGCTTGGAAACCGCGTCGAGTGCGGCGCGCAAGTTGGCGGAATCTGCGGTCTTCTTGATTGCCGGAATCAGATTCTCTGCGGGCTGCAGTTTCTTGTCGTCTTCGAGCAGGATCCATTTGTTCACTGCGATGTCGGCATCGGACGTGAACACGAGCGCGACCTGAATGTCACCCTTCGTGAGCGCGGCCTTGGTGAGTGGACCGCCGGCATCGAGCGGCTTGAACGTCAGCGTCGCTCCAGCAGCGGCGGTAGTAGCGGCGCCGCCCGCGGTCGTTGCGACTGCTGCGGTGGTCGTGGCTGAACTGCTCTCGCCGTCGTCGCCGCACGCGGCCGCGCCGAGCGCAACGAGAAGGGTGAGACTGGCCGTATACAACAATCGTCTGCGCATGTTTCTGAAACCCCATGGTCCGGTGAGTGCGGGCAACAGTATCGGATCGTGTCGAAAATGAGCAGAATTACCACTAAATTCGTGGACTATTGACGCCGACGTGACGCTCGACCGCGACGAGCACGCGGTCACCGATGATGGCAAGGCCCGCGACGAGCAACGCGCCGCCGAAGACCTGTGGATAATCCTGCAGGGCGAATCCGTCGATGATGAATCGACCGAGACCACCGGTGCCGGCGTACGCGCCGATGGTGGCGGTGGCGATCACCTGAACGAGGGCGATGCGTAGCCCGGTGACGAGCAACGGCGCGGCGATCGGCACTTCGGCGCGCAAAAGTTGTTGTCGCGAGGTCATGCCGAGTCCGCGTGCCGCGTCACGGTACGCGTCGTCGACATTTGCGACGCCGGTGTACACATTCGTGAAAATCGGAGGGATAGCCAACAACGTCATCGCGAGGAACAGTGCGAGCGGTCCTACCACGGGAGCATCACCGGTCCCGACTACTTGGACGACGAGGACGAGAATCGCAAACGTCGGCAGGGTCTGTCCGATGTTCGCGATGTTCATCCCGAGTGTGCCGAAACGACGCTTGTGGCCGAGCCATGCTGCGATCGGACCGGCGATCACCACCGCCGCGATCGTTGCCGTTGCGGTGTAACGCGCGTGTTCGACCAACCGGTGGGTGATGCCAGAGTTCCCGCGCCATGAGTCGGCATCGGTCATCCACTCGTACACGTCACCGAGGAGGCTCATCGCGCTCGCCGCCAGGGGGTGATCGCACGCGAAAAAGCGTGCAATAGAAGGTCCGCAACCACAGCCATCAAGAGCGCGAGCGCCGCGCCGACGACGATCAACGTGCGGAAGTCACGTTCGAGGCCGTCTCGTATCAACAGGCCGAGGCTTTGCTGACCGATGATCGCCGACACGGTGACGAGCCCGATGGTGCTCACCGTGGCGAGGCGCACGCCGGCCATGATCGCCGGCAGTGCGAGTGGTAGCTCGACGCGCAGCACCCGTTGACGGTTGGAGAACCCCATGCCATCGGCCGCGGCACGGGCGTCCGCGGGCACGGCGTCGAGGCCGCTGATGAAGTTCCGCAGGAGCACGACGAGCGTGTAGCTGACAAGCGGGATCAGCACCGTCCAGCGCGACGTGAGACCGGTGTAGGGGATCAACAGCGCGAAGGCCGCGAGCGACGGAATCGTGTAGAGCAGGCTCGACACGCCGAGCACGATCGAACGCAAGACGGGGCGGCGTGCCGCGGCGAGCGACAGCGGCAGTGCGATCAACGCGCCGAGCGCCACGACCTCGGCGGTCACGACGATGTGTGTCTGCGCAGCGGTGCGGATGTCGTCGAGGTGGTCGCCCACCCACTGCCAGTCGACCCACGCATCGCCGTCGTACGACCGGACTTGGCCGAGCATCCCCGGACGCTACCATCGGCGCGTTGATCAACCTCGAGCGCGTCTCCAAGCAGTTTCCCAACGGCCGTTGTGCACCCCGTGAGCTCGATCTCGAGATCCTCGACGGTCAGATCACCGTGCTCATCGGGCCGTCAGGTTGCGGCAAGACCACCACGCTGCGGATGATCAATCGGTTGGTCGAGCCGACATCCGGGCGTGTCGTCATCGACGGCGAAGATGTCGCGCTCGTCGACCCGGTCGCGCTGCGGCGCCGCATCGGTTACGTCATCCAACAGATCGGCCTGTTCCCGCACCTAACGGTGGGCGCCAACGTCGCCACCATCCCGCGGCTCCTCGGCTGGAACAAGGCGCGGCAGCGGACCCGCATCGACGAATTGCTCGAGCTCGTCGGTCTCGACCCTGCCGTCTACCGCGATCGTTACCCACACGAGCTTTCGGGTGGTCAACAGCAGCGAGTGGGCGTGGCGCGTGCGCTCGGTGCCGATCCGCCGCTGCTGCTCATGGACGAGCCGTTCGGTGCGCTCGATCCGATCACCCGTGTGCGGTTGCAGGAAGAATTGCTCTCGATCCAGGCCGGGGTGCGCAAGACAATTGTGTTCGTCACCCACGACATCGACGAAGCGGTGAAGCTCGGCGATCGCATCGTCATCCTCGCGGAGGACGGCACACTCGCGCAGCACGCGACCGCCCACGAGCTTCTCTCGACTCCGGCTTCGTCGTTCGTCGAATCATTCGTCGGATCAGACCGCGCCTTGTTGCTGCTCTCGGTGACCCCGGTCAAGCGGGCCAATCTCCAGCCGATCGAATCCCGCGACGAGAACGCGCCGACGCTCGATGTCAAAGCTCCGATCGCCGGAGCGTTCGCGCTCATGGTGCTGCACGGCACCGACCGCGTGGTGGTCGTCGACAACGCGTCGGGCGAGCGGCTCGGTGTTTTGACCGCCGACGCGATCGCTCGCGGCCGCGCGACCGCGGCGAACGACGATCCTGCGAACTAGTCGCCGCGCGAGCGAAAGCCCTCGAGCGCGGTCGGCAACGTCGGAAAGATGTGATCGGCCCCGATGCGCTGGTCCAGTCCGGAGCGGTGCAGATAGAGCGCGAGGTCCTGTTTGACGCGGGCGAGCGCCAACACGATGCCGCGCGACTCGAGATGACTACGCAGCTCCTCGAGCATGTCAGTGGCACTCAAGTCGATCTCGACATTGGCCTCCATGTTGAGCAGCACCCATTCGACCGGAGCGGTCTCGGCATCGATCGCCTTGAGCGCGCGGCGACGGAAATCTTCCACGTTCGCGAAACACAGCGGCGCGTCGTAGCGGTAGACGACGAGGCCGGGGATCGTCGCCGCCTCCGGATAGTCCTCGATGTCGTGGAGACCCGCGAGGTTCGGCACGATCCCTTGCACGGCATCGTGCGCGCGGGCGATGCGCCGCATCAGATCGCCGACGCTGAGCGCGACCGCGACGCCGATGCCGACGAGCAGATCGAAGGCCACCACGCCGATGAACGCCGCGCCCATGATCACGGCCTCGCTGAAGCGAAAAGCGAAGATGCGTCGGATCTCGGCGACATCGATCAGTCGGGTGGCGGCGTAGATGACGAGGCCGCCGAGGCCGGCCAGAGGGAATGCCTCGAGGACCGGTGAGGCAACCACCAACACGAGCGCGATGCAGGCGGCGGCAATCAGGCTCGTGAGCTGACTCTTGCCGCCCGAGGCCGAGGCGAGTGCGGTGCGACTGTCCGATGACGACACGGGGAAGCCGTGCAACAACCCGACAACCGCGTTCGCTCCGGCGAGTGCGATCAACTCTTGGTCGGCATCGACGCGTTGCTTCGAGTCACGGGCGAAGGCTCGGGCGGTCAACATGTTGCCGCTGAACGCGACGATCGCGATACCCGCTGCCGCGCCGAACACGCCCGGCCAGAGATGTGCCGGAATGGACGGCAACGCGAAGGACGGTAGGCCGCTCGGCACGTCACCCAACGTGGCCACGCCATGAGATTCGAGATCGAAGATCGCAGTGACGGCGGTGGCAACGAGCACGACAACCAGTGCGCCGGGCAGACGGCGAATTCTTTGCAGCGCGAACAGTGCCGCGATCACCGAAAACCCCAGCACGAGTGGCGCGGCGCGTAGTTGATCGAGGTTGTTCATGACGTCGCGCGCTTTGGCCAGCGTGTCGCGCTCGGCCGACGGCACGCCCGTCAGGTTCGGCAGTTGTGATACCGCCATGGTGACCGCGACGCCGGCGAGGTAACCGACGAGCACGGGCCGCGACAACAAGTCGGCGAGGAAACCGAGACGGGCCACCCACGCCACCAACGAGACACCTGCGACCGCGAGCGCCAACGCTGCCGCGATCGCGGCCGGCTCAGCGCCGCTCGAAGCGCTCAATGTCGCGACCGCGGACCCGACCAAGAGCGCTGACGCACTCTCGGGGCCGACCGATAGCAACGAACTGGTGCCGAGAAAGGCATAGATGACCAACGCAGGGAGCGCGGTCCACAGCCCGCTCACCGGCTCAACACCGGCCAAACGCGCGTACGCGAGGCACTGCGGCACGAGGTACGCCGCGACAGCCACACCCGCCACGAGGTCGCCGCCGAGGTTGCCCCGCCACGCCGCCAACTGACGCACGCCCGGCGCGGTGGGTCGTGGCCAAGTTCGGCTACGCGCTCGGGGCATGGACGATCATTCCTGGAGCTTCCCGATCTCTTGGAGGACGAAACTGATCCTCCGCGCCTCGCATACTCGCGCCTGTGTACTCACCGTGCGGCCCCCGCAATGGGGCACTCGAGGTCGAGTCGAGGTGGGTCAGTAGCCCACGTCTCGCCGGTGCCAGTTGCGCCCTCCGCGTAAGTATGCAATTTTTTAAAGAATAGAGGGAGGCCCCATGTCAGACCAGCGCACTTCACAAGGCCGCGTTTCAGAACCTGAAGGCCGCCGCTACCGCCTGATCTCGGCCGATAGCCATGTCAACGAACCCCCTGATCTGTGGACGGCCCGGGTGCCCGCCGCGTTTCGGGATCGAGCGCCGCGTATCGAGCAGTTCCCCGAGGGCGACGCGTGGGTGATCGAGGGCGTGAAGGACCCGATCAACTTCGGAATGAACGCGTGTGCCGGTCTGGCGCCCGAGGAGATGCGGGGATGGTGTCGCTTCGAGGACATCCGCCACGGCGGCTATGACCCGGCGGCGCGGCTGGCCGAGATGGATGCCGATTCGGTCGACGCCGAGGTGCTCTACCCGACACCGCGGTTGTCGCAGGCGATTTTCGCGAACAGCGATGCGGAGTACCACTTGGCGATGGTGCGCGCGTACAACGACTGGATCGCCGAGTTCGCCGGCTATGCCCCCGAACGCTTCGGTGCGTTGGCGATGATGCCCAACATCGGCATCGATGCGGCGCTCGCCGAGATCGACCGCGTGCTCGAGCAACGAGGGGTACGTGGCGTCGTGATGGGTCGCTATCCCAACGGCAGCCTCGAGATCATGCCCGAGGACGAAAAAGTATTCGGCGCCCTGGCCGAGCGCGGTGTGCCGTTGTCGATCCATGTGAGCCTCGCGGCCGGCATGCCTGCGTCACATCGGGCCAAGTTGCCCGGCTACGGCCGTTTCTACGATGCGCCGAACCGCATGATCGAGCTGGTCTTCTCCGGTCTCTTCGACCGCTACCCGACGCTCAACGTCTTCTTTGCCGAGGTCGACTTCGGGTGGCTCCCGTATGTCAAGGAGCAGATCGACAACAACTATCAACGGCTCGATCCGTTGAGCCGGTTCGGTTTGCAGATGCTGCCGAGCGAATACATCGAAAAGCACTTCCACTTCGGGTTCATGACCGACACGTTCGGCATTCAGCACCGCGACTACGTCGGGGCCGAGCGCATCTTGTGGTCCAACGACTACCCGCACATCAGCGCGGACTGGCCCAACTCGTGGCGCACCATCCAGGCAGCGTTTTCGGGGGTGCCGACGGCTGAACGTCAACTGATCCTCGCCGGCAACGCCCAACGGCTCTTCGGCTTCGCCTGACCTCTAGGGCACGGGGCGATGGCCCGCCTCGTCAGCCGCGTGGCGTACGGCGGCACTGCGCACGATCACATCCGAGTCCATGAAGTTGTGCTTATTGGGCTCGTGCATGTGGTCGCGCGCGAGTTGCGCAGCGAGCTCGCTGTCGCCCTTCTCTATCGCGGCGGCGATCGCCACGTGTGCCGCGAGACTGTGTGCCCGAAACGCGAGATCGTCGAACGGCGCGACCTCGCCCGTTGCGCGCGTGAGCTCGTCGACGTGGGCGGACCAAAGCGTTTCGACCGCGCCCAGAACGATGATCAACGTCTCGTTGCCGCACGACCGCACGAGGTCTTCGTGGAACTTGCGGGCAAGGCGGATGTACGAGTCGGTGTCGTCGAATGCCGCCTGGGACTCTTCGATACGCAATCGCAGCATCCGGGCCACGGTGGCTCGATCATCACGTCTCGCCGCCATCGCCGCGCACAGCGACTCGAGTTCGCCGAGCGATACGGCGACGTCATCGAGCGACACCCCACGCGCTTGTAAGACCATCGACAGCAGATAGGCGACGCGCTCGGCGCGAGGCACCTGCACCTCGGCCCCGCCGACGTTGCCGCGAATCGTGGTCAGGAGGCCTTCGGTCTCGAGGATGCGAAAGGCCTCGCGCAGCGACGGCGGTGACACGCCGAAGTCCTCGATGAGCTGGTCTTGCGGTGGGAGCAGCGCGCCGTCGATCAGCTGGCCCGACAGGACCTGGTCGCGCAGCGTGTCGGCGACCATGTCGGCGACGCGTGGCCTCCGAGCCTGGCGCTTCTTTCGAATTCGGGCACTGCTCGCCACGAAACTCCTCGTTGCGGTGTCCTCTACGAGATCCACGCCTTGTCGAAGAACACGATGCTATTGACCGATTGTGTCGCGCCCCGCACGTTCTTGGCCAAAGCGACGAGCTGAATTGCCGGCGCGAGAGACAGGAACGGCACATCCGCCGTATATGCGGTGGCGATCGTGTCGAGCGCCTTCTTGCGGTCGGCGTCGGTGGTCGCCAGCGGGCCGGCCTTGAGCGCGGCCACGACATCGGGATTGGCGTAGCCGGTGAAGCTGTATTCGCGAGCGATCGCCGAGAACGGTTCCTCGTCGAGGATGCTCACGCCGAAGCACGCCAGGTCGAAGTCCTTCTTCGTCACCACGGCTGCGGTGTTGTCCGCGACCGGTTTGTTGTCATCGAGGGTGACCTTGAACCCCGCCACCTCGAGCATGGTCTTCACCGCGATGCCCCAATCGGGCAGCCCATTGTGGCAGGACAGGCGGATGTTGCCGTCCCAGCCCGCCGCCTTGGCCTCGTTGACGAGTTTCTTCGCGAGGTCGAGGTCGTACTTGGGCCCGGCGATGTTCGAGTTCCAACGCGAAGCCTTGGCGAACAGCGCCGTGTCGAGTTGCGCCTTGCCTTGATAGGCACGCGTGTTGAGCGTGTCGAGGTTGATCGCCGCGGCCACCGCTTGACGCACGCGCTTGTCGCTCGTCGCGGTCTTGGTCGCCACCGACGTGCCGTCGGCTTGGCCGGCGCACACCGAGGCGGGCTGCCCACCGGTACAGGCGATCTTCACGCCGTTGTTCATAGTCATGGTGTTGCCCGCGGATTGCGCGGCTTCGAGACCCGTGTAGCCAGCGTCCTTCGCCAGCGCAAGCACCGCAGGATCACGCAACAGCGTGCCCTGCAACGTGTTGTTCTTCAACGCATCGAGGTTCGCTTGCTGGCCGATGATGTTCACGAACTTCAACTCGTCGAGATAGACGGTGCCATTCCAATAGCTCGGGTTCTTCTTGAACACGACCGCTTCTTTGGGCTTGAAGCTCACGAAGACAAACGGACCCGCGCCCGCGTTCACCGGATTGACCCCGAAGTTGGCACCTTGCGCCTGAATCACTGCGGGTGACGCAATCGCGCCAGGGGCCGACGAGAGCGCGAAGGGAATGGTGGAGTTCGGCGCGGACAACGTCATGACGACGGTCAACGCGTCGGGGGTGTCGTACGACTTGATGCTGCTCAACAGTGCGATCGACCGCGCCCCGGGGGTTGCGGTGCTGTGGCGCTTGAGATTGAACACGACGGCTGCTGCGTCGTATGGGGTGCCGTCGGCGAACTTGATGTTCGGCTTGAGCTTGAGCGTCCAAACCGTCAGGTCGGCGTTGGGCGTCAGCGACGCCGCGGTCTTGGGCTCGAACTTGCCCGTGGCGGTGTCGTAGGTCATCAGCGAGTCGTAGAGCGCGACGAGTTCCATGCCGCCCGCAACGCCGGTGCCGACATTGGTTGCGGGGTCGAGGCTCGGCGTCTCGGTGAACGTACCCACGGTGAGTGAGCCGCCCGACTTCGGCTGCGGCGCGGCCGTCGTGGTCGGGCCCGTTGCGGCGGCCGTCGTCGTCGATGCTTGCGCGCCGTCGCCGCCTTTGTCGTCGCCGCAACCCGCGGCGACGAGGCCGAACACGAGGGCCAGCGGCAATAGCAGTCTCGAAAGCGTTGCGCGACGTGACGAAGGAGATTGTCGTGACATATGTGCGAGCCCCCAGGGAACGACGATGAACTAATGCTCACTAAACTTGCAACAATAGGCAGCACGTAGTGGCCGGGCAAACATGGGTGGGGGCGGGGCGATGGGTGGACGTGCGAGGCGCGACGCGGGCATCGTCACGCGTGCGCGAGAACTCATCGAGCGCGAAGAGCCGCGTTACCAGCAGCGCACCGCCGGTTCGCTCGCCGCCACTCGACAGGCCGGCGCGATCATGCCGATGGGTCTGCCGGCCAGCGGCCAGGTGTTCGGCTCGTCCGCATTGGTCGCGGCTCATGCCGCGGGCGCGTACCTCGACGACATCGACGGTAACCACTATCTCGATTTCAACATGGGCTACGGCGCGTTGCTCGTCGGTCACGCACATCCGGTCGTCGTCGACGCGGTGCGCCGTCAACTCGAGCGCGGCACGGTCTACCTGATGCCGTGCGAGGACAACGTCACGGTCGCCGAGGCGCTCCGAGCGCGGTTTGGTCAGCCCATGTGGCGTTTCACCAACTCGGGAACCGAGTCGACGATGCCGGCGCTGCGGGCCGCGCGCAGCTTCACCGGTCGAGATCGCATCGTGAAGACGGAGGGCGCCTATCACGGTCAATACGATTCGGTGCTCGTTTCCTTGAAGCCGACTCTCGCCGAAGCCGGCCCGGCGGGCCATCCCCATAGGGTGCCGTCGTCAACCGGCATTCCGTCCGCGTATCTCTCGTGCACGACCGTCGTCGAGTTCAACGATCTCGTGTCGCTCGGCCGCGAACTCGAACGCGGCGACGTTGCCTGTGTGATCCTCGAGCCCGCGCTGCAGAACATCGGCATCGTGATGCCCGACGCCGGGTACCTCGCCGGCGTCCGTGCGCTGTGCGACGCGACCGGCACGCTGTTGGTCTTCGACGAAGTGAAGATCGGGATCACCGCACACTGGGGCGGGGCGACGACCTTGTTCGGCGTTCGCCCCGATCTCGTCTGTGTGTCCAAGTCGATCGGTGGCGGTCTGCCACTCGGCGCGTTCGGCGGCCGCGCGGACGTGATGAACGAGATCCGCGCCGGAGGCGTCACGCACGTCGGTACCTTCAGTGGCAATCCACTGGCGATGGCAGCGGCAGTCGCCACCCTCGATCAGGTCTGCACACCCGACGCGACGTCCGCGGTGATCGAGCGGGCCGATCGGCTGGCCGAGGGGTGCGAGTCGGTGATCCGCCAGCACGACCTGCCGGCGCACGTCGTACGCATGGGTGCGCGGGGATGCATCACATGGCGACCGACGCCGGCGCGCACGTACCGAGACACGATCGAAGTGCATACGGCGATCGCCAAGGCGCAATGGCTGTGGTGCATCAATCGCGGCGTGTTGTTGCCGCCGGGCCTCGACTCGCAGTGGCTCGTCTCGGTTCAACACAGCGACCGCGACATCGACGACACGATTTCGGTCTTCGCCGACTTCGCCGCGGCAGTTTCTGACGGCAACTGAACGAAAGGTCAGCAATGCGATTCGAGAACAAGGTGGCGATCATCACGGGCGGCGCCGGGGGCATCGGTCGCGCGACGGCGTTGCGGTTTGCCAGCGAGGGCGCGATCGTCGTCATCAACGATGTCGATGACGAGCGCATCGCGGATGCGGTCGCCGCCCTCCAGGGGTTACCCGGCCGGGGCGTGGCGGGCAAAGCCGACATCACCTCTGAGCGCGAGGTCGGCGACCTCATCGACGCTGTCGTGCGCGACCACGGCGGCATCGACATCCTCATCAACAACGCGGGTGGCATGTTGCCCGGCGCGAAATGGTCGACGGTCGCCGAGTGCAGCCTCGACGATTGGAACAGTTTCTTGGCGCTCAACCTCACCGGTCCCTTCCTCATGTCGCGCGCGGTGCTGCCGTCGATGCTGGCTCGCGGACGCGGGCACATCGTGAGCGTGTCGTCGATTTCGGCGGTCAACGGGCAGATCGCGGGTTCGGCCTACGCGGCCGGCAAGGCCGGGCTCACGGGCTTGACCGCCTCTCTCGCCAAAGAAGTCGGGGCAAAGGGCATCAACGTCAACGGCATCATCATCGGCAATGCACCCTTTCCCAATCGCGACCCCGAACGCCAAGCGTTGCTCGACTCGTGGGTGCACCTCGGGCGTGTCGGCCAGCGCAGCGAGTTCGCGGCGGTGATTGCGTTCTTGTGTTCGGAAGACGCGTCATACCTGTCGGGCACGATGATGCCCGTCGACGGCGGCTTCCACCGGTTCAACCTTCTTTGAGCGGCTTCGGCTCGAACGACAGGTCACCCTGCCAGTTGTCGCGGCCGAGTTCCCAGAAGTCGAGCGCTTCGGAATGCGCCAATGCGTCGTAGGCCAGGTTCATCTGGTTGATCAGCATCTTGTTCACGGCGCGCTTGGTGCGCGCGAGTAGTCGTGCCGGTCGCTCGAGGAGTCGCGCGATCAGATCGTCGAGCACGGCATCGACCTGGTCCATGGGAACCGCATAGTTGACGATGTTCATCGCTTCGAGCTGCTTGGCGGTGTACTTCGGCGAGAGGAAGAGGTATTCCTTGGCCTTGGTCGGCGGCATGTAGAGCGGCACCAACGCGCCCGCGCCATCGCCCGGCGTCATCGGGAAGGGGTAGCCGTGCGGGACACCCTCGTGGTCGGTCACCGACGCCAGCCCGAGGTGGTTCTCCGTGATGATGGCGTCCTCGCGGGCAACGATGAGGTCGCAGCCGAAGAGGATGCTCTGACCGTTGGACGACGCGTGGCCGTTGACCCGTGCGATCACCGGCTTTTCGATCATCGCCAGCGCCTCGGTGACCCGAGCCGCCCCTTGCTCGTGGCTCCAACGACCCGTGCCGCGTTTGCCCGGGTTCATGCGATCGAGCCGTTGCTGGTCGTAGTAGCCCGGCCCCGGCGCCCAGTAGAACTCGCCGTCCTCGCTGCCGGTGATCACGATGATGCGTACGGAGTCGTCCCAGCGCAGCGTCTCGAGTGCGACGGCGATGGCGGTGTGCACGTCGACGTAACCCTGGTGGTTTGCGCCTTCGCGCTGCGTGCGCTCGAACGGCTTGATCTTGATCGTCGCTACCGCATTCTCGTGCTCGACGTCGATCGCGGTGAAGGTCATGTCTGCGCTCCCATTGTTCGAAGGAATCACGCTAGCCAGCATTTGACCGCAGGGTTCGAGGCGGCCGCTTGTGAAATACTCGGCTGATGACGACACCTGATCTCGCGCTCGATCGGGCCGAAATTCTCGAGACGGTCACTTGGTATTTCATGGCGATCGATCGGCGAGACTTCGCGGCGCTCCACCGCGTGTTCACGCCTGATATCGAGGCAGTCTTCGAAGGCGTGCGCGTTGCCGGTGGCATCGAGCGGCTCTTGGCTTTCGTGACCGGTGCGAGTGATGTCTCGCTGCCGGTTGATGTCGTCGACTTGCAGTTGTCGATGCACTTCATCGGCAATCATGTCGCCACGCTCGACGGGGACAGCGCGCGCACAGAAACCTACGCGCTCGCACATCTGGTCGACCGCCCGGGCGGCAGGCCGCGCATGCGCACTCGCGGCTTGCGCTACGTCGACGCCCTTGTGCGAACATCCGACGGTTGGCGTATCGCGAAACGCGAGCACTTGTG
Source organism: Acidimicrobiales bacterium (assembly GCA_039934635.1). GTDB lineage: Bacteria > Actinomycetota > Acidimicrobiia > Acidimicrobiales > WLNW01 > DATLFA01. The sequence continues at coordinate 13,285 of JBDTLT010000022.1, forward strand.
CGATTGGATGCGCGACGACTCGTTCGTATGGGCCGCGGACCGCGTCGTCGCGAGCCAGTTGGTACAGCCGCCGTCCTAGTACCCTCGAGTGGGTCGATCGACCATCCGGTGCCCCGAGTGCAGTCAATACCAAATAAACTGTGCGGTGCAGGCGAACGCCTGTATGGCTGAGTGCAGGGGTGCATGATGGCGCGAGTACCAATACCGGACGGGCCCGGCACCGAACGCAGTCGGCTATGGAATCTCTCGCCGGTCTTCCAACGCGCCGTCGGTGAGTTCAACACCGCGGTGTATGACCGCAGCCAATTGCCCGTGCGAGAGCGAGAGCTCGTGCGGTTCCTCATCGCCAACGTCAACGGCTGCCCCGTTTGACTGGAGTGGCGACTTCCGCCGGGTGCGGAAGAGGCAATCGCAGAAGATATCTACGCCGCGGTCGACAACTTCCGCGACAACCCGCTGCTGACCAAACGCGAACAGCTCGTCCTCGAGTATGCCGATCGTTTCGCGCGCGATCACGAATCGATCGATGATGAGCTGATGGAGCGTCTCTGCGCGGCGTTGGAACCAGTCGAGGTTCTCGAGCTCTCCGTCACCGTGGCGCGTCATCTCGGCATGGGCAGGATCACGCGTGTGCTCCGATTGGACCACGAAAGCTGTCCGATGCCGGGGGCCGACAGCGGTGAACCACGATCTGAGTAGCACCACAAGACGGGGGACGAAGTGGACGAACTGGTTCGAGATGGGCGCGCCCTGCGATTTCTGGCGGCGGGCACCGGGCCAGCGATGGTGTTGGTGCACGGTTGGTGCAGCGATCACACGGCGTTCGCCCCGCAGTTCGCCCACTTCGCGCCGACGCATCGGGTGGTCGCTCCCGACCTGAGGGGTCACGGTGCGAGTGATCCCGCCGCGTCCTACACCGTGTCCGACTTCGCTGACGATCTCGCGTGGATGAGTCGCCAACTCGAGCTCGACCGGGCCGTCGTCGTGGGTCACAGCATGGGTGGCATGGTCGCCATCGAGGCGGCGGCCGCGTATCCCGAGGTGTTTGCGGCCGCGATCACGCTCGACTCTCCGTTGGTGGACGACCCGCTCCTCGCCGCCGGTCTCGACTTCCAACACGACCTGTTCGGCGGGCCGCGCCGCGCGGCGGATGGTCCCGGTTTGCTGCGCCGCGCGCTGTTCGGGCCGTACGACGACCACGATCGCGCGACCGAGATCATCGCGGCGATGATGCAGACGCCGGCGGAGGTCGGGTTGCCATCGCTGGCCGCGTTGAAAGCATGGTTGCCGTCTCGACGTCTGCTCGACTGCACGCAGCCCGTGCTGTGCGTGCACATCAAAGGAGGGGGGCCGACCGACCCCACCGTGGTCGCGGCTGATCACCCCAACGTCATGGTCGCCCAGACGATCGGCGCGGGCCATTTCATCCAGCTCGAAGTGCCCGACCAAGTCAACGCAATGATCGAACGGTTCCTCACGATCACCGCGGTCCACGCGTGATCGATGCCCCGCACGCACATCGATCACGGGTCGCTCGCCTGTGAAATACTCCGCCGATGAGCGAACAAGACGGATCGACATCAATGGTTGCGATTGTCACCGCCGCCGGCGAAGGCATCGGCGAAGCGACCGCACACGCATTTGCGGCGGCCGGTTACGACTTGATGCTCGTCGATATCAATGAGCAAGCGGTGACCGAGACCGGCAAGGCGTTGCCGGGCGCTGCGGTCGAGGTTGCCGACGTGACCGACGAAGCCGCGGTCGCCGCGCTCGTCGCGCGCGCACTCGAGAAGTTCGCTCGCGTCGACGTGCTCGTCAACGTCGTCGGCGGAAGCCGCCCTGGTAAGACTGCGGCTGAGCTCACGCTCGAAGAGTGGAACCGCATGCTGGCGCTCAACCTCACTTCGACGTTCCTCATGTGTCGCGCCGTACTTCCTCATATGGAGCAGCGGGGCAAGGGTGCGATCGTCAATGTGTCATCGGGCGCGGGCCTGCGAGGTATGCGCGCGAATCCCGGCTACGTCGCGGCGAAGGCCGGCGTCGCCGCGCTCACGCGCGCACTGGCGCTCGATCACGGGCCCAAGGGCGTTCGCGTCAACTGTGTGGCGCCCGGTCCGATACGCACACCGCTGATGCGGCGCAACCGCACCCCCGACGAGATCAAGGTGATGGGGCAGATCGCGCTGGCCGGTCGCATCGGTGAGCCCGAAGAGATCGCGGCGGGCATCCTCTGGCTTGCGAGCGACGCCTCGTCATATGTGATGGGCCAGACCATCGAGATCGATGGCGGTCCGGCGAGCTTCGTCTAGCAGAAGATGCCGCGTCCTCGAGCGGCGCGTACCTGACATCATGGCGGCGCGTCGACGAGAGGGTTCGTCGGAGGGAGTGGCGATGTTGGGGTGGGATCGGCCGTTGTTCGTGAATGTCGACGATGCTCGCCGGCGGGCCAAGCGCCGATTGCCGCGCATGATCTTCGACTACGTCGACGGCGGGGCGCGGAGCGAACTCACCAAGGATGCCAACCGTGCCGCGTTCGAAGACGTGACCTTTCGTCCGCGCATGGCGGTCCACGTGGCCGCGCCCGTCACCGAGACGACGGTGTTGGGCGTGCCGGCCTCGATGCCGCTGCTCGTGAGCCCCTGCGGCGGGCTGCGCGCGGTACACCCCGACGGCGATGCCGGCGTTGCGCGCGCGGCGGGCCGTGCCGGCACCGTGTTCACGCTGAGCACCGCGTCGGGTATGTCGATCGAAGAAGTGCAGGCGACCGCAGCGGGCCCGCTGTGGTTCCAGCTCTACTTCCTCGGAGGTAGAGCCGGCGCCGAGAACTTGGTCGATCGCGCGCAACGAGCCAACTACCGTGCGCTGCTCGTCACGGTCGACACCAATGTGGTGGGTGTTCGTGAGCGCGATGTGCGCAACGGGATGACGCAGGGGCCGAATGTGAACGCCCGCAACATCGTTCGTTTCGCGCCTCATGTCGCGGTTCGTCCGCGGTGGTTCTACAACTTCGTTCGCGACGGCATGTCGATCGAGTTGGCGAATGCCCGCGCGCTCGGGCCGGGCGGCACACCGATGCGTCCCGAACTCGCGGCGGCGTCGCTCACCGCCGAACCACCTACATGGGCCGACATCGATTGGATCCGTGAGCAGTGGAAGGGCCCGCTCGCGATCAAAGGCTTGCTGACCGCGGAGGATGCCCGTCGCGCACTCGACCACGGAGCCGATGGTGTCGTCGTGTCGAATCACGGCGGCCGTCAACTCGACGGGGCGCCCGCGACGTTGCGCGCATTGCCCGAGATCGTCGCGGCGGTGGGTGATGAGCTCGAGGTCCTGCTCGACGGGGGCGTTCGCCGCGGGAGCGACGTGCTGCGGGCGCTCGCCCTTGGTGCCCGTGCGGTGATGATCGGCCGCCCCTACGTGTACGCGCTGGGCGCATACGGCGAGCGCGGGGTCGACGCGGTGCTGTCGTTGCTGCGGGAGGAGTTGCTCAACGCGATGGGCTTGATGGGTTGTCAGTCGGTCCACGATCTCGATGCGTCGTGGATCGCGACACCGCGGCGAGCATGAGCTCGCCGCGGCATCGGATCTAGGTGAGTTTGTCGACGGCGTTCAGGCCGCCGGCTCGAGCGTGTCGATCGCGACGACATCGACGTCGATCGGGTCGAGTTCGATCGCGGCGTCGTGGTCGATGGCCCGCGCCGGCAGCCAGCGCAGAGCGACGATGGCACCGACCACCGCGAACGCCGCAGTGACGAGCGAGGCCCGTGTCATTGCGTGCACGAACGCTTCGCGTGCGGCGTCGATGATGCGAGCACCGTCGACGCCGCCGACCTGATTGCCGACCGCGAGCGCGGCGCCCATCGACTCCTTGGCCGCGTCGAGCGCGGGTGCGGGCACCGTGCCGTCGAGGCTGTCGCCCAAGCGTGCGGCGTAGAGCGACGACAGCACGCTGCCGATGATCGCGACGCCGAACGCTCCGCCGAGTTCACGGGTGGTGTCGTTGACGGCCGAGCCCACGCCCGCTTTCGCCTTGGGCAGCGAACCCATGATGGATTCGGTGGCCGGCGCGGAGGCGAGACCCATGCCGCCGCCCATGAGCATCATGGCCACGAACACCCGGCTATAGGTCGAGTCGATCGTGGTTCCCGCTGCAGTCAGCATGCCGCCGGCGAACAGCAGCAACCCGGAGGTGACGATGACCTTGGTGCCCCAGCGATCGACGAGCTTCGACGACAGCGGTGCGGTGAGGATCACGGCGCCCGCGAAGGGCAACGTGTGCACGCCGGCGGCCAGTGCCGAATAGCCGAGGATGAACTGCAGGTACTGCGTCGCCATGAAGATGAACCCGAACAGTGCGAATGCGATCAGCGTGATCGACGCGCTGGCGGCTGTGAAGCGGGCATTGGTGAAGAAGCGCAGATCGAGCATCGGCTCGGCGCGGCGCAACTCCCACTGCACGAAGGCCGCCAACACCACGATCGCAACCGCGAATCCACCGACCACGCCACTCGAGGTCCAACCGCGTTCGGGCGCTTCGATGATCGACCACACGAGCGCGGCGAGACCGACGATCGACAGCAGCGCGCCGCCCCAGTCGATGCGAGGCGCAGCAGGGTCACGCGACGTCGGCACCAGTATCCGTCCTGCGACGAGGGCCACGGCCACGACGGGAAGGTTGATGATGAAGACCGAACCCCACCAGAAGTGCTCGAGCAGGAAGCCGCCGCTGACCGGGCCGAGGGCAACGGCAACACCGGCGACCGCCGACCACAACGCGATGGCAATGGCACGTTCCCGTGCATCGGTGAAGACGTTGGTCAAGATCGACAGCGTGGCCGGCATGATCAGCGCCGCGCCCACACCCATCACGGCGCGTGCCGCCACGAGTGCGTCCACGCCGCCGGCAAAGGCCGCCACCGTCGATGCCGCGCCGAAGATGACGAGGCCGATGTTGAGTGCTCCCCGCCGCCCGAAGCGGTCGCCGAGGCTGCCGGCGGCCAGCAGCAAGCCGGCGAAGACAAGCGTGTACGAGTCCACGACCCATTGCAGTTGGCTGGTGCTCGTGCCGAGGTCGCGCACGAGCGTGGGCAGGGCCACGTTGACGATCGTGTTGTCCATCACGATGACGAACAAGCTCAGGCACAACACGCCGAGGGTGAGCCAGCGCCGATCGTGCGATGAGGGAGAAGTGGGCGGTTGCATGGGAGCCTCCTTGGCGGTGGTCGTCGTTTAGTGACGAACCGAAATAACTATGTTATGACGTTGTTGTAGGTTGTAACATAGTTATTTCAGGGCCGCAACCCCTTTCTTCCAGAGGTGTCCCATGGCACGAGCACTCGACGAACAAGGCCAGGCGCTGCTCGACGCGGCCAGTGGACTGCTCGCCGCGGAGGGCGCGACCGGCTTGACGGTGCGCCGCATCGCCGCCGATGCAGGGTGCTCCACGATGGGCGTCTACAGCCGCTTCGGCAACAAGGACGGCGTCGTCGATCACCTCTACATGGAGGGCTTCCGCCGCCTCATCGCGGCGATGGAGGGTGTCGGTGACAGCGGTGATCCGCTCACGGACATGCGGCGCTGCGGTCAGGCGTACCGCCGCAATGCGCTCGAGAACGCGACGTATTACCTGGTGATGTTCGCCCGTGCGGTACCGGGCTTCGTGCCGAGTGACGAGGCCAAAGCCGTCTCGTTGGCGAGCTTCCAACGGATGGCCGACCGCGTCCGCAAGTGCCAGGAGGCGGGGCAGTACATCGACGGTTCACCCACCGCGATGGCCGAAGTGATCTGGGGTGCGATCCACGGACACGTGATGCTCGAGCTCGTCGGCATGCGCGCCACCGGCGACGATCCCGCGGAGCGCTACGAGCACATGCTCGATCTCATCGAACAGGGATTCCGACGGCCGGAGCGCGATTAGGTCCGGCCATTCAGCGCGATGAGGCGAGCTCCGGTTCGCTCTCGTGTTCGACCTCGAAGTGAGGGAGCCGGCGTTGCAGCACGCGCGGCAACCACCAGTTGGCGTCGCCCAGCAGCTCCATCGTCGCCGGCACGAGGACCATACGAACGATGGTGGCATCGACGAGCACCGCAGTCGACAGACCGAGGCCCAACAACTTGAGCACGCGGATGTCGCCGAGCACGAAGCTGAAGAAAACCGCGATCATGATCGCCGCCGCGGCAGTGATCACACGGGCCGTGCGGGCGAGACCGTCGGCGACGGCCATCGCGTTGTCACCGGTGCGTAGGTATTCCTCACGAATGCGCGACAGCAGGAACACCTCGTAATCCATCGACAGGCCGAAGAGCACCGCGAACATCATCATTGGTACCCACGATTCGATGGGCCCGGTGCGGTCGACGCCGAACAACGATCCGAGCCACCCCCATTGGAAGACCGCGACGATGACGCCATAGGCCGCGCCGATCGACAACAGGTTCATGATCGCCGCCTTGAGCGGCACCAGCAGCGAGCGGAAGACGACCATCAGCAGCAGGAACGACAACACGATGACGCCGCCGATGAAGATCGGCAGTCGAGCCGCGATCTTGCTCGCGAAGTCGATGAAGCTGGCGGTGATGCCGCCGACGTAGACCTGCGCGCCGCTGCCCGCAGTCGTCGCGGGCACGACTTCGTTGCGCAGCCGTTTCACGAGCTCGTCGGTTGCCTTGTCCTGCGGTGCGGTCTTGGGGATCACGGTGATGATCGCGGCGTCACCCGCATCGTTGCGCGCCGCGAGGAATGCCTGCGCGACACCATCGGTGTTGTTGAACGTGCTGACGAGTTGGTCGGTAACCGACGCGTCGCGTGCGCCGGCGAGATCGGCCACGACGAGGATCGGGCCGTTGAAACCCGGACCGAAGCCGTCGGCCAACAGGTCATAGGCGCGCCGACTGGTGAACTCCGCAGGGTTGTTGCCCTGGTCGGCCGAGCCGAGTCGCATGCCCGCGAGCGGCAGTGCCAACACGATGAGCACGATCGCGCCGAGGAGTGCGGCCGGCCACGGACGGTGTTGCACGACGCGGCTCCATCGGTAGGACAGCGATCGTTGACCGTCGGTCACGCGATGCGTACCGGGAATGCGGAATCGATCGATGTTGTGTCCGGCGAAGCCGAGGAGCGCGGGGAGCAGTGTGATCGACGCGAACATCGTCACCAGTACTGCCGCCGACGCCGAGATCGCGACGCCGCGAATGATCGCGAAGTTCATGAGCAACAACCCGAGCAACGAGATCACGACGACAGTCCCGGCGAACATCACCGCCCGGCCGGCGGTGGACGCGGCGACCTTCATGGCTTGCTCAGGTTCGTCGCCGCGATGCAGACCATCGCGGAAGCGCGTCACGATGAGCAGCGCGTAGTCGATGCCGACGCCGATGCCGATCATCGACGCAACCTGTGGTGCGAACGACGGCACGTCCATCAGGTGCCCGATGAGGCCGATGAGCGAGATGCCGATACCGATACCGAACAGTGCCGTGACGATCGGCAGGCCCATGGCGAGCAGCGACCCGAACGCAATCAGCAAGATGACGATCGCGGCGAGGAGACCGATGATCTCCGCCACGCCGAACGCGGGCTGCTCGGCCTTTTCGAGGGGGCCGCCCGTTGCTTCGAACTGCAGTCCGTCGGCGTTGGCTGCTTTCACTTCGTCGATGAGCTTCTTCGCGATGGAAACCGGCACTTCGGCGGCACGGGTATCGAAATGCACGTCGGCGTAGGCGATCTTGCGATCGGCCGAGATGCGGTGTTGGTCGTCGGAGTACGGACTGTCGACACCGGTGACGTGGTCGAGCGTGCCGAGGGTGCCGAGCAGCTTTTCGAAGTCCGCTTTGGAGGACGCGTCGGTGACATCGGTGGTGCTCTTCAGCACAACCTGCGCCGAGTCGCCCGCGTCCTTAGGGAAGCGTTCTCCGAGAAGCTCGTACGCTCGTTGGCTGCTGGTGCCAGGCAGCGCAAAATTGTCGCGGCTGTCCGCCCCGCCGACCGCGGAGATGACCGACACCGCCACGAGTGCGACGATCCACAACGGCACGACAATCCGGCGGTGATGAAAACACCATGACGTCAACCGACCAAGACTCACGTCGACTCCTCGACTCAGGCGCGGTGCCGCGCAACGCTGGCCATGATGGGTCGTGTCCCCGGATCGGCGTCAACTTTGCGCGACGATAAACGGTGTGGCTTCTGTACCTGAAGACCCTACAGGTGAGACCGCTCACGGGCCAACGATCGCCGGCGCGGAGGGTGCGGCGGAGGACCCTGGCCCCGCCGAGCCGGGCGAGTCGACGCTGCACACGTTGTGGGGTCAGTTGCGGAACGTGGAGCGCCTGTTGCAGTTGCCGGGGCGGGCGATGGGCGAGGTCGAAGAGCGGCTCTTGCCCGCGTGGCGGCGTCGCACCGATGGCGAAGCCCGCTGGGCCGTCAGCGTTGCGGTCGTGCTCGCCATCGTTCTCCAGCTGACCTTGCCGGCAAAGCTGGCGTTCCCGCCCCGCTGGTTGCTGCCCACGATCGGATCGGCATTGCTCGTCGGCCTCGTCGTCGCGAACCCCCGGCGTATCGATCATCGATCGACCCGCCTGAGGGCCACGAGCATTCTCTTGACCGGTGTGATGAGCATCGCCAACGCAGTCTCCGCGGCGCGTCTCATCGCGAATTTGTTGAACGGCACGGCCACCGAGGACGCAGGAGTGCTGCTGCGTTGGGGTGGTGCGATCTGGTTGACCAACGTCGTGGTGTTCGCACTTTGGTATTGGGAGCTCGATCGAGGCGGACCGGGGGCTCGTGCCGAGGGCGTGCGCCAGTACCCCGACCTGTTGTTCGCACAGATGGGGACACCCAACGTCGCGCCGTCGACCTGGGAACCGGAGTTCCTCGACTACTTCTACCTGGCATTCACCAACGCAACCGCGTTCAGCCCGACCGATGTCATTCCGCTCTCACGTTGGACGAAGATGATGATGCTGTTGCAATCGGTCGTGTCGGTGTCGACCTTGGTACTCGTCATCGCTCGCGCGGTCAACATTCTCAAATGAATTCAGGGGTGCGACGGTGCCGGCGGCGCGCCCTCGAGCTCGAAGGCGAAGTCGTCGGCATAGCAGTAGTACCACTCTTCGCCCGGCTCATACGACCGAATGATGGGGTGCCCGCCGCTATGAAAGTGCGCGGTCGCGTGACGACCAGGCGAGTTGTCACAACAACCGACGTGCCCGCAGATCTGGCAGACACGGAGGTGTACCCAATCGTGTCGCCCCATCGCGAGGCAGTCCTCGCAGCCGGTGGAGCCCGGCGTGACAGCGACGATTTGATCGAGATGAGCGCATTGTGAGGCCATCACGTCTCCCGAGTCGAGGATTACCGCGGCGAACTTATCCGCCTAGAAGCCAGGAAAAACACGGCGCAGCTGGTCGGGGTCGACTTCGTCGGAAACGAGGGTGAGCCACGCCGCGTGGGCCGCGTCGAGACGCCCGAAGACAAGGCGCACCAACGCCTCTGCCGGCAGGTCCAGCGATCCGCGGCAGGACTCGCCGGCAAACGGGCGCAACTCGACGGTGTCGTGGACCGAGAGCACGAAGTCGCGCTCGGGGTCGGTCGTGTGCACATGCAGGTCGAAGGGCGGGTGTTGCGGCTTGCCCGCTCGTGCGGCGAGCGCCGGGACCATGTCGATCAACAAGGCAACGGCGTCGGCGGCAATCGCCGCATCGGGATCGAACGCAACCGCGATGTCCCAACTGTGCACCGCATGCTCGGAGACCCGCATCCGCGCCATGTCACCGATGAGCATGCTCATCCCGAAGAGCGTGACGGGTTGCGAGAGGGTCTCGTCGGACAGCGCATCTAGGCGGGCGCTGAACCGGTCGTTGGTGGCGAGGCTGTGGAGGGCAACCTCTTCGGGCGGGCGCGTGTTCCACACGTCCCACACGGGTGGGAAGGCTTCGGGGCCTGGTGGCTGTTCGCCGCGAAGTGCGGCATCGAGGAAGAGACCGAATATTTCGGCTTGGCTGCCGAGATGCGAGAGCACCTGCGCGACGCTCCATTCGGTGTCGTAGGACTGTGCTCGCAAGTCGGTGGGCGACAGGGAGGCGACGAGGGTATGGAGACGGGCCTGCGACGCTCGCAGCACGGCCAGCCAGCGTCGTGGATCAGCGTGCAAGTGTTGACTCCATCGACTCGGGGTTGAACTCAGGGCCAAGCGTGCGATGATAACGGCGCGCGACAACGTGACCTCGAGGGAGGCCGCCCTGCGAGTCTGGATCGATCAAGACCTCTGTACCGGCGACGGTTTGTGTACCGACCATTGCCCCGACGTCTTCGTCCTGCTCGAAGACGGCATCTCCTACGTGCGCCATGACGACTTCGTGGGCAACGATCCCGGCGGCGCCGAGAGCGCGGTCTTCGTGCCGGGAGAGTTGGAGCGGTCGGTGGTGAACGCCGCGCTCGACTGTCCGGGTGAGTGCATCTTCATCGAAGACGGCGCGTCGAAGTGACGCGTCGAATCATCCGGCCGTAGCGGGTACTGCCAACTCGCACAGTGCGTCGTAACAGCACTTGGCCAACCGGGCGGTGTCGTGTTCTTCGGCGATGTAACGGCCGAGCAGTTCGCCGGTGCGGATATCGATCGAGTGGTCTTTGAACACGTTGTCGAAGAAGCCGAGCGTGTCTTCGGCGCGAGTGAGACCGAAGTACTCGGCTTTCTCCCTGTCGCTGCGATCGGAACGGGCGACTTCCATCTTTTCGGCGAGTGACGGATGCTCGATGCGTTGGAAATCGAAGCCGAGTTCGACGACACGCTTGGCGAAGCTCATCCCATGCTCGCCTTCACGACTCGCTACTGTCGTCAACACGGAGCGCACATCGGGATTGGTCGTCGTCTGCCGCCAGGCCGTGAGGTAGCAGTGGGCGTCGGATTCGGCGTTGGCAATACCGCGCAACAGCTCGAGATATGTGGGCTGATCGGACATGACCGCTCCTCGTGTCGAGGTTTGCTACGAGCGTAGACGTCGCTGACCTGGGCGTCCATCACCACGAGCCCGGCGTGCGGGCGCGCGGCAGGACGGCGCCGCGTGAGTAGTCTCGACAGCGATCGCGGGGGTTGTCGATGCAGTCAGCGGGGGGCGAGTCAGAGCGCCGAACAATCTGTCGTTTGTGCGCGGCCACGTGCGGGATGATCGTCACGGTCGACGATGGTCGCATCGTCGGCGTGCGCGGTGATCCCACGCATCCCGCGTCGCAGGGATACTCGTGTGCCAAGGGCCGCGCGTTGGGTGCGCTGTATCACGACCCGCATCGATTGGATCATCCGTTGTTGCGGGGCGAGCGCGTCGAGTGGTCCGCCATGATCAACGACCTCGGTGGGCACTATCGGCGCCTGCTCGCCGAGCATGGTCCCGACAGCATCGGCTACTACAGCGCCACCGGTCAGTATCCGGACAAAGCCGGCACCTTCGCCGAGCGTCGTTTCTTCGGCGGGCTCGGCACGAAGCAGTGCTATACCGCGGCCTCGGTCGACATCTTTCCTGCGTTCAAGGCGGCCGAACTGGTGACCGGCTTTGCTGCCGACCTACAGCCCGTATGGGAGCCCGAGAATTCGCCGCGGGTCGCGATCATCGTTGGTCAGAATCCGGTCGTATCGCACGGCTATTTGACCTTCCTCACCGATCCCATCCGCCGCATCCGCGAGTTCCGCCGCGACGGTGGGCGTCTGTGGGTCTTCGACCCGAGGCGTACCGAGACCGCTCGATTGGCCGACACTCACTTTGCGGTGAGGCCGGGTACCGACGCGCTGGTGCTCGCCTGGCTGATTCGTGAGCTGCTGATCGAGGGTGCCGATCGGGCCGAACTCGACGCGTACACCGACCCGCGAGATGTCGTGACGTTACGTGACGCGCTCGAACCGTTCACGCTCGATGTCGTCGCGGCGCAGTCGGGTGTCGCGGCCGGCGATCTCGTCGAGTTGCTGACCGCGATTCGCGCGTCGGGCAAGGTGGTCTGCATGCCCGGCACGGGCGTCACCTTCGTTCGTGACGCGGTGGTCACCGACTGGTTGGTATGGGTGCTGATGATCGTCACCGGCTCGCTCGATCAGCCGGGTGGTCTGCGCTTCTCGCGGGGCTTCGTCTCCCCGCTCGACGAGCGCGCCGTGTGGGCGCCCGCGCCCATCGAAGGACGCAACGAGCCCGGCCCACCCAGCCGCCCGGAGTTGCCGCGGTGGTTGGGCGAGTATCCGGTCGCGGCGATGGCCGACGAGATCGAGACGGGTCGTCTACGAGCGTTACTGGTCGCAGGGGCCAATCCGTTGACTGCGCTGCCCGACCCGCGTCGCACCATCGAGGCCCTGCGCAAGCTCGAGGTCCTCGCTGTCCTCGACATCATGGACAACGAGCTGACCGAGATCGCGACGCATGTGCTGCCGGTTGCCCATCAACTCGAGCGGGCCGACATCACGTTGCGCGACCGTGGCTCCTACGCCGCGGCCGTGATGCCGCTCGGCGCGGATCGCCGACCCTGTTGGTGGGTGCACGCGCAGATGGCACGCCAACTCGGGTTCGACATACTCGATGGCCTCGACCCCGATGCGACAACCGACGACGACGTGTTGCGATTGCTCGTCGCAAACTTCAGCGGCGCAGGCACGATCATGAAGGTCGACAACGCCGACGAGGTCAAGCCGCGCACTCAGACCGACGAGTTGTTCGCGCGCCTCGTTGCCGCGGGTCCGCACGGCATCATGGCCGAGGTCCGGCGGGGTTGGGTGCACGAGCTCGCGCTGCCCGGCGGTCGATGGCGCGTCGCGCCATCGATCCTCGTCGACCGTCTGCCGCAGTTGCTCACCGAGATCGACCCGACGCGACTGCGCCTGGTCAGCCGGCGCCAGTCGCGCCGGGTGAACTCGGCCCGGCTCACGCGTCCGCAGCACGATGCGCTCGAGCCACCCGATGTCGTCGTGCATCCGAGCGATGCCGAGCGCTTCGCCATCGCGGACGGCATGCTCGTGGTGCTGCGCTCGGACGCAGGCTCGGTCGAGGGACGGGCGCGAGTCGACGATTCCGTGCGGCCCGGCGCGGTCTCGCTCACGCACGGATTCGTCGCCGTGAACGTCAACAACTTGGTGAGCGCGTTCGGCGTCGACCCGCTCACCGGCCAACCCCAGATGTCCGCCATCGACGTCACGATCGCCCCCGCCGGCCGTTAGAGGGGTTGGAAGGTGCCGCAGCCCTTGAGTTCGTAGCCGTCGGATTTCGGTTTGAGGCCGGTGCAGGTGCGCACGGTCCACGTCGATGTTTGCGCGAGTCCGGGCGTATTTCGGTAGACCGTGATGATGCCGTTGTCGAAACGCACCACGTCGAGATAGTTGGGCGATGTGTTCGTGACGACGCGGGCGGGGAGGCCCGCGCTGTAGGCGTCGGCAAAGCACTTGCGCTCGGGGCTCGACGAAGCGGTCCGGTACTCGATGCCACAGTCGCGACGTTCGCCGACCAACGCGATGTCGTCGGGGATCAGTGATTCGACCGTCGGATCGATCGACAACGTGCACCCTTTGGCGGGAGCGAACCGCACCACCACTGCGACGATGGTGCCCGGCGCAACATCGAACGAGCTCGAACACCGGTCCCTCGGCCCGTCGAGATGATCGCAATTGCCGTCGCACGGCCGTTGATAGCTGACAACCTCATAGGTCGCCGGCGGCAGGGGCACCGAGTACAGCACCGCCCGGCGCGCCAGGGGACGGAAGGACTGATCGGTGATGACGGCACCGTTCGGTCCGGTGATCGTGAGGTACGACACCTGCCCTTCGGTGTAGCAGCATGCGGTTTGCTCCTGGGTGACTCGCAGGATTCCGGTTGATCCGGTGGCAACCTCGCGCGTGGTGGGCGGATGGGCTGTGGAGCGAGGGGAGTAGGACGCTTCGGCGGCGTCACGCAACTTGTCGGACGAGCACGCGGACATTGCGAGAGCGGCAGCGATGACGATGATCGCGACGCGCCGCAACTTCACTGTGCGCTACTCGAGAGCGCCAGTAGTTGCGAACGCGATACTGCACGCCGCGAGTGCTTCGTCGAGCGTCGAGCGGAAGCTGCCAACGGCGCCCCCGTTGATGTACGCGTTGAAGGCCACGCCGACGCAGGACAAGAGCGCGGCGGTCATCGCTCGCAGGCCGAGGTCGGGCTGGATGCCCGCGCGCTCGGCGAGTACTTGCACGATCTCGTCTTCGAAGTGCTCGATCATCAGGTGGCGCGGATGAATGAGCAACTTCGGCTCTTCGGTCGCGAGGCGGCAGATGAACTGTGACTTGGTGTGATCGGAGGCGAACTCTTCGCCGAGTGCTCCGCATACGGCGATCACGCTGATGTGCGGCGGCTCGTCGAGGGGCCGGGCGACGAGCAACTCACGAATCACGCCGAGCTTGATCTCCATGTCGTGGAAGAGCACCGACTCTTTCGTGGGGAAGTAGCGGAAGAACGTGCGGGGGGCGACGTCGGCGCGCGCGGCGATGTCGTCGACCGTCGTGGCGGCGAAGCCGCGTTCGGCGAACAGTTCGAGGGCTGCATCGGCGATCGCCGCGCGCGTGCGGTCGGTATGGCGCTGGCGCAGCGAGACACTGGTCACGCGGACAGCCTACTTCCTGAGGGAAGGTCCGACGGACAATGTGGCATGTGTGACATATTACAGTATTGCCTAATGGCAGTACTGCCATTACGGTCAGCGGGTGACGCCAGGAGGCTCCCGTGACCGCCATTTCCGCCTCATACCGATCCGTTCACCCCCACGACATCCATGCCCGTCGATGGCTGATCCTCGCTGTCTTGTGCACGAGCCTGCTCATCGTCATGCTCGGCAACACGGCCCTCAACGTCGCCCTGCCGACGCTGGCGCGAGACCTCGGCGCCTCGGCCTCGGCGCAGCAGTGGCTCGTCGACGCGTACTCCCTCGTGTTCGCCGGCCTGTTGTTCACCATGAGTTCGCTCGGCGAGCGCTTCGGCCGCAAAGGCATCATGCAACTCGGCCTTGCGTTGTTCGGTGGCGCGTCGCTCTATGCGGGCGTGCTCGCTGACACGGCGGGTCAGCTCATCGCCTCGCGCGTCGTGATGGGTGCGGCCGGCGCGATGATCATGCCGGCGACGCTGTCGATCCTCACCAACGTCTTTCCTCGCGAGGAGCGGGCCAAGGCGGTCGCGATCTGGTCGGGCGTGGCCGGTGGTGGTGGCGCGATCGGCATGTTGCTGTCGGGATTCATGCTCGAGCACTTCGCTTGGGGTTCGGTGTTCCTCGTCGCGGTCCCGTTCGCGGCCGCTTCGATCGCTGCCGCGGCCTTCTTGGTGCCGACTTCCCGTGACCCAGA
Organism: Acidimicrobiales bacterium; assembly: GCA_039934635.1. Classification (GTDB taxonomy): domain Bacteria; phylum Actinomycetota; class Acidimicrobiia; order Acidimicrobiales; family WLNW01; genus DATLFA01. The sequence goes on from JBDTLT010000022.1 coordinate 28,623, forward strand.
TCAGGGCAGCATCGATGGGCCCGGCGCAGTGTTGTCCACTGCCGGTCTCGTCACCCTCGTCTACGGGCTCATCGAGGCGCCGACGCACGGCTGGGGATCGACCGAAACGGTCGGCCTCGTGGCGATCGGTCTCGGGTTGCTCGTGGCCTTCACGTGGTGGGAACGACGCGCCGCACAGCCGATGCTCGACATCCGTTTGTTCAGCAAGCCGGCGTTCGGTGTATCTGCAGTTGCGCTCACGTTGGTTTTCTTCACGCTGATGGGTTTGTTCTTCAGCATCGCCCAGTTGTTCCAGTTGGTGATGGGTTACGGTACGTTCTCCTCGGCCCTTCACATGGCGCCCATCGCGCTCTTCATGATGGTTGCCGCGCCGCTGTCGCCAGGGCTCGTCGATCGATACGGCAAGCGGCGCACGGTCGCTGCCGGTCTCGCCATCGTCGCGGCCGGCACTGCGGTGATGGCTACGCTGCCCTCCGCTCCGTCCTACATCGCAGTGCTGGTAGGTATGGGGATCATGGCGTTCGGCATGGGCATCGCAATGTCGCCGACTACCGACCTGTTGATGTCCGCGGTGCCCGCGTCGAAGGCGGGGATGGGCTCGGCCACCAACGACACCACGCGCGAACTCGGCGGTGCACTCGGCGTCGCCGTGCTCGGCAGCGTGATGGCGTCGCGCTACACCAGCCAGATCGCCAGTTCACTCGGTGCGCTGCCGGCATCGGCGCGGAGCACGGCCAGTTCCTCACTCGGTGGTGCCTCGGTGGCGGCCCGGGACCTCGGCGGCCCCGCCGGCGAACAGTTCCTCGATGCGGCGCGGCAGGCGTGGATGAGCGGACTGCGGCTGGCCATGGTCGTGGGCGCGATCATCATCGCCGGATGCGCGTTGTTCGCATTCATCGCGCTGCCCGATCGCGCCGACGACGACCCTGAGCTCGCACTCGACGCCGAAGCGACTCTGCTCGAGACGGGCCACCTCGAGCCGCAGCTCGCGCTCATCGACAGATGAGGTGATAGCTCTCGCTCACGAAGCGATCAGCGCGCCCAAGTTGAATCGGTAACCTCGGCGTTGCACCGTCTGGATGAGTCGAGGGTGGCGCGGATCGCTCTCGACCGTTCGGCGCAATCGGCGGATGTGCTCGACGACGGTGGCCGCGGCGTTCTTGTCGTAGTTCTCGTTCCACACGTGGGCGAAGATCTCGTTGCGGGCGAACACCGTGCCCGCATGTTGCGCGAGCAGTGCGAGTACGTCGAACTCGTGCTTGGGTAACCGCATGTCTTCGCCGGCGACGAATGCCTGCCGCGACGCGAACTCGATGACCAGGTTGCCCGCGTCGATGCGCGAATGTCGGTCACCGCGCTTGCCGCGGCGTACCAGCGCGGCCACGCGTGCTGCAATCTCTGACGGCCACACCGGTTTGAGCACGTAGTCGTCGACACCGAGGCGCAGCGCGGCCACCAGCACCGTGCGGTCGACGAGGTTGGTCGTGACGAGGATCGGCACATTGGTGATGCGGCGAATCTCGATGACGGCATCGAGCCCGCCGGGTTGCATGTTGAACGGGTCGATGACGATTGCGTGGATCGCGACCGATCGCAGTTGCGACAGCGCGCGATCAAATGTCTCTGCTTCGACCAGCGACCATCCGTCGGAACGCAGCGCGTTTGTGGTCACCGCCAGTTCGTCGTCGGTGTCGACTACGAGGATTCGGGAGTGCTGCGAGTCGTCCAAAAACAGCGCTCCCTGTTCGTCGAGTGAGCGGTCCCCGTTCGAGACGATCGTACCATCGCCCACTTCACCGTCTGATCAACAAATGATCAACGGATCAACACCGAATCATGTAGCCGACGCCACGTCGCGGAAGCGATCGACCACACGCAAACTCGCGTAGCGCACCCAGAAGAAGCCGACGACGCCGATGGTCAGCACCCCACCACTGATGACAGCGACCTGGGTGCCGAACCAACTGGCAGTGACGCCGCTCTCGAACGCGCCGAGCTCGTTGGACGCACCGATGAAGACGCTTTCGACGGCGAGCACGCGGCCTCGCTTGTCGTCGGGAGTGAGCAGGGGAGCGAGCGTGCCGCGTATGTACACACTGACCATGTCGGCGGCGCTCAAGACCATGATGGCCAGAAAAGCCACGAAATAGCTGTGGGTGATGCCCAGCACGATCGTGCCCAAGCCGAACACGGCGACCGCAACCAGCAGCACCTTGCCGACGTGGCGATCGATGGGTCGGATCGCGATGGCGATCGCCGTGATCGCCGAACCGATGCCGATCGCGGCGCGCAACCAGCCGTACGCGATGTCGCCGACACCGAGGCGGTCTTCGGCGATCGACGGAAGCAACGCAACCGCTCCGCCGAACAGAACCGCGAACAGGTCGAGTGAGATCGCGGCGAAAAGCACCGGGGTACGCCGGATGAATCGCAGGCCTTCGAGCGCGGAATGCAGCGTTGGTCGATCGCCCGGATCCGGCCTCGGGGGTGAACGGCGAAATCGCACGCGCAGCATTCCGCTGAAGCCCAGGGTCATCAGCACGGCCGCCACTATGTAGGCCACCGACGGATCGATCGCGTAGAGAAAGCCCGATGCGCCGGGCCCGATGATGAACGCGGTGGTGAAGATGGCCGAGTTCAACGCAATGACGCGGTGCAGTGAGCCCTCGGGTGCGACCATTGGTGGCATGGCGCGCGTTGCCGGCCCGGCGAACGCCCGCGCCGTGCCGAAGCCGGCGGCAATGGCGAACAGCGGCCCTACGGCGGTCGGATCGGTCGTCGCGTACCAGACGAAGAAGGCGGTGCAGAAGAGTTCGCCGACGATCGCGAACAGCGCGACCCGTCGCCGGTCGAAGCGATCGGCCACGGCACCGGTGACGAGCACGAGGATGGCCGCGGGGAGGAATTCGGCGAGACCGAGGAGCCCCAAGTCGAGCTCGTGCCCGCTGATGTCGAAGATCTGCTTGCCGAGCACGGCGGTCTGCAGGAAGATGCCGATCGACAACGTCGACTGTGCGAATGTCAGCGTTCGCACCGGTTTGTCTCGCAGCAGTGAGAGTACCGATGACTCTTTCGTCGAGTCGCTCACGAAGCTGATTCGGTTTCGGCTCTGCCCGCGCGGAAGGCCGACAGCGCGGCGCGGAAATCCGGGGTGGCGAACGCCGCGGCGATCGCGGTCGCTTCGTCGGCCATTGCCGCTTCGAGCGTGCCGCTCGAAGCGGATTCGAGGAGGGCGCGGATCGACGCAACCGAAGAGGGCGAACGGGCGGCGAGCTCGGCGGCGAGTTCGTGGGCGCGCGCTGCTGCACGACCCGGTTCGGTCACCTCGGCGACCATCCCGATGCGGTGGGCCTCGGTGCCCGAGATCTCGCTGCCCCGCAGCATCTGGTAGCGCGCGAGCGCGGGCCCGATCGCGCGCGGCAACGTCCATGACGAGCCGAGGTCGGGGTTGATGCCGATGTTCACGTATTGCGTGTTGAAGCGGGCAGTGCTCGCCGCGATCACGACATCACACGCCAACGCAAAGCTGAAGCCACCGCCGTAGGCCGGGCCTTCGACAGCGGCGATCGAGGGCATCGGCAGTGCGCGTAGAGCGAGCACATTGTTCGACCAGCCCATCACGTAGTCGCGCACTGCGGACGCGTCATCGAGATCGATGTCGTCGTCGAGGCTGTGCAGGTCGGCGCCGGCCGAGAATGCAGATCCTTCGCCCCGCACGACCAGCGCACGCGCGCCGCTCGCCGCGATGTCGGCCAGCGCGGACCGCACGTCGCGTGACATTGCCGCGGACATCGCGTTCAGCCGCAATGGCCGGTCGAGCACCATGGTCGTGACCGCGCCACGTCCCTCGACGCGCACCGTCCCGTTGCTTCTGACAGCCGTCACTGCCTCCCCTTTGGCACCTTGACCCGGACGGTGAGCAAACTAGACGGCGACCGAGGGGGAGAGGCAATGACGACCAAAGTGGCGTTCGTGACCGGGGCCAGCCGTGGCATCGGCAAGGTGTGCGCGCAGTATCTGGCCCGGGCGGGCTACGACGTGGCGATCACCGCGCGCACGGTGCAAGAGGGCGAAGCGCGTGAGCATTCGTCGACCCTCGCGAAGTCCAACACCAAACCATTGCCGGGCAGCCTCGAGTCCACCGCCGAGCTGGTCACCGCCGAAGGGCGCCAAGCGTTGCTCGTGCCGGCCGATCTTCTCGACGCACCGTCGTTGGGTGCGGCGGCGGCCACCGTCCTCGAGCGTTGGGGTCGCGTCGATGTCGTCCTCCACAACGGCCGCTACATCGGACCAGGCCACATGGATCTATTCATGGATACGCCGATCGAGCTGCTCGAAAAGCAGATCTACGCCAACGTCGTCGCGCCCCTCATCCTCAACAAGTTCCTGCTGCCGGGGATGATCGCCCGCGGTTCGGGCACCATCATCAACATCTCGTCGGCGTCGGGCTACGCCAGCCCGACCAAGCCCGCCGGCCAGGGCGGCTGGGGCATGGGCTACGGCGTGTCCAAGGCCGCGTTCCACCGCGTCGCCGGCTTCCTCGCGACCGAGCTCGGCGACAAGGGCATCCGTTGCTTCAACGTGCAGCCCAACCTCATCGCCACCGAACGCATCGGCGCCGATATGGCCGAGTTCGGCATTCCCAACGTTGGGGCGCCGCCCGAGGTCATCGGTGCAATGTGCGCGTGGCTCGTCACCGATCCCGAAGCCGACCAGTTCAACGGGCAGAACATCGAAGCGCAGTTCTTCGTACACGAGCGGGGCCTGTTGCCGGGATGGGACGGCCCCAATCCCAACGAGGCGCCCATCGCCTACGACCACTCCGGGCGCATCATCGACGATCTCGAAACCGCCCTGCGCCAGCGCGTCGGCTACACCTCGTAGCGGCCCGTCGCTCGTCACATTGACGGCGATAATCCGCCGCTGATCACATTGGCGGCGATAATCCGCCGCTCATGGCATCACGACGCCGCCGTTGGGGCGCAACGTCTGCCCGGTCATGAATCGTGACGCATCGCTTGCGAGGTAGAGCATCGCGTAGGTGATGTCCGTCGTCTCACCCGTCACCTTGAGTGGCGAGGTCGATCCACGGGCGCGCAGCGTGTCGGCTTTGGCCTGCTCGTCGATGCTGCCGTCGGCGCGGGTCCAATACGGCGACACCATCGGCGTATCGATGAACCCGGGAGCGATCGCGTTCGCGCGGATGCCGTGTTCGCCGAGCTCGACTGCGGCGGTCTTGGTCAGATGCATCACGGCGGCCTTCGTGAGTCCGTACACGGAGATGGTGGGGGCGGGGACGTCGCCGCCGGCCGATGCGATGTTGATGATCGAGCCGCCCCCGTTGACGCTCATGGCGCGCGCCGCGGCGGCGATGCCCCAATAGACACCGATGAGGTTGACGTCGATGATCGACCGCAACGTGTCCTCGGTGGTATCGACGATCTTGGAGTAGCGGATGATGCCGGCGACGTTGGCCCACACATCGATGGCGCCGTACGTGTCGACTGCGAGTTGCGCGAGTGCGTCGACTTCATTCTTCTCGCGGACGTCGGTCGGTCGCGCCGTGACATGGCCCCCGAGGTCGCCCACCAGTCGTGCCGTCTCCGCCAGGTCGTCCTTCACGTCCGCGATGACAACGTTGGCACCGGCCATTGCGAACGTGAGCGCGGCCTGGCGGCCGATTCCGTTCGCCGCGCCCGTGATCACTGCGGTGCGCCCGGCAAGGCCGAAGGCTGATTCGAGTTCAGGGTGCATGGGCAATCATTAGCAGGTTTCTGCTAGGCAGAGACCATGACGGATCGGCTTGGGGGCAGGCTCGAGGGCAGAGTCGCGCTGGTCACCGGTGGCGCGAGCGGCCAGGGCGAAGCCGAGGCGACGCTGTTCGCGGCCGAGGGTGCGACGGTGATCGTCGCCGATGTCAACGACGACGCCGGCAAAGCCGTGGCCGATGCCATCGGTTCGGCGGCGCACTATGTGCATCTGGATGTCGCGGACTACGAACGATGGCTCGAGGTGGCACAAGAGATCGACCAACGCTTCGGCCGGCTCGACGTCCTCGTCAACAACGCCGGCATCGGTGTGGGGCCGGTACGCATCGACGAGATCGATCTGGCCGATCATCACCGACTCTTCGACATCAACGTGCACGGAGTTTTCTACGGCATCCGCACGTGTCTGCCGCTGCTGAAGGCGAGTGGCAACGCTTCGGTGATCAACACGTCGTCGATCGATGGCATCGCCGGTGTGTTGGGCATGAGCAGTTACGCCGCGACCAAGTTCGCGGTCACCGGCATCACCAAATCCACCGCGATCGAGTTGGGTGGCTTTGGCATCCGCGTCAACTCGATCCATCCGGGCGTGATCGCGACACCGATGGTGCGCGAGGCGCCCGCCGCAACGCAGCGGCGGCTCGAAGTGCTCATGGCCCGCCAGCCGATCCCTCGGCCCGGTACGGCGGACGAGATTGCCAAGCTTGCGCTCTTCCTCGCGAGCGACGACAGTTCGTATTGCACCGGCGCCGAGTTCGTCATCGATGGTGGGCATCTTGCCGGCCCCTATCGCGATCCTCTCGCCTGAATCAAAGGAGCTACCGATGCGTGTCGCGTTCCTCGGGCTCGGTCAGATGGGTGGTCACATGTGCGACCACGTCATCGCCGGCGGCCACGACGTCACGGTGTTCGATCCTTATCCGCCGGCGGTCGAGCCGCGAGTGAAGGCGGGCGCCAAAGTTGCCGCAACACCCGCTGAGGCCGCGCGCGGCGCCGACGCGATCTGCGTCGTCGTGCGTACCGACGAACAAGCGCTCGAATCGATCGCCGGCGCAAACGGCGTGCTCGCGGGTGCGCCCACCAACTCGATCGTGATGTTGCATTCGACGGTCGCACCGGAAACCGTTCGCACGCTTCACGCCGCATGTACCGCAAAGGGCGTGCGCTTCATCGACGCCGGCATCAGCGGCGGCGAGCCTGGTTCCTTGGCCGGCACGCTCTATCTCATCTGTGGTGGCGACCAGGCGACCATCGACGAAGCCAAGCCGGTGCTCGAGTGCTTTGCCGGTCACGTCGTGCGCTTCGGTGACATCGGCGCGGGTATGGCGGCGAAGTTGGCCCGCAACATGATGCAATACACCATGTGGGTCGCGGCCCACGAGGCGATCGCACTGGCCGAAGCGGCCGGCATCGACTTTGCGGCGTTTGCGCATCTGATCCGCGAGACCGACGTCAAGAGCACGGCCGAGTTCGTCTTCGGTCGAGGCACGACCGCACTCTTCGACGAGGATGGCAATCCCGAAGCGGCGGCGATCGTCAAACCGACGATCGGCCTCGGCTTCAAGGATCTGAAGGACGCATTCCTTCTTGCCGACGAGGTTGGCGCCGAAGTCGTGCTCGCACGCGACGCGCGGCCACGCTTCGGCTACGCGATGGGGCTCGCGATCACGCCCGACGATGCCGTGTGAGGCACGGCCTCAAAGGCGCAGCGCCTTGGTCGGTGCCATCACGGCGGTCGGGTCGTCGCGCCACAGTTCGGGCTGCACGTCGATGTAGAGCTCGATCTCGTTGCCGTCGGGGTCTTCGATATAGAGCGAGTGGGTCACCGTGTGGTCACTCGCACCAACGACTTTGATGCCGGCGGCCTGGATCGTCGCGAGCGCTTCTCGCAACTCGTCATCGCTCTCACCGACCTTGAGGCCCATGTGGTAGAAGCCGACTCGGCGACCCGCCGGGATGGGCGTCGCGTCGTTGCCGACCTGAATGAGCAACAACTCGTGATGCGTACGCCCCGAGCCGTATGCGGCAACGGCGTTGTCGACCGCGTGCAGCTCGTGGAACCCGAGCACGTCACGATAGAAGTGGCGTGATCGCTGGAGGTCGCGCACGTACAACACGACGTGCCCGAGTTCTTGGATCTTCATGGTCAGGCCTTTACTGCTTGGATGTCGAGTTGAATCTTGACCTTGTCGCCGACGAGGACGCCACCTGCTTCGAGTGCCACGTTCCACTCGAGGCCGAAATCCTTGCGGTTGATCTCGGTCTCGGCGCTGAAACCGGCTTTGGTGTTGCCCCACGGATCGGTGCTGACGCCGTCGAATTCGAGGTCGAACACTACCGGCTTGGTGACGTTCTTGACCGTGAGCAAACCGGCGAGGCGGAAGTCGTCGCCGTGTTCTTGGATGCCGGTGCTGACGAAGCTGAGTTCAGGGTAGTTGTCGACGTCGAAGAAGTCGCCACTCCTCAAATGGACGTCACGGGATTCGTCGCCGGTCGTGACCGACTTGGTGTCCGCAACGGCCTGGACCGTGGAGCGCAGGGGGTCTTCGGTCACGGTGATCGTGCCGCCGAACGACTCGAAGCGCCCGCGGACCTTGCTGATCATGAGGTGCCGAGCCGAAAAGCTGATGGCCGAGTGTGACTGGTCCACGTTCCATGTGCCGGGGGTGAGGCCTTTGATGTTCGCCATTGTGTGCTCCTTTGTTGGGTACTGCACTCAATGGAACATAGTTGCGCTCGCAACTATTCCGTCTTACTTGCGTACGCAATAGTTGTGACACGAAGCACCCTCCTCTAGGCTGTTTCTATGGCCAAGTGGCTCGACGACGAAGAAATGAAGGCGTGGCGGGGGCTGGTCGACGTGTTCGCCGACGTCGAGGCCTCGCTCGGCGCCGAGCTCGTCGATCATCACGGCATCTCGAGCGGTGATTATGCGGTACTCGTGGCGTTGTCCGAGGCCGAGGGCCACCGGCGACGCATGTGCGATCTCGCGTCGGTGCTCCACCTCTCGCCGAGCGGGCTCACGCGGCGCCTCGACGGGTTGGTCAAAAAGGGGTTCGTGGCGCGCGAGCCGCTCGCCGACGACCGGCGGGTGACGATGGCGGCGCTGACGAACAGGGGCATGGCAAAGCTCGAAAGAGCGGCACCGCTGCACGTCGATGGCGTCCGCCGGCACTTGCTCGATCACCTGACCCGCACCCAGATCCGCCAACTGGGTGCGGTTCTGTCTACAGTGCAGCGCCGCCGCCACGAAGCGATGGCCGACGAGTAGGAGAGAGCTCGAGCGGCTCTCAGAGCGGAGCGACCAGCCGTGGGGTTCGACACGACGACCGATGAGGTGCTCGACGGTGTCGATCTGCTTGGCACCATCGCTCTGGTGACCGGCGCATCGACCGGGTTGGGGCTCGAGACGGCTCGGGCGCTGGCCTCGGCCGGCGCCGCGGTGACGCTGGCGGTACGCACCGAGTCGCGGGGCGAGGCTGCCGCCGCGGCGATCCGCCAGCAACTGCCCGAGGCCTCCCTCGAAGTCGGTCTGCTCGATCTGACATCACTCGCGAGCGTTCGGGAATTCGCCGCGGGGTTCACGGCGAGACACGATCGCCTCGACATCCTGGTCAACAACGCCGGCGTGATGGCCACCCCGTTCGAACGCACCGCCGACGGGTTCGAGTTGCAGTTCGGCACCAATCACTTGGGTCACTTCTTGTTGACCAACCTGCTGACCCCGTTGTTGATCGCGGGGGCACCGTCGCGAGTGGTCAATCTCTCTTCCGGTGGACATCGCAGCTCCGACATCATCTGGGACGACCCCAACTACGAGCGGCGCGCGTACGACAAGTTCGAGTCTTACGGGCAGTCCAAGACGGCGAACATCTTGTTCAGCGTCGAACTCGATCGGCGGCTGCACGATCGCGGTGTGCGTTCGTATGCGGTGCATCCGGGGATGATCGCGACCGAACTCGGGCGCCATATGACACGGGATGACTACCAGGCCCTGAAAGAGAGGGCGAAGAGCCGCCCGGGCGGCGGCTTTCCGCAACGCAAGTCGATCGAGTCCGGCGCGGCGACCTCGGTCTGGGCCGCCACGTCCGACGAAATGCAGGAGCAGGGCGGGGTGTACTGCGAAGACTGCGCAGTAAGTGACCAGCATGCGCCGTGGGCGCTCGATGCCGATGCTGCCCGACGGCTGTGGACGATGTCCGAGACCTTCGTTGGCCAAAGTTTCCCGGACGCCTGAGCCCTCGTGCGCATCAACGCCGATCCATCGACAGATCCAAGTGCGTACCCATTCGCCCATGACATCCGCGTACGGTTTGCCGAGACCGATGCGATGGGCATTGTCCATCATGCGTCGTATCTCCCGTACCTCGAAGAAGCGCGCGTTGCGTACCTCCGTAGCGTCGACCACGACTATGTGTCGGTGCGTGACTCTGGCCTGAACTTCGCAGTGATCGAGGTCGCGCTGAAATACATTCGGCCGTGCTACTTCGACGACGTGGTGACCGTGCACCTGCGCCTCGGCACTCGTAGCAAAGCCACGTTTCAGATCGAATATCTGCTCACCGTCGGCGGCGAAACCCGCCTCACCGCGGTGACCGCCCATGGCTGCATCGACCATCGAGGCCGCCCGCTGCGCCTCCCCGCCTGGTTCGCCACCCTCTAGAGGCGCGCCCGCGGTTAAAACGTGCGGTCAGGGGACGTAGGTGCCGTCGAGCATGCGCTCGAGGAGGGCTCGATGGCTGATGGCGTCGTCGGGGTCGGCGGGCATCTCGGTCTCACCGAAGTGCGCGGAGCGGCGAGTGATGCGAAACATGATGATCGCGAAGCGCAACGCGGCGTACGCCTCGTACCAATCCATGTCGGCCGGCTCATAACCGGTGAGCGCGCGATACGCGACATCGACGTCGGTGCGCCGCAAGAAATCGGGTAGCCCAGGCACGCCGACGCGCTCCGCGATCTCTTGAAAGCTGCGGTGCAGGCAGATCAGCCACGCGAGGTCGACCTCGCGCGGCGCAATACCGACCATCTCCCAGTCGAGCACCGCGACAGGAAGGAAGTCTCGATACAAGATGTTGCCGATACGCGAGTCGCCCCAACTGATCACCGCCTCGCTCTCGGCCGGCCAGTGTTCGTCGAGCCAGCGGAACGATCGCTCGATGAGTGGCGATCGAACGCCGTCGGCGGCGACCCAGTCGTAGAACCGGCGTTGGTCCTCGACGTGGCGGCGCAACGGCGTCGCGCCGTCGACGTCGTACTCCAGAAACGTGCAATGGTCGCCGATCGGTATCGCGTGCAGATCGGCGATCACTTCGATGGTCGCCTGCTGCAGCGCGGCGCGTTCGGCGGGCGACGCTTGTGTCAACCAGCTGCCGAAGACGTACGGCATCATGTCGGGCGGTACCTGCCCGTCGACGTGCCCCATCACCAAGAACGGTGAGCCGAGCCACTCGTCGCTCGGCTCGTACCACCGCATGGTGGGAACAGGCACGCGGCTGCGTTCGCCCACCAGTTGCATGACGCGGAACTGCTTTTCAAGGTCGTAGGTAGGGAACACTGGCACGGCGGCCGAGTCGGGGCTCAGGCGCACGACGAGTCGCTCTCGCTGCGGGCTCTGGTCGTGCCACTCGACGGTCACGAGAATCGTCTCGCTCGACATGCCGTTGGTCGAGGGCGCGTCGAACTCCGCGATCGTCACGGCGGTACCCGCCGGATGCGTCTGCTGTAGCCAGCTCTGGAGGCCCGTGCGCAAGGTCGCTCGATCGCGGGTCGAGGTCTTGGGACGTTCGATCGACATCTCGGATTCGTCAGCCACGGCCGCAATATAGGACATGGCCTCCGGGCACGAGCGGCGCTTCGGAGCGAGAGCCGGGCGCTACATTGCGGCGATGCCGAAACCGATGATCGATGACCTCCGAGGCAAGACCGCAGTAGTGACTGGTGCTGCCAGTGGCATCGGGTTCGAGTTGACCAAGCGACTGCTGAGCGAAGGCGCCCGTGTCGTCATGGCCGACATCGAGGCCGGCGCGCTCGAGAAGGCGGCTGCGACCGCGGGTGCGTTGGGCGAGGTGCTCGCGGTGCGCACCGATGTCACCGACGCCGCGGCGGTCGAATCGATGGCGGCACGAGTCGACGACGCATTCGGGCCCCCGCAACTCGTGTTCGCCAACGCCGGCGTCACGGCAACGGGCGCGGCGTGGGAGAGCACCGTCGACGATTGGCAATGGATGTGGAGCGTCAACGTCAACGGTGCGGTGCACTGCGTGCGTTCGTTCGTGCCGCGCATGATCGCGGCGGGCCGGCCGGGACATGTCTGTATCACCGGGTCGCTGGCCGGCTACATCAATCAGCCGGGCTTCGCCGCGTACAACGCATCCAAGGCGGCCGTCACCGCACTGGCCGAGACGTTGGCGGCCGATCTCATCGAAGCCGGCCATCCGATCGGCGTCAGCGTCGTCGCTCCGTGGTTCGTCATGACCCGATTGCCGCAGTCGGCGCGCAACCGTCCTGACGCGCTCGGCGACACCGCGCCGACGAGCGACTTCATGCACGATGTATGGGCCAAGCTGGCCTCGATGAAAGACGTTGCACTCACTGCGGTCGAGGTTGCGGACATCGTGGTCGACTCGGTCAAGGCGGGTCGGTTCGCGGTGTTCCCGTACGAGCCGTCGCGACATGCTCTTCGCGCGCGTGTCGACAAGCTGCTCGACGGCGACGTGCTCGGTCTCTACTTACCCGGACAGAAGTAAACGGGCGGTCAGGTCGCCCGGCTCGCCCCGCGCGACGGCTCGAGCCACGCGCGATAGCGCATGTCCATGTGCAACCACATGTACTGACGCAGTTGACGTCGCGCTTCGGGATCATCGATGTACGGCCCCACCACGCGGACCGCGGTCGACGTATGTTCTTCATCGATCGGGATGTGCACCGACCAAAAGCGAGCGCCGTCTTCGTCGACGCCATAGTGGCGCGGCAACACATCGACCATCAGCTTGCAGAGATCGGTGAATTGGGCCTCGCCCGCGAGTGACGTGACCCCGCGGTACAGCCAAAACGGACGGCAGCGGCCCAGGAACTCCTGGAAGTCGCAGAAGGCCTGGAAGTGTGGTCGCAGCTCGCGCGAGCGGGCAACGGTCACGTCGTGCGGTTGCCCGAGCGCGGCCACGAAATCGGCGACGAGCGAGGCGTGCGACGACGTACCCGACAGCAGGCCTGTCTCCTCTTCGTACATCGAGTTGAGCATGCGGGCTCGCACCGATTGGTCGTCGACCTGCGCATACCCGGCCGCTGCCCAACGCTGGGCATCGAGCACCAGGCGATACATGCCCACGCCGAACTCGATGAGCTCGTCACGCGTGGCGATGCCCGCGGCGACGCCGGCAATGAACGGATGCTTGATCATCGACAAGTGGCTCGCCACCGCCTCGTCGACCAACGAGTTGCAGAACGCTTCGGGTCCCATGTGGCCTGATTGAATCACAGCGCGGCTGGCTAGCCTCAGAACGTGACTGACTTCGTGCCGCTCTCGGTGCTCGACGTCGCACCCGTGCCCGAGGGCTCGTCGGTGGGCGACGCGTTGCGCAACAGCATCGACCTCGCGCAACACGCCGAGCGGTGGGGATTTCGCCGCTACTGGGTTGCCGAACACCACAACATGCCCGGCATTGCCAGTTCGTCACCGCCGGTGTTGATCAGCCACATCGCCGCCGCCACTTCGACCATTCGGGTGGGCGCCGGCGGCGTCATGCTGCCGAACCACGCGCCGCTCGCGGTGGCCGAACAGTTCGGCATGCTCGAAGCGTTCCACCCGGGGCGCATCGACCTCGCCATCGGTCGCGCTCCGGGCACCGACGCGATCACCGCCAGCGCGCTGCGCCGTGGTGGCACGTTGGCCGCCGAGGACTTCCCCGATCAGATGAACGAGCTCGTCGGCCACTTTCAAGGGTCGCTCCCCGCCAATCATCCGTATCGCTCGATCCACGCGACACCGGCGCTCGGCAACATGCCGGCGCTATGGATGCTCGGTTCGAGCGACTTCGGCGCGCAGGCGGCTGGTCTCTGGGGGTTGCCGTACGCGTTCGCGCATCACTTCAGCCCCCACAACACCATGGCCGCGGCGCGTATCTACCGCGACAGCTTCGAGCCGTCCGCGGTGCTCGACCGCCCGTATCTGATGATCGCGGTGTCGGT
>JBDTLT010000023.1:0-42121 GCA_039934635.1 Acidimicrobiales bacterium
TGGGCAAGGCCGTGCGCATCATCCGTGTCTACGAAGCCGACATCGTCAGCGCGTTTCGCTTCGACCGTACCGGTGAAGGGCCTCGACGGTTCATCTACAGCTACGTCTACAACCATCTCGTTCGTTCGTTGTTCGCCCTGCGCATCCGTGACGTCAACTTCGCGTTCAAGTTGATTCGGCGAGAGGTGCTCGATCATGTCGAATTGAAGAGCGAGGGCTCGTTCATCGATGTCGAGCTGCTCGCGCGCGCCAATCGCATCGGCTACCGCATCGTGCAGTTCGGCGTCGACTATTTTCCCCGCACGCGCGGCGTGTCGACACTCTCGTCGTCGTCGGTCATCCGGCGTATCGTGCGCGAAATGGTCATGTTGCACGGCGAGCTCAAGAATGTGCGGCCGCTGCCGCCCGAATCACGCGGCGGCGCAGCCGCGCGCACCTGATGGCCGCTCTGTCCGAACGCCTGTTGATCGTCAATGCCGACGACTACGGGCTGACACCGGCGGTGTCGCACGGCATTCTTCGCGGCATGCGCGAGGGCGTGATCACGAGCACCTCGGTGCTTGTGCTCGGGTCGGGCTTCTCGCGGTCGGTGGGCTGGTTGCGCGACGAGACGACGCTCGGCGTCGGCGTGCACCTCGCGCTCGTCGGCGAAGACCCGCCCGTGTCGGCGGCCCGTGACATTCCGACGCTGGTCGACCGGCGCGGTCGCCTCGCCCATTCGTGGCGCCAGCTGCTGCCCAGAGTGATGACCAAGCGCATCGACATGGCCGATGTCGAGCGCGAGCTGGCGGCGCAGATCGGCGCCGCACACGACGCCGGGCTGTCGATCGACCACCTCAACTCGCACCAGCATGTGCACATGTTCCCGGGTCTGCGCGAGGTGGTGGTCGACTTGGCGCACCGATTCGACGTGCCCGCGGTGCGGGTCACGCGCATGCAGGGGCGGGGCCCGGTGGGGCGGTTGATGCGGCGCCTCGCAACCACGCTCGAGCGGGAGCTCGAGGCAGACGGCATCGCGTTTCCCGGTGCCGCGGCGGGTCTCGACGAGGCGGGTCGATTCGACGAGGCGGCGATGCTGTGCGTGCTCGAGCGATTTGCCGAGGCCGACGTGTCGTCGGTCGAGCTGTCGGGGCACCCCGGCGAGGCCGAGGACGACGAACGGCATCGATACCGCTGGGGCTACAAGTGGGGTGCCGAGCTCGACGCCGTGCTGTCGCCGCGCGTGCGTCAGGCCATCGATCGTTACGGCTACCGCCTCGGCACCTACCGCGACCTTGCGGCAACGAGGCGCTGAGCCTGCCGTGTCCTCGACGCTCGCAACAGATGTACTTGCGCTGTTCGACCATGCGCCGAAGCGAGACCGCCTGCATGTACGCGGCCGGTTCCGTACGTGTCCCGTCGCACTCGTCGACGCGGAGGTGCCTCGCCGCGGCCGCGTGCTCGAGGTCGGTTGTGGCCATGGCCTCATCAGCGCGTACCTCGCGGTGTCGTCGAGCGATCGCGAGGTCAACGGTGTCGACATCGATGCCCGCAAGATCGCGGTGGCCTCGCACGCGCAATCGCATGTCGACCCCAAGACCGTGCATCTCGACTTTCATCACGCGGCGTCGGGCGATGTGCCCCCGGGCCCGTGGGACGCCATCGTGATCGTCGATGTGCTGTATCTGCTCGACAAGACCGCCGAGTTCGCATTGCTCGACGCCTGTGTCGAGCAGTTGGCGCACGGTGGCGTGTTGGTCGTGAAGGAGACCGATGTCGCGCCCCGGTGGAAGCACTGGTTGGCCCGAACGCAAGAGGTGGTCGCGACCAAGATCCTGCGCATCACCGCGGGGTCGTCATTGTCGTTCACGCCCATCGCCGAGATTGCGGGACACCTTCGCTCACTCGGGCTCGAGGTGTCGACGCGCCGTGTGGACAAGGGTTACCTCCACCCGCACGCGCTGGTCGTGGCCCGGCGCTGACCTCGATCGCAACCGTCGGCTCGAGCGCGATCATCGGGTGAGGTCGGCGCGGAACCGGTACCCTCTGCCGCCATGCGCGGATGGGGATACAAATCGGTCATATCGGTGTCTATCTATGCCATGGCGGCCACGGCCTGCGGTGGGGACGATGGGGACGACGCGACTGCGGTAACAACGCCGTCGACGACCGTCGCCGTGGCGACGACGAGCGCGGTCACGACGGCGGGTCCGACGACGAGCCGGCAGCCCGATCCGTTCGTGGCCGAGCAGGTGGTGGCCGGTGATCAGCACGTCTGCGCGCTCACGTCCGACGGCACCGCCTATTGCTGGGGTTACAACCGCATGGGTCAACTCGGCGACGGTTCGAACACCGACCGCAAAGTGCCGACACCGGTCGCAGGGTCGACCAAGTTCGCTCGATTGGCGGCCGGTCGCTACTTCACCTGTGGCGTGACCAGCGCGGGTGCGACTTTGTGTTGGGGCGACAACTCCTCCGGCCAGCTCGGTAACGGCGCCACGGGCGCCGGTGCGGACACGGCCAACAAGAATGCACCGGTTCCCGTTCAGGGCAACATCGCGCTCCAGTCGATCGTGACCGGGCAGAACCACGTCTGCGGGCTCACCGCCGCCGGGGCCGCCTATTGCTGGGGTTCGTACCCGAGCGGTCAGCTGG
The DNA here is from genome assembly GCA_039934635.1 of Acidimicrobiales bacterium. GTDB lineage: Bacteria > Actinomycetota > Acidimicrobiia > Acidimicrobiales > WLNW01 > DATLFA01. Next base: position 2,635 of record JBDTLT010000023.1, read on the forward strand.
GCAACGCGTCAGGTCAAGACCAAACGGCACCGGGTCGGTCGGCGGCCGCGCTCACGCTGAAGTCATTGGCGCTCGGCGGCGACAACCACGCGTGCGGCCTCACCACCGCGGACGGCACGGCGTGGTGTTGGGGCAACAACACCTTCGGTCAGCTGGGCGACGGCAAGAAGAGCAACGCCGCCCAGAACCAGCCATCCACCGTCACCGGCGGTCTCAAGTTCACGACGCTCGCGCTCGGCCGCACGCACACCTGTGGGTTGATCGCCGACGGCTCGGCCTATTGCTGGGGCAGCAACGCGCAAGGCCAACTCGGCGACGGCACCGTCGCCGAGCGCCTGGCACCGGTCAAGGCCGCGCCGGCGTTGAAGTTCGCTTCGTTGACGGCAGGCGACAGCCAGACGTGCGGCGTGACTGCCGATGGCGCCGCCCACTGCTGGGGCAACAACGCGACCGGCCAACTCGGCAGCGGTACGTCTGGCGGCCAGCAGACTGCGGCGGTTGCGGTCACGGGCGGGGTCAAGTTCGCCAGCCTGAGCGGCGGTGAAGAATTCACGTGCGGTGTGGCCACCGACCGCACGGTCTATTGCTGGGGTTCGAACCGTGTCGGATGGCTCGGCGACGGCACCGATGTGGCACGCACCGCGCCCACCAAAGTGAAGAAGCCGTGATCTATCACTTGGCGCTCGACGCGGATTGGTCGCAGGCGCAGATTGGTGCGGACGGCTACCGCATATCGAGCATCGGCCGCTCGCTCGGCGAGGTCGGCTTCATCCATTGTTCGTTCGAAGATCAACTGCGACGGGTTGCCGACGCGTATTACCGCGGGCGCACCGACGTTGTGTTGTTGTCGATCGACGAATCGAAGGTGGCTTCTCCGATACGCGAAGAAAATACCGAAGGTGGCGCCGACCTGTACCCGCATATCTACGGGCCGTTGAATGTCGACGCCGTCGTGTCGGCGCGATCACTCCTGGCGAGCCCCGACGGAACACTCGAGATCAGGTTGTAGCAACGACGTCAGTCGTCGATGCGAAAGCCCAGCTTCATCGTGACTTGATAGTGGCCGATGGCGCCATCGACAAGGTGGCCCCGCACCCCGACCACTTCGAACCAGTCGAGATTGCGGAGCGTCTGCGCAGCCTTGTTGACGCCATTGCGTATGGCATCGTCGACACCTGTCGTGGATGTGCCCACGATCTCGGTGACCTTGTACGTATTGTCGGACATGATGACCTCCACCTCGTTGGGTCACCCTATGCCCCGTGGACGCTTCTGGGAAACGGCGGGTGCCACGGCGTGAGGCGTGACGTCTGCTCAAATAGCGAGCATCCCTACCATGTTGCGCTTACTTCGCTCACCGCTCGTGCGGCTTGTCCTCGGCCTCGGCGTCGTCATGATGTTGTTCGCGACCGCGGGTGCGGTGCTCGTCTATCGAGATCGTCACCGGCCCGCACCGCCGATCCCTCCGTCGACGAATACGGTGACGCCCGGATCGTTTCGCGTCGACGGTCCTGCGACATTTCCCAGCCCGGCCTGTGCCGATACGTCGCGGGGGCTCTTCGTGGCGAACAACGGGAACGACAGTGCCGCGGGGACATTGGCCCAACCGTTTCGCACGATCGAAGCTGGGCTGAAGCACCTCGCGCGCGGCCAGACGCTATTCATCCGCGCCGGTAAGTATTACAACCGAGGGCCCGACGGTGTGAGCGACTCGTTGCTGGTGGTGTTGCAGCGGGGGACTGGCGCCGCCGCCGACCAGTGGCTCACCGTGTGTGGCTATCCGGGCGAGCGCCCCCAGCTCTACGCCAACGACACCGATGTCGGCGCGGTGCTCATCGAGGCGACCGATCGCGTGCACATCGAAGGCCTCGAACTCATCGGTGCCGCCGATGGGCTGCGCGTCGCTCCGAGCCGCGGCGGCGATGCGAAAGGCGTGTGGATCGGGCACTACCCCTACCTCGAGAGCGAGGCGCGACATGTGCGCGTGTGGAACAACTGGATTCACGGGTTCGGAGCGTCCGGAGTCCAGACCAACCTCGCGAACGACATCGACATCCGCGGCAATCACATCTGGGACAACGCGCATTGGTCGGATTTCGCGACGTCGGGCATCTCGATCTTCCACAACGCCGCGCGCGCCACCGACAGTGTCGACCCCTACGGCGTGTACATCGTCGGCAACCTCATCTGGAACAACTACATGGACGACAGCCTCTACAACCCGAAGGACCCGAACGGGCTGACCGACGGCAACTGCATCATCATCGACCAGAACGGCTACTACACCGATCGCTCTCGCACGCGAACGTTGATACGCAACAACGTCTGCGCCGACAACGGGGGCCCCGGCGTCGCGATGACGCGTTCGGAGAACGCGGAGATCGTCGACAACACGTTCTATCTCGACAACAGGACCAGCAAACGAACGGTGGTCGACCATGGCGAGTTCATGTGCCAGGGCATGACCGGGTATCAGACGATCGACTATCCACCCGTGGCGGGCGATGTTGCGGGCGACCGCTTCTACACGCCGTGCGTCGACGTCATTTTCCGCGACAACGTGGTGGTGGGGCGGCCCGATCGCAAGTACCTGTTCCAGCACTACAACCGCTGGCGTGTCGAGTTCGGGGGCAACGTGTGGGTCAAGGACGGCTTCGCCGCACCGAGCGCGGACGACACCGCGCTGGCGGGGGACGCGGCGGTGCTGCGCCGGCCCGATATCGCGGACCCGAGGACGGCCGACTGGACCGCGGTCGGGCTGGCGGAGGGCAAGGGCGCGGCTTGGCCCCTCGACACGCGCTGACGGCGTAGCCTCGCAACATGTCCAATGAACTGACGACACGCCACCGCACGGTGATGCCGGCATGGCAGGCGCTCTACTACGAGGATCCGATCGAGCTCGTGTCGGGCGAAGGGCGCTACGTGGTCGATAGCGGCGGCCGGCGCTACCTCGACTTCTTCGGTGGCATCCTCACCACCAGCGTCGGTCACAGCATCCCCGAAGTGGTCGAAGCCATACGCGAGCAGGCCGCAAAGCTTCTCCACGCGTCGACGCTGTATCTCGCCGAGCCCATGGTGCGCCTCGCCGAACGCATCGCGTCGCTGTCGACGATTCCTGACGCGCGAGTGTTCTTCACGACGTCGGGCACCGAGGCCAACGACGCGGCATTGTTGATGGCGACATCGTTCCGGCAGTCGAATCAGGTGCTTGCGTTTCGCCACAGCTATCACGGACGTTCCTTCTCGACGATGGCGATCACCGGCAATCGTGCATGGTCGGCGTCGAGCTTGAGTGGGCTGGCGGTCAGCTATGTGCAGAGCGGCTATCGACTGCGCAGCCCGTTCGCCAAGTTGCCCGACGACGAGTACATCGCGGCGTGCGCCCAAGACCTCCGCGACGTCATCGACACCGCGACGTCAGGTGACGTCGCGTGCATGATCGCCGAGCCGATCCAAGGCGTCGGTGGATTCGCGACGCCGCCCGATGGGTTCTTCGGCGCGATGAAAGAAGTGCTCGATCGCCACGGCATCCTCTTGGTGAGCGACGAAGTGCAGACCGGCTGGGGTCGCACCGGTGAGCATTTCTGGGGGTTCCAGGCCCACGGCATCGTTCCCGATGTGATCACCTTCGCAAAGGGCATCGCCAACGGGCTGCCTCTCGGTGGCGTGATCGCCCGCGCCGATGTCATGAACGCGATCCACGCCAACTCGATCTCGACGTTCGGCGGCAATCCCATCGCGATCGCGGCGGCCGATGCCACGCTGAGTTACATCCTCGACCATGACCTGCAGGCCAATGCGTTGGCGCGCGGCGAGTATTTGCGCAACCGGCTGGCGCCGGTGGTGGCGCGCTGCCCGTGGATCGCCGAGTTGCGGGGCAAGGGCTTGATGCTCGCGCTCGAAACCGTGGTTCCCGGTTCGATCCAACCCGACGCCGCGGCCGTGGGCGCTTTGCACGAAGCCGCCAAGCGGCTCGGTTTGCTGATCGGCAAGGGTGGCCTCTACGGCAACGTGCTGCGCATCGCGCCGCCGCTGTCGGTCACTCAACACGAAGTCGAAGAGGCCGCCGACATACTGATCGCCGCGATCGACGAAGTCGAAGCCGCGAGATGCGCGTAGGCGTATTCGTAAGCGAGACGTGGGGCGCCCCGTCCACGGTCGCGCAAGTGCAAGCGCGCGCCGCGGAGGCCGAGCAGCTCGGGTTCGCGAGCGCGTGGACGCCGTATCTTCCGTGGTCGGTCGACGCGTTGGCGGCGATTCAGGCGGCCGCCGCAGTCACCGATCACATCGAGCTCGGCACGGCGGTCGTCCCCACGTACTTGTTCCACCCGCTGGCTCTGGCGCGCACCGCGGCGACCGTGCACGACGCCTGCGGCGGCCGGCTCACGCTTGGCATCGGGCCGTCACAGCCGATGGTCATCGAATCAATGCACGGTATCCCGTTCACCAAACCGGCGCTGCACACGCGCGAATACCTCGAGGTGCTGCGCGCCGCGATGTCCGGTGCCGCGAGGGTCGAGCATCGCGGTGAGCTGTATCAGGTGGCATCGATGTTCGGAGTGCCGTCCGATCGCGACAAGGCCGCCATGCCCATCCTCGTCGGCGCGCTGGGATCGATGATGTTGCGGGTCGCCGGCGAACTGGCCGATGGCACCATCGCGACATCGTGCGACGAAGCTGCGATCGAGCGAGTCATCGTTCCGGGCGTGAGCACAGCCGCGGCGGCTGCGGGCCGGCCCACACCGCGCGTCGGCACGGTGCTCGCGATCTGCCTCAGCGACGCCGCCGGGCTCGAGGCCGCCCGCGAGCAGATGTATGCGCACTTCTCGACCTACGAGCGCATCCCGCGCTACGCCCGCATGCTCTCGCTCGGGGGCAAGACGCGCATGGGCGATGTGCATGTCGTCGGTGACGAGGCCACGGTGCGGGCGAGGCTGCGCGGGTTCCGCGACGCCGGGTTGACCGACCTGCTGGCCGCTCCGTTCGTGCCCCAGCCGGCCACCGATACCGAAGCAGCCCGGCGGCCGACACTCGAACTGCTCGCCGACATCGCCACCCGCGGCTTCTGAACCGCGGTTGCGGACGAGGACTCGCGCGAATCTGCGAAAATTCGCTGTATCGGAGTGCCGTCTGGATTCGTGGAAGGTCAATGGAGCGGGCATTGGAAACGAGGGCGGGGCCTGACCGGGAGCGAACGATCGAGTTCGCCGCCTTCTACGCGAAGGAGTTGGACGGCCAGGTTCGGCGGGCGTTCCTTTTGGTGGGGTCCAACGACGCGGCCAACGATGTGGTGCACGATGCCTTTGTCGCGGTGTACCGCCGCTGGGGTGAACTCGATAGTCCCGGGCCGTATCTGAATCGCGTGGTACTGAACGGTTGCCGCGATCTGGTGCGGCAACGGGCGCGCCACGAGCGCGCGCTGTCGCGGGTCGTGCCTGTCGGCGATGCGGCCATTGCGGACATATTGGACGACGTGTTGAACGGATTGCCCTTCAACCACCGGGCAGCAATTGTGCTGCGGTTCTATGCACAGATGCCGGTGGCTGAGATCGCGAATTCGCTCGGTTGCCGGCCGGGTTCGGTGGGCCCGTGGATCGATCGAGGCTTGAAGAAGATGCGGAAGGCGTTGTCATGATCGACATAGAAGAAGAACTCGCCGACCACCTCACGCGCCGCGCGGCACAGGCGTCCTCGCACCGTGACGTCGACGCCGTGATGGCAGAGAGCGCGGTTGTCCTGCTGCGGGTAGCGCCTCATCGTCGCGCGGTGTCGCCATGGCTAGTGCGACTCGCAGTGGGTGCGGCAGCGGCGGTCGGTGTCGCAACCGTGGGGGTCTTCGCGCTGCGATCGGATTCGCCGCGCCCCGTCGTGGCGGGCCCGCAGGACTCTGCCGGTCCCACATGTGATGTGTTCATTCGCCCCGAAGCAACCGCCCAGGAGATCGCCGGCGTTGGTGACGCGCTGCGGCAACAAACCGGGGTCACCCAACTGCGGCTCACCACGCAGCAGCAAGCGTACGAGGAGTTTCTGCGCCGCTTTGCCGACAACCAAGAGCTGACGAGTTCGGTCACCGCCGACATCTTGCCCGCGAGATGGACCTTCGTCCTTGCCTCGGAGATTGCCGCACGGAATCAGTCGATGACTGCGACTTTTGGTAGCGATCCGGCGGTCAAGCAAGTCCGGTGCACCCCGTTCCCGAGCTCGCCCGAGCCGACGTTGGTGCCGGCGACTGGGCTATCGGGCGGCTCGTCCGCCACGACCTATCAGATGCCCGCGGTGACCCGCCAAGCGTCCGCCACCGACTGCGCCGATGGCGAGCGGACTGTGGCGGTGCCTGATGTGAAGGGCAAGCTGTTGCGAGACGCCCTCGCCTTGATGCGCGACGCAGGGCTGTTTGTCTTCGAGTCCGGTGTCCCGGCTGGCGATCCGACGGGCCCGGGCGCAACGGTGTGGGCCCAGGAGCCGGATGCCGGAACGCTCGTGCCTGTGGGCGCGTGTATCGGGTTTCGAACCCGAAACTGAGCCGGCGCGGCAGGCCTCCGAGACGTCGCGGGCCGTTCGGCGGGACGTCGTAGGTCGATGTGCGGCCGACGAAACAAACGTCCCCGCGGCGACGTTTTTGTTTCGATCAGCTCGCGGTTGTCGCGGCCACTCGTTGAATGCCGATGCCGGGCACCCGCACAAAGCCTTCGGGCACGCAGGCCTTCATGGCTGCGTCGACCTTGTCGATGTTGCGGGCGACTTCGTCCATGTCGACGGCCGGCACCACGTCGGCGAAGCCGGACTTCTCGAGCCATTCGGGAAGATGGTCGCGGATCTGCGAGATGTACCAAGCGAGCGGTTCGCCGAGGGTGGCCCGGTCGAAGTTGATCTGCTCGGCATCGGCCGGAGCGTGATAGTGCGGCACGTCGATGAAGTCGTCGAAGCGCAGCATTTCCTTCCACTCGTTGTCGACCTGGCCGTCGACCCGCAACGTCGCTCCGCCGATGGCTCGGAACGCCACATCGAAGCGGAGGCCGCCGAACTCGAGCACTTGCTGGCCCTGCGGGCGCAGCTCCTCCTCGGAAAACCTGGGCTTTTCCATTTTGCACCTCTCACCGGAAGGCGTTCACGCCGCCGTTCGCCCTATTCAATCATGTCCACAGTGATTCGAGGAAGGTGTCGACCTCGTCGGTGAGGGTGACTCGCTCGTCGAGATGCAACGGCCGTTCGTCGTGGGCGTCGACGATGGTGGCGTGCTCGTCGAACAGGGTGCGAGTCGCGTCGATGAAGCGCGACAGGGGGGCGAGGTTGTGCCGGTCATCGCCGCCGTAGCGCCGGACGTGATAACGCAGCGGCCACGTCACCGACAGCGTGTCGCGCGCGCGGGTGAGCGCCACGTACAAGAGGCGCCGTTCTTCTTCGAGGCCGTCGCGATCGGACAACGACATGTCGAGCGGGATGTAACCGTCGGCGGCGTGGATGAGATGCACCGCCTTCCACTCGCAACCTTTGGCCGAATGGATGGTGGACAAGATGAGATAGTCGTCGTCGAGGTGCGGCTTGCCCGCGAGATCGGCGCTGCGATCGGGCGGGTCGAGCGTGAGCTCGGCGAGGAACCGGCTGCGCGATCGATAGCCGCCGGCGGCGACGCGGAGTTGCTCGAGATCGGCGAGACGTTGCGCGGCGTTGTCGTAGCGCCGCGTCATGACGCGCGTGCAGAACGGAAGCAATCGCTCGATGTCGAGGGCCGGCCCGCCGGCCGCGGATCGAGTGGTGTCGTCGGCGCGCCCGTCGTCGACGACGGTGAACGTGAGGCAATCAGCGAGCGCGGCCCGCAGTTCGGTGGCATCGTCGCTCGCGGATGACGGCAGCTTGCCGATGCCCGTCACGAAGCGGCGCAGCGGGTCGGCCGAGTCGACGCGGTTGAGCTCGTCGACCACGCGCCGCACCGTTGCCGGGCCGACCCCCTCGAGCAGCGCCAACACTCGGTGCCACGCGAGCTCGTCGTTGGGATTGTCGAGCGTGCGCAAGAGCGCGAGCAGGTCTTTGACGTGGGCGGCCTCGAGGTATTTGAGGCCGCCGTATTTCACGAAGGGTATGTCACGGCGCACGAGCTCGAGCTCGAGCGCATCGCTGTGATGGCCGGCGCGGAACAACACGGCCTGGTCGCGCAGGTCGCACCCCTGCTCGCGCAATGCCAAGACCTGCCCGGCGACGTGGGCCGATTGCGCGGCCTCGTCGCGGCAGGTGACGAGCACCGGTCGCACACCGTTGCCGCGCGTCGACGTGAGCGGTTTGGGGAAATGGACCGACGATTGGCCCAGAACCTCATTGGCGACATCGAGGATGGCCTGCGTCGAGCGATAGTTCTGCGCGAGCGTGATCTTGCTGGCGCCGGGGAAGTGTTCGTCGAAGCGCCACATGTTTTCGACCGTCGCGGCGCGGAACCCGTAGATCGCCTGTGCGTCGTCGCCGACCGCGGTCAGCGACGCCGGGGGGCACAGCGAGCGCAAGATGTCGACTTGGATCGCGTTGGTGTCCTGGTATTCGTCGACGAGCACATGGTCGAACAAGTTGCGCACTGCATTGCCCGTCTCGCTCGATGCCGCGAGCGCACGCCAGTAGAGCAACAGGTCGTCGTAGTCGAGCACGTGATGGCGCCGTTTGCGTTGCGTGTACGCAGAAAAGAGGCCGCGCAAGTCGTCGGCATGGTCGCTGCACCACGGGAACCACCGCTCGAGTACTTCGCCGAGTTTCTGTTGGCTGTTGACCGTGCGGCTGTAGATCGACGCGACCGTCTCTTTGCGGGGGAACCGCGAGCCGCGCTCGGCGAGCCCTTGTTCGCTGCGCACCAAGCCCATGAGATCGGTGCTGTCACCTTGGTCGAGCACGGTGAAGCCGGGCGGCAGGCCGAGCGCGCCACCGAACTGACGCAGCAAGCGGTTGGCAGTGGCGTGAAACGTGCCGCCCCACACTTGTGCCGCGGCGCGCGGATCGGTGCTGAGCCCCACTCGATGCACCATCTCGGCGGCCGAACGGCGAGTGAACGTGAGCAACAGGATGCGATCGGGTGCGCAACCCGTCTCGATCAGATGTGCGAGCCGGGCGACCAGCGTCTTCGTCTTACCGGTGCCCGCGCCGGCGACGATCAACAGCGGGCTCCCCTGGTGGGCGATGGCCGCTTGCTGATCGTCGTTGAGTGCCTGGTCGGCCACCGTATTCGAGAACATGCGTTCGACGCTAGCGCTCGGGTGGGCCCCTTCGGCGGATCGCGCGTCAGGTCGAGTCGAGGGCGGGCTTGGGCGCGGGCTTGGGCGTGCTGCCGGGGCTCGTCGTGGCGATCATGACCGCAAGGGCGCTGACGACCACCACGACGCCGGCGACCTGCACGGCGAGCAGTCGTTCGTCGACGAGCAGCCACGCCAACAATGTGGAGCCGGCCGGCACGAACAGGTTGAGCACCGCGGGCACGATGAGCGGTATGTGCGCGAGCGCGTAGTTCGTCAGCAGATGGCCGGTACCCGGCAGCAGCACCATCATCGCCAGCCAGAACCAGTCGACACCACGGTGCACGCGGATCGAGGTACCCGACAGCAATGCGATCGGCAACATGATCACCGTCGCGACCACCAACAGACCGGCTTGATACTCGAATGTCGTGAGCGTCTTGCGGGCGCGCTTGGACGCGAGGAAGTACGCGCAGAACAACAACATCGCGATGAACGACAAGAAGTCACCGAACGGATCGCCGGTCTTCGCGTTTCCCGACCCGCGCACGACGAGGACGACGCCGACCATCGCGATTGCCGAATACACCCAGTGCGCGCGCCGTGGACGTTCGCCGAAGACCCGATTCACGATCAACATCAAGAACAGCGGTTGCATCGCGGCGATCACCGACGCGTTCGCGATGCTGGTGTGCTTGACCGCGACGAAGAACGTGGCGACGTTGAGGGCGAAGGTCAACCCGCCGAGCGCGGAATGCTTGATGACGCGCCACGAAAGACGTTCACCCTTCAGGTAGAGAAGGCCGATGGTGAACAGCGCGCCCATCCAGCACCGGTTGAACGCCACCGCGAGCCCACCGAGCTCGATCTTGCGCACGATCACCGGGCCGAAGCTCTGCACCATCACGGCTACTGCCGAGCACGCCACCGCCACCTGTGTCCGCGTCGGTCTCCTCGCGTCGAGGGAAACAGGCGGTGTCACCGGGTCAGACTATGTGTTGTTCACAATGTCTTGTCGAGGACGACGACGTCGGCCTTGTCGGTGACCCACACGCGTACCACCAGTTCGAGGGGCAGGGCCGCTTGCATGGTGACCGTGGTTGGCGTGGTGGTGCCGTTGAATGTGCCGGCCGCCACCCGCTTGCCCGAGGCATCGGTCAACCACAGCCAGTAGATCGCGTTGGGGTCGAGCCCTTCTTGGGTGAAGTCGATCGACGTGCCCGTCGAATTGCGATGCAGCGCGAACGAACCGTTCGTATCCGCAAGCGCGAACGAGAACGGCACGCGATCATCACTGCCACTGTCGTGCAAGATGACGGTCGCGCCGAACGCGACAAGCACGACCGCGGCAACTGCGGCGACCGCGACGCCGATCCGCCGGCGGGCGAGGCGTCGCACCACGGCTCGTTCGTCGCTGAGTCGCATCATGATGCGATCGCGCAGCTCTGGCGGAGGTGCAGGTTCGTGATCGAGTCGCGTCGCGTCGGCATGCGCCATCGCTCGACCGAGGTGCTCGAACATCGTGAGCTCCGAGCGACAGTTGGCGCAGCCATCGGTGTGGGCGAGAACACGCGCTCGCTCGTCTGGCTGCAAGCGGTTGATCGCCATCGCTGCGAGATCGCCGCGCCATTCGCGGCACGCGTCACTCATCGCCGTTCCATCCAAGCTCTTCGAGGGCCAATCGCAACGCTTTGAGCGCGTAGTACACGCGGCTCTTGACCGTGCCGGTCGGTATGCCGAACTCGAGCGCGACCTCTTCGTAACTGCGACTGCGGAAGTAGATCTCGATCAGCGCGCTGCGGTGGTCTGAGGACAGGCGGCGCAACGCTTCTTCGACCTGCCACGCGACAAGCATGCGGTCGACATCGGACTCGGATGCCGGCCAGCCGTCGACCGCCTCATCGGCCGCGGACAGATCGGCGAGCGACGGGCGGACACTGCGGGCGCGGGCCATGTCGACGACGACGTTGCGCACGATTGCGAACAGCCAGGTACGCATCGAGCCCAGCGATTCGTCGAACCGGTCGGCGGCCCGCCATGCCCGTAGATAGGTGGTCTGCACGGCCTCTTCGGCGAGGCCGCTGTCGCCGAGGGACCTCAGCGCAAAGCGATAGAGCTCGCGACCGTGGGCGGCGTAGGCCGCGGCCACCCACTCGGCGTCGGTGTCGACGATCGGCGAACTCATCGCTCTGGATACGGCGCGAATGGGTCGTTGGTTCGATTAGTTGATCACGCCGTCGCTACGAAGCTTGGCGAGCTGGTCGTCGTCGAGGCCCAGTTCGGCGTGGAGGATCTCGGCGGTGTGCTCGCCGAGCCACGGCATGCGGGTTTCGGGGCCCTCTTGCATCTTCGACAGCTTGACGGGGTTGCCCGGCACCATGATGGGTTGCTCGACGCCGTCGCTGCGGGGGATCTCGACGATCATGTTGCGGTTCTTGACGTGCTCGTCATTGACGACGTCCTCGGCCTTGTGCACCGGGGCACAGGCGATGCCCGATTTGGCGAGCTCGAAGCACACGGCGCGCTTGGACTTGTCGCTGGCCCACGCCTCGACCGCCGGGCGGATGTGGCTCTCGAGGATCGCCAGCCAGTTGTCACGCGCATAGGTGGGGTCGGTGAGCCACTCGGGATGGCCGACTGCCTCGGCGAACAGCTTGAACTGATGGTCGCGGCCGACCTGCACCATGAAGTAACCGTCGTTCGCGAGGAACGACGTGAGGATCAACCCCGGCGTGCCGCCGTGCTTGGGCTCCATCCCCATCGAGTGGTACTGCACGATGAGATCGGTGAACGCGATCATCGCGTCGTACATGGCGATATCGACGTATTGCCCTTGGCCGGTCTTGTCGCGGTGACGCAGCGCCGCCAGCATGCCGACCGTCGCCGTGATGGCCGACCCGATGTCGCCCAATGCGCCGACCGGGCTGATCTTGGGGAGCTCGCCTTCGTGGCGGGAGAATTCGTAGATGCCGCTCATTGCTTCGGCGACGCCCGCGTAGGCCGGCCAGCCGTCGTACGGCGTCTCCGCGGTGTTGCCGAAACCAGAGACCGACACGTAGATGAGGCGCGGCCACCGCGCGGACAGGTCCTTGTAGCCAAGGCCCATTCGATCCATCGATCCGGATTTGAAGTTCTCGGCGAAGATGTCGAACTTGCCCGCGAGATCGAGGATGAGGTCGCGGCCCTTCTTCAAGTCGATGCCGACCGACTTCTTGTTGAGGTTGTTGCGGATGTAGGTGCTCCCCACCCGGCGTCCTTGCGGGTCGAGCATCGCGGGCAGCGAGCCGCGCCCGGACTCGCCGTCGACCGGGTGCTCGATCTTGACCACCTCGGCGCCGAGGCGGGCCAGCAGCTGCGTGCCCCACGGCAAGGCCTGCATCTGCTCGACGGCCAATATGCGAACGCCCTCGAGCGGCTTGCCGTAGCGGGCTGCTTCGGCGTTTGCGACTTCACCCAACCGCATGCGTGTCACCTCGGTGTCGACGGCGCTCCCCGGTGAACGCCGGGCGCAACTGTATAGACGGACTGTCCGCTCTGCGGGGCCGCTCGGGATGCGACCCGGCGAGCGTTCGCCAATACACTCCTGCGCATGCGAGGGATCATCAGTGCCGGCGGTTACGTACCATTTCGTCGTCTCGACCGGGCCGAGGTCGCCCGGTTCTTCGGCTCGGGCGGTGGCAAGGGCACCCGCGCGGTGGCGTCGTACGACGAAGACACGACCTCGCTCGGTGTCGAAGCTGCGCGACAGGCAATGCATCCGCTCGGTGACGCGCACCGGGTGCGCAGCGTGTCGTTCGCCACCACGGCACCGGCCTATGTCGACAAGACCAATGCCACGACCATTCATGCTGCGTTGCGACTCGACAGTGACTGCATGGCTATCGACATGTGCGGCTCGGTCCGCGCCGCGGCGGGCGCCCTGCGACTCGCGCTCGAAGGCACCGGCACCGCACTCGTGGTTGCGTCGGACATCCGCACGGGGCTGCCGACGTCGGTCGACGAATCGACTCACGGTGACGGCGCGTCGGCATTCGTCATCGGTGACGACTCCGACGGCACGGTCATCGCCGAATATCTCGGCGGAGCGTCGATCACCGAAGAGTTCACCGATCGGTGGCGCGTGCCGGGCGCGTCGACCTCGCGACTGTGGGACGAGCGCTTCGGCGAGATCAAGTACATCCCGCTCGGCGAGCAGGCGTTCAACGCCGCGTTGAAGAACACCGATTTGACGCCGGGCGACGTCTCGATCGCCGTCGTCACCGGCCCGCATGCCCGTGCGGTGCGAGGCCTCGCCGGCCGCCTCGGCGTCAAGGTCGCCGATGATCTGACGACTACGGTCGGCTGGACGGGGGCCGCCCACGCGGGTCTTCTCTTGGCCAACGTGCTCGAGACCGCCGAGCCCGATCAGGTCATCGCGCTGGTCTCTTTGGCGGACGGCGCCGACGTGTTGTTGTTCCGCACGACATCGGCCGTCGGCCGCGAGCGCGCCGGGCGCACGGTGGCGCAACAGATCGCTCAGAACGGTCCGGTGCTCTACGGCAAGTTCTTGTCGTGGCGGGGCATGGTCACCGTCGAGCCGCCGCGCCGTCCCGAACCGTCGCGCACCTCGTCGTCCGCCGCGGCCCGCAGCGAAGACTGGAAGTACGGCTTCGTCGGTTCGCGCGATCGCAAGTCCGGTCTCGTCTACCTGCCCCCGGCGCGCATCTCGGCCAAGAACGACGAGATCGACGACATGGAAGCGGTTCCGATGGCCGACGTGCTCGGCACCGTCGCCACCTACACGGTCGACCGCTTGGCCTATTCGCCGAGCCCGCCGGTCGTATTCGCGGTCGTCGACTTCGATGGCGGCGGACGCCTGCCACTCGAGTTGACCGACGTCGATCCCGACGGCGTCACCATCGGCATGCGGGTCGAGATGACCTTCCGTCGCCTCAACACGGCCGACGGCATCCACAACTACTTCTGGAAGGGCCGTCCCGTACGGTCCTGAAGGTACGATTCACACCGAGAACCGGAGGTTCACATGGGCTCGCACGGCATCAAGGACAAGGTCGCGATCGTCGGCGCCGGATGTATCCCGTTCCGTGAGCATTGGGACAAGGGCACCGATGACATGCTCATCGAGGCTTCTGATCTCGCGTTCAAGTCGGCCGGCGTCACCAAGCACGATGTCGACGCGTATTGGCTCGGCACCGCGCAGTCGGGCATGGCCGGGATCACGCTGTCCATCCCGCTCAAGCTCGATGGCAAGCCCGTGACGCGGGTCGAAAACTTCTGCGCCACCGGCAGCGAGGCGATGCGCAACGCGGCCTACGCGCTGGCCTCCGGCGCGTACGACATGGTCATGGCCATCGGTGTCGAAAAGGTCAAGGACTCGGGTTATCAAGGTCTCAACTCGCAACCTATCCCCACCGACGGCACTGGACGCACGCTCACCGCTGCCGCGATGTACTCGTTGATCCTGCCGGCGTACGCGCACAAGTTCGGCGTCGACGAAGATGAGCTGCGTCTCGCCATGGCCCGCATCGCGTCCAAGAACCATTTCAACGGCGCGCGCAACCCGCGGGCACAGTTCCGCAAAGAGATGACACCCGAAGCCATCTGCAACATGGCTGCGGTCGCCGGGCGCCTCAGCGTCTTCGACTGTTCCGGTGTCGCCGATGGCGCGGCCGCGGTGATCATGGTGCGTGCCGAAGACGCCAAGAAGTATTGCGAAGACCCCTTGTACATCAAGGCGCTCTCGTTCATTTCGGGCAACGGGTCGGGCGTCACCGATCCCGAGTACGACTACACGACCTTCCCCGAGATCGTCCGCTGCGCCGACGACGCGTACAAGCAAGCGGGCGTCACCGATCCACGGCGCGAGATCGCCATGGCCGAGGTGCACGACTGTTTCACCCCGACCGAGCTCGTGCTCATGGAAGACCTCGGCTTTTCCGAGCGGGGTATGGCGTGGAAAGAGGTCATGGCGGGAGCGTTCGATCTGACGGGAGACCTTCCGGTCAACACCGACGGCGGGCTGAAAGCTTTCGGCCATCCCGTTGGCGCCTCGGGCCTGCGCATGATGTACGAGGTGTGGCTACAGATGCGCGGCGTCGCCGAACCCGACCGCCAGATCACCACCAACAAGAAGCTGGCGCTCACGCACAACCTCGGTGGCTATCCCGGCGAGATGGTGAGCTTCGTCGGCATCTACGGCACCGAGCTCGGCTGACCCGCGAGCCGGGGCCCGCGCCGCTCCCGGCAGAGCGGGGACAACTCGCGCGAGGGCGGGAGTACCCTTCGCACTGATGCTTCCTCAATACGGTCGAGCCAGAGGCGGTCTGCAGTTCCGCATATTCGGATTTCCCGTCCGAGTCGACCCCCTGTTCTTCTTCATCGTCCTCGCGCTCGGGTTCTCGACCCACGCGACCGTCGGCGGCATGGTGGCGTGGTTCGCCGTGGTATTCGTTTCGATCCTGATTCACGAACTGGGTCACGCATTCGCGGCTCGGGCGGTCGGTTCCGAGGCGATCGGCATCGAGTTGCAATCGATGGGTGGGCTGACCGCCTATCGCCCGCGGCGCACCCTCTCGCGGCTCGAGCAGATCGGCGTCAGCCTGGCCGGTCCCTTCTCGGGCTTCGCCCTCGGCACGGCTGCGCTCGTGTTGGCCAACGTCCTCGACGTGTCGACCACCCGCTCCGGCGACAATGTCGTGCTCTTCGATCTGTTGTGGGTGAACTTCGGTTGGGGTCTTTTCAATCTGTTGCCGGTGCTCCCACTCGATGGTGGCATGGTGATGCAGAACCTCTTGCCGGGCAACGAGATGGTGCGGGGCCGCCGCGCCGCGATGGTTTCGATTGCCATCTTGGTGGTCGCCGCGGTGATCAGCATCCGCATGGACTTCTTCTTCGGCGTGATCTACGCCGGGCTGCTCGGTGCCTTCAACATCGCCTTGCTGTCGCGCAGCAAAGGTCCGCGCGTGACCAATGAGGGCGCGGACACGGCCGCCGCGTTCGATCGTCTCGAGCGGGGTGACCTGACCGTGTTGCCGGCACTGGGTGAACTCGCCCGCAACGCGCCCACCTCCGAAGTGCGCAGCCTCGTGAAGTCGCGCGCGGTCGAGTCACTCGTGCGGCAGGGTCGCACTCCCGAAGCCCGCGCAGTGCTCGCATCGTTCCCCGGCCAGAGTGGGCCCAGCCTCTATGCCTTGGTCGACGCGGTCGAAGGCGTGCCGCACGGCCTCGCCATGCTCGACGAACAACTGTCGCGATCGGCCGACCCGGCGACTGCCCGTCACGCGATCCTCGGGCGAGTGTTGACCCACCGCGCCGGCGAGGTCCCCGGCCTGTTCACCGCGCTGCCCTCGACCGCTCGCAGTCTCGATGCGCTGCGAGAGGCGCAGTACCTCGCGCACCTACGGGGCGATTTCCGTGACGCGGCGATGATCGGCGAGCAGATCGTGCAGCAGTACCCGCAAGCGGCCGACGCGTGGATCATGTACAACACCGCGTGCTCGTGGGCCCGTGCCGGCGATGTCGAGCGGGCAATCGCCTGGCTTACTCATGCTGTCGATTCCGGGTGGAGCGATCTCAACCAGCTCAGCTCCGATCACGATCTCGCGTCGCTGTGGAACGACGCTCGGTTCCACCAGTTGCGCGCGCGCCTCGGCGGCTGAGTCTCAGTCGCCGTCGCGCTGCTCACGAAGGAACGCTTCGAGCTCTGACGCAATGTCCTCGCCCGACGGCAGAGGCTCGGCATCGTCGTAGCCACGCTCGAGCTTGCGCACGTAGGTACTGACCTCTTCGTCTTCGTTGGCCGCGTCGTTGACTCGCTGTTCCCACTCACTGGCGGGACGGTCGAGCCGGGGGAAACCGGTGCGCACGCCGGTGACGTCTTCGAAGCGTTTGAGCAACGCCCGAGTCGCCTTGGGATTGGGTGGCGCGGGCACGTAGTGCGGCACCGACACCCGTAGCGAGATGACGGGGACGCCGGCTCGGTCGAGCGTGTCGTGCAAGGTGCCGACGACTCCGGTGGGCCCTTGATAGGTAGGACTGCTGAGCCCGAGACGCGCCGCGAGCGTCGGGCTGGCCGCGCTGCCGGTGACCGGAAACGGACGGCTGTGCGGATTGGTGCCCACCATGGCCCCGAGCGTCACGACCATCTCGGCTCGTGTCGTGCGGGCGATGTCGAGCAGGTGCCCACAGAACGAACGCCAGCGCAAATGAGGCTCGACACCACCGCACACGATCAGGTCGCGAGGATGTTCGTCGACCGATCCGGTGATCGCAGTGGTGTGCACCACGAAGAAGTCGTTGCTCGGCCACAGCAGCGACCGTTGTCCGTCTTCATCGATGGTCACCACCGGGCGTTCCTGCTGGAAGTCGAAGTAGCACTCGGGATCGATCACCGCGATCCGGTCGGATTCGTAACGATCGCGCAGCCATGCGATGGCCGCGGTGGCCGATGTTGCCGCGTCGAAGAGCCCCCGGAACGCGACGACCACGATCGGTCGCTGCAGTGTCGGGACGTCGTCCCACGTGAGCTCGGACATCGCCCAAGCCTCGCGCACCGTCAGCGTTCATGCTGCGCGCTGCTGGCTCACGTGACCTACGGCGGGTTGTTCAGCCGCGGCCGCCATGGTCGTCGGTGCTCTCGCTGCTGTGACCGCGGTTGCTGTCGTCGCCACCACTGTTGTCGTCGCCGACGCGGTCGTTGTCGTCGCGCTCCCTGATACTCACTGACGGTGTGCCGTTGACCAACCGCACCGTGATCTTGCTGTTGTGCGTCGTGGATTCGAACTCCGCCTCGACTTCGTCGCCATCGCCGCCTTCGTTCTCGGCACCGAAGCCGGCGGCGGGGCGCACCGCGACGATGGTGAGGGTACGCGCGGTCCATGTGACGTCGACCTCACCACCGACCGAGCGGAATGTCGTTGTGTTCGCGGCGGGGTCGACCGGGGTGGGTGCGGTGGTGCGCGTGGTGCTCGACGATGTCCGGTCCGGGTTGTCCTCGACGCGACGAGTGGTCGTCGGTGCAGTGGTGCTCGTGGTGGTGCTCGTGTCATCGCTCGAGCGGCGCGCTTGGTCTGATCGGGCCGAAGTCGGCGAGTTGTCGTCGGTCGTCGTCGTCGCAACGATCTCCAAGCGGGCGTCGTCGCGGCCGAGGCCCACGTCGGTGCCCGACATCGCGGCCGCGGTGACGGCACCGGTGCCGAGTGTCGTGATCGTTGCAGCGGCGATGGCGATCGCGGTACGTCGGTTCATGTTTGGCGTCTCCAATGTTGTAGTCACCGGATACACGCCTCAGGGAGCTCGAAGGTTTGGCCCGTCCCATCATTTTCGATTCGCTATTCGATCTCCTCGCGAAGTTCCCCCGCGACGAGGCGCAATCTGATCTTGGACTGACCGTCGGGATTGCTGCGGCGCCACTCGATCTCGACGTCATCGCGGTCGTTCTTGTTGACGGTGGGCGTCCATCCCGCGACGTCGGTGACCTGTTCGATCGTGATCGCGGTGGCGGTATGCGTCACGGTGAGCGTGCCCCCGTTGCTGGTATGGGTCGTGCGAATCGCGGCGGCCGTTGTCGTCGGCGCGGTAGGCGTTGTCGACGGTTGCGTCGGCAGTGGCGCGCCCGTCGTCGGATCGGGGCCACCGCGCGTCGTCGACGTAGATGAAGACGTCGATGATGATGTCGCAGAGGGTGCGGTCGTCGAGGTCGGCTGTTCTCCCGGGGCGGTCGACGACACCCTGGTGAGGGTGCTCGGCGGCGCGACGACATCGACGACGTTCGTATCGTTCGTCGAGTTCACCGCGAAGACTGCTGCGCCGACCGCGAAGAACGATGCCGCGGCGAGCGACCCGATGGCAGCCCGGCGCCGGGTGCGGGCACGCGCCATGCGGGCGCGATTCGCCGCCAGAGTCGGGCGCCCTTCGTTGCGGGTGGGGTGGGCGCGCCGCAATGCGTCGCGCAGTTCGTCGTCGTGCTCGAAGTCGTTCATCGCTCGGGCTCCGACAGGCTCATGGCTTTGCGCAATGCAGTGCGTCCCTGATTGAGGTGATACTTGACGGCGCCTTCGCTGATCGACATCGCGTGGGCGACGTCGGCGATGCTGGCATCTTCGAGATAGAAGAGCGCGACGGCGAGGCGTTGTTGCGGCGGCAGCGACTGGAGGTGTCCGAGGACACCACCTTCTTCGGCAGCGTGATCGTCATCGAGCGTGTGCGTCGGGGTCATCGCGGCCAGTCGCGCGATGGCCCGATCGCGCCGTCCGCGCCGGCGGTGTTGGTCGCGCAGCAGATTGATCGCGACCCGCCGCACCCACGCCGCGGGGTTGTCGAGGCGCCGTACGCGCCGCCATCGCGTGTATGCCCGCACGAATGCCTCCTGTACTGCTTCGCCGGCGAGCTCACGATCGCCGAACGCTGCCGCCAGCGATCGGGTCAACCGGTCGTAGCTCGAGAGGAAGAACGCGTCGAAGTCGTCGTTCGGCGCGTCGAACTCGAGCGGGGGTAGCTGGGTCTCGTGATGCACAGTTGTGACCCTGTGTACACGACGCGGCTCGCGAAAAGGTTTGGCCGAGTCGACGGGTGGGCGCCGCCTCGGCGGCGGCGTGCTGGGAGGGGCATCGTGGGTCGACTACCGTCACCCCTATGAGCTCCGCGCCTCCCCCGAATTGGTACCCGGACCCGAGCGATGCGGCGCACCTCCGATGGTGGGACGGCACTCGATGGACCGAACATCGCCACGAGCTCGTCGCGACCGCGGCCGCAACCGTTTCCCCGGCGGCCGCCGCGGAGACGCAGCCGCCAGTGGCCGATCAATGGGCAACCACCCGAGTTCCCCAAGCCGCAGCAGCCGAACCGATAGCGCCCGAACCGAAAGCACTCGAGGGGACTACGGTGTTCGAACCGGCGACGGTGTTCGTCGATCCGACCGCGCAAAGCTGGAAACCGCAAGAACACACGTGGGCGCCGGCGGTGCCGGTGCCGATGAATCTGCCCGGACCGGCAACCGCGCCGCCCAAGGATCGCAAGCCGATGCTCATCGCTGCCGCGGTGATCGCGGTGCTCGTCGTGGGGCTGATCGCGTTCATCGCGACTCGGGGGGGCGACGACGACGGCGGCGATATCGTCTCGCAATCCCCGACGACCACGGCGGCCGTGGCAGGAACGACCCCCCAGGCGACGGGTGCGTCGACGGCGTCGACGTCCGCAACGACGGCGACGACAACGAGACCGGCAGCCACGAGTGTCGCAACGACCGGCGCGAGCACGCTTGCCGGCACCCCGTTCAGCGACCCGACGAACGTGTACCGGTTGCGGGTCGCTCCCGCATGGCAAGACGCGACCACCATTGGCGGTCTGCAAACTTGGACGACCGGTACGAGTTCGAGTGTGTTCAGAGATTCCGTCAACGTGCTCGTCGAAAAGTTGCCGAGTGATATCTCGATGGACGACTACCTCGCGGCATCGGTGAAAAATGGACCCAAGGCATTGCCGTCCTTCGTCGAGGTCGGCCGGTCGGTCAATACGATCAACGGGAAGGTCCTCGGCCAACTCGATTTCCGTTCGAATCAAAACATCCCGCTGCGCCATCGCGCGGTGGTACTGATCAAGGGGCGCAACGCCATCGTGGTGACCTACACCATCGAGCCCGCCCGCTTCGATGCCGAAGTCGCCAAAGTGCAGCCATATCTCACGTCGATCGAAGGCGTCTGATCTCGGCCCGCCGGTCGGTAGCGTTTCCGGCATGAGTGATTCCGTTTTGCAGACCGTGCCGCTCGGCAATCCACCGTGGCCGACCGTCGATCCATACCTCTTCTGTGTGCATCACGTCGACAACTATCCGGCGGGCAACGACCGGCTGGGTCCTGCGGCGTCGTTGGCGGGGCGCGATCTCGGACAGGACTTTGCCGGCATCGACGGATGGCGCATGTATCACGGTTCGGAGGTGCCGGGGTTTCCGCAACATCCTCACCGCGGCTTCGAGACGGTCACGCTGGCCCGTCGTGGGTACATCGACCACAGTGATTCGCTCGGTGCCACCGCGCGCTTCGGTCGCGGCGACGTGCAGTGGATGACCGCCGGCGCCGGCGTCGTGCATTCCGAGATGTTCCCGCTGATCGACCCCGAGCAACCGAATCCCGTCGAGCTGTTTCAGATTTGGCTCAATCTGCCGGGTGCCGACAAGGCTGTCGATCCGTACTTCACGATGCTGTGGGACGAAGAGATCCCGCGTCTCCATGTCACCGACCACCGTGGTTCCACGGTCGGCGATGTCACGGTGATCGCGGGTGCACTGGGCGACTTGGTACCGCCGCCCCCACCGCCGAATTCGTGGGCGGCGCGCGCCGATGCCGACGTGGCGATCTGGGTTATCCGCATCGACGCGTCGGCGCAGTGGCAGATGCCGGCGGCGCGCGGTGACGACACGACGCGCGTGCTCTACGTGTTCGACGGCGCCGCACAGATCGACGGTCAGCGCGTCGAGGCGCCGACCGCAGTCGTGTTGCGATCCGATCGTGCCGTGACCATCTCGGCCGAGGACGGCCCGGTCGAATGTCTATTGCTACAAGGTCGCCCGATCGGCGAGCCAGTGGAGCAGTACGGACCATTCGTCATGAACGACCGCGCCGGCATCGAGCAAGCATTTGCTGATTACCGCCGCACCGGCTTCGGCGGTTGGCCCTGGCCGTCGGACGATCCCGTGCACGCACGCGAGGCGCGCCGATTCGCCCGCCACGCCGACGGCCGCGTCGAATCCCGCTCGAGCTGACTGCGGCGCAGCCGCCAGTCCGTTGCGGCGGAGCCGCACGAGTTAGCGCAAGAGGTCGCGGAACGCGATGCCCTTGTCGACGCGCGGCTCGCCGGGGAGGCCCAGCACGCGCTCGCCGAGGATGTTGCGCATCACTTCGCTGGTGCCGCCCTCGATCGAGTTCGCTCGTGAACGGAGGAACCAGGCGTGAACGCTCGTGTACTCCATCATCTTGGTGCGGTCGAGGTCGTAGCCGCGCGGCTCGGGAAACAGCATGCCCTCGGCGCCGAGCAGGTTCATGCAGAACGCGTAGACGCGCTGGTTGAGTTCGGCGCCCCAGAGTTTGCCCACTGATCCTTCGGGGCCGGGAGTGCCGATCGATCGCAGTTGCGCGGCGCGCCAGTTGGTGAGGCGACCGACCTCGGCTTCGATCCACAACCGGGCGAGTTGGTCTCGCTGCACCGCGTTGCCGCCGTGTTCGTGCCAGATGCCGAGCGCGTGGGCGATGACGCCCGAGCTCTTTGGCGGCACCGAACCACCGATCGACACTCGTTCGTTCATGAGTGTCGTGAGCGCGACGTTCCAACCCTGCCCGACGTCGCCCAAACGATTGGCATCGGGCACACGCGCATCGGTGAAGAAGACCTCGTTGAACTCGGCTTGCCCGGTGATCTGGCGCAACGGCCGTACTTCGACCCCGGGCTGTTGCATGTCGATCGCGAAGTAGGTGAGGCCCTTGTGCTTCGCGACATTGGGATCGGTACGGGCGAACAGCAGGCCCCACTTGGCGAGGTGAGCCAGTGAGGTCCACACCTTTTGACCGTTGACGATCCACTCGTCACCGTCGCGCACCGCGGTCGTCGCCAAGCTCGCGACATCGGAGCCCGCCCCCGGCTCGGAGAACAGTTGGCACCACACTTCGTCGTTGGTGAACAGGGGACGCAGAAACCGCTGCTTCTGTTCTTCGGTGCCGTGTACGGCGATGGTCGGCGCACCCATGCCGTGACCGATGCTGCCCCGCACGAGCGGTACGCCCGCGTCGGTGATGCGGCGATTGATCACGATTTGCAGCTTTGGCGACAGGCCGAGCCCACCGTGTCCGACGGGGAAGTGCACGAATGCCAGACCCATGTCGAACTGCGCGCCATAGAAGTCCCGAAGTGGCGCGTCCTTGTGTTCGCGCAACAGTTGGTCGGTGAGCGCGAGCACATGCTCCTCGTCAGTCACGTCGTGTCCCTCCGCCACCGAAATCAGCCGTCACTCGGGCCACGATTGGTACGCGCCGAGGCCTTCGAGCGCCAGGCCGAACCCGAGATCGTCGACCATCATCCGCTTGATCGACTGAGTCAGCGACAATCGGGCGTAGCGCAATGCCATGTCGGGCTGTCGCGCGAGATCTCGTGCGAGCACCCACGCGCGATCGAGGAGCTCGCCGGGGGGCAGCACTTCGCTGACAACGCCGAGATCGAGTGCCTCGATGGCCGAGAGTCGTTGGCCGGTGAGCAAGAAGTAGCGACCGCGGTTGGGCCCGAGCAGCAACGGCCACACGACGTGCACGCCGTCGCCGGGCACCGTGCCATAGCGAAAGTGAGGCGCGTCGCGAAATGTGGTGGTCTCGGACGCGAGCACGATGTCGGCCAGCAGACCCAACTCGGCGTGCACGGTCGCAGGGCCGTTGATCGCGGCGATGACGGGCACTTCGATATCGAGGAGGTTCAGCATCAGGCGGCGCCCGTGCTGCAGGATCTTGTCCCATTTGTGCGGGTTCATACCGCCGACCCAGCTCGTATCGAGCTTGGCGATGAACTCGTCGCCGGTACCGGTGAGGATCACGACGCGATTGTCGGGGTCGCGCCCCACGTCCTCGAAGACGTAGCCGAGTTCGGTGTGGGGACCGTCGCCCCAGACGAGGGGGCCGCCGTCAGTGTGCAATTGGACCAGGCATATGCCGTCGACACGCTCGATGCGTGCATGGGCGTATGCCTGCGAATACTGATCGAACGAGGCGCGCATGGGTAAGAAACTTAGTTCTCCGCTCTGAGGGCCGCTCGGGCCGCGGGCTGCTACGTTCCGGCCGGTGCGCATGGATGACGCGACGAGGCTCGAGATCTTTCGCCAGTCGTTGCTGTCACGCCGCCTCGAAGAGCGGGTCATGAGCTTGGCGAAGGCGGGCGAAGTGCCGGCATCGCTGCACATGGGCGCGGGCCAAGAAGTTGCGCAGATCGCCGCGCTCGCCGCGCTGCGCCCGCAAGACCCGATGCTCTACGGCCATCGTGGTGTGGGCTACTGGATCGCGCGCGGTGTCGAGCCCGAAGTGATCCTCTGCGACATCGCCTACCGAGAAGGTGGCACGAACAAGGGCAAGGGCGGTCCGATGCATCTGGCCGACCCTTCGCGCGGCGTACTGGGGGAAACCGGCTCGCTCGGCGGCAATTTCGTCATCGGCGTCGGCATCGCGTACGCGGAGCAGTACCGGCGCAGCGGCAACGTGGCGATTGTCTTCTTTGGTGACGGCACGGCCAACCGTGGTCAGTTCCACGAGGCACTCAACTTTGCCGGCCTGCGCAAGCTGCCCATCGTCTTCTTCTGCGAGAACAACGGCTGGGGTCTGTCGACGCCCACTGCGGCAGCTTCAGCGGTCGTAGATATCGCGCGGCGGGCGGCCGGCTACGACATGCCGGGTGTGACCGTCGATGGTCGTGATGCCGACGCGGTCTTCGCCGCCACGCGAGTGGCCGCGGACCGAGCGCGCTCGGGTGGGGGAGCGACACTCGTCGAAGCCAATGTCGATCGGCTACATGCGCACTATCTGGGTGATCGCGAGCCCTACCGCACGGACGACGAAAAGGCCGCCTTGTGGGTCAACGATCCATTGGCGCGATTGGTGACACAAATCGAAGCCACTGGTATCGACGTTGCGCCGATCGAAGCCGAAGTCGCCGACCGCGTCGAGCGTGCTGTGACCTACATGCGGGCGCAGCCGCTCATCGACATCGCAACAGTGCGCGAGGGCGTCTACTCCGAGCCAGGAATCGTGCGATGAAATACGCACACGCGATCCGCGATGCGTTGAGCATCGAACTGCGGCGCGACGACGCGGTCGTCGTCTTCGGCGAGGACGTCGGCGCGTTCGGCGGCGTGTGGGGCGTCACGCGCGGAATGACGAAGGAGTTCGGTGATCGGGTCTTCGACACGCCCATCAGTGAAGACCTCATCGTCGGTATGGCCATCGGCATGGCGTTGCGGGGCATGCGCCCCGTGGCCGAGCTGCAATACGCGGACTTCGTGTTCTGCGCGGGGGCGGAGGTGTTCCTCAACACGGCCACGTACCGCTACGCCCATGGAGGCCTGTTCGATCTGCCGATGGTCGTGCGCATGGCGTGCGGGGGTGGCGGGTTCGGCCCCGAACACAGCCAGTCGACCGAGGCCTATTTGATGCACACGCCCGGACTGCGGGTCTGCTTGCCGTCGACCGCGTACGACGCCAAAGGGTTGACGCTGGCCGCGATCCGATCGAACGACCCGGTCTTCGTGCTCGAACACAAACGGCTTTACGGCGTGGCCGACGACGTACCCGAAGGCGACTACATCGTCGAGTTCGGTCGTGCGCGCGTGCGCCGCGCCGGCACGCACGTGACGATCGTTGCGTGGCAGGACATGTTGCGGCGCGCACTCGTCGCGGCAGAGCAGTTGAGCGATGACGGGATCGAAGTCGAGATCATCGATCCGGTCACGGTCAACCCACTCGACGTCGACGCGATCGTGGCGTCGGTGCGCAAGACAGGAGCGTGTGTCGTCGTCGAAGAAGCTCCCCGCACGGGCGGCGTCGGTGCCGAGATCGGAGCGCTATTGATGGAGCACGCCTTCGGCTACCTCGACAAACCACTGCGGCGGCTGGCGATCCCTGACACGCCGGTGCCGATGGCCGAGCACCTTGTCGACGCGCTGGCGCCATCGACGGCCGATATCGTCACAACGGTCCGCGAGTTGATGCGCTGATGGCCACTGTCATACGAGTGCCGCGCGTCGGGCAGGCTGCCGAAGAGGCGACCCTGGTCGCGTGGTTGCGCCGGACCGGTGACGCCGTCGTCCAAGGCGACGTCGTTGCCACGGTCGAGACCGACAAGACCGAGATCGAAGTCGAGAGCCCGACCGACGGCATCGTCGGCGAGTTGCGCGCGTACGAAGGCGAGACCTACCCCATCGGAGCGGTGATGGTGTACGTCCTCACCGCGGGCGAGGCCGAACCCGGCGACGAGTTGCCCGCTGCCGCTTCGGGGGGCGCCTCGTCGCGGCGCGTGGCAGCGTCGCCTCGCGCCCGTCGCGTCGCGGACGAGCGCGGCATCGACCTCGCTCGCGTCGTCGGTACTGGCCCCGACGGCTTGATCACCGAACGCGATGTCGAGGCATCGGCGACCAACGCGACAGCCGATCTGTGGCAGGGTCGCCGCGTGCGTAATCGCCACCGCCTCGAGTCACTGCGAGCGCGAACGGCACGTCACCTCGGTGAGACGTGGGCGACGACTCCGCACTTCGTGCAGATGGTCGACGTCGACATGACCCACGCGGTCGAATTACACGACGCGACAGGTGTCTCGTACACGGAACTCGTCGTGGCGGCGGTCGCGCGTTCGCTCGTCGAGCACCCTCTGCTCAATGCGGCGTACGACAACGGAGATCTCATCGAATTCGCCGAGGTCAACATCGCCATCGCCGTCGACACCGCGCGCGGTCTCGACATCCCGGTGATCCGCGATGCCAACCGGCTCGATCTCGTGGCAATGCAGGCTGCATATCGCGACGCGGTCGATCGCGCGAAGTCCGACCAGTTGTCACCGCACGAGCGAGTCGGCGCATCGGCCACCGTGTCGAATCTCGGCGGCTACGGCATCACTGCGGGCACGCCCGTGATCAACGGCCCCGAATCGATGCTGGCGTTCATGGGCAGTGTCGCGCCGCGTGCGGTCGTGCGCGAGGGCGCCGTCGTCATCTGTTCGACGATGACGCTGTCGATCGCGTTCGATCACCGCGTGGTCGACGGCGTGGCCGCTGCCGCATTCGTCGCGGGCGTCAGGTCGCGGCTCGAGTCGACCGACGCGCTCGGATAGCCAGGCCGGCCAGGCCCGTCAGGCCGCGAAGACCCGTGCGCCGACACACACGTCCTCGGCGAACGAGCGGTCGCCGTCGACGTCGATCGCCAGTGCCTCGATCGAGAGTCGCTGCGCGGCCATGCGGCAGAACTCGACGGCATCGGCGATGAACGTCGTGTCCGGATCGGCCGGTGGGTTCGTGCCATAACCGATCACCCACGTGCCGCCTCCGTCGCCGGTGAGGACGACGCGGACCGCGCGGTCGCTGTGATCGTGGCCCACGAGCGCCAAACCCAGCGGCGTGCTGCGCACCGCCAGTGACGACATCAGGCGGATGTCCGCGGCGGGCGGTTCGGTGAGCGGTCGGCCCAACGCGCGACGGATGTCGTCGTGATGGGTCCAGACCTCGAAGGCTCGGGTTACGAAGACATTGCGCGGCGACATCGCCCGGCCGTGGAAGCTGACGGTGGGTGGCAACCGCGAGCCGTCGCCGACGGCGTCGAACAGTTGGCGCACTCGTACGCGCCATGCGCCGACGGTCGTGGCCGGCGCGTCGAGCGCGCGTCGTTCGACCGCGAGCTCGGTCATCGCCCGGTGATCGGCCTCGGTCCCCGCGGGTACGTCGTATTCCCACAGGCCGAGCACCGAGCCGAGATATTCCTCGACGGTCACGAGATGCGCCAGCAGTTCGTGCACCGTCCACGCGGCGTCGGTCATCGTGTCCCAGGCAGAGTCGGGGATGCCGTCGAGCGCCGAGTCGAGTGCCGCAACCTGAAGGCGAAACACGTCGATCGCCTGCTCGATGGGAGTGTCGATCCGTGGCTCGGCAGCGTACGGCCGGCCCGCGGGACGAGCCGCGAGCGCGGCCTCGCGGACGCGGTCGAACAGATTGGTCAACGTCAGCATTGTGGCTGCGTCGGCGTCGTCTTCGAGTGCGTCGTCACCGATGGCCGTCAGCAACGCCGCAACCTGTCGCTCGTCGAGGTTCATGCGGTGACTCCGACGGCGGCGAGCGACGCGGCCAACTTGGCCAGCGCGAGACGTCCGCGCGACTTTGCCGTGCCTTCGGGGATGCCGAGTTCGACCGCGACCTCACGGTACGAACGACCGTCGAGATACGTCATGATGACGATCTTTCGCTGCTCCTCGGGCAGTTTCTCGAGGGCCGCGCGAACCATGTCGGCTTGTGCGACCGCCACGGTGTGTTCGCCGATGTCGGTCGCGGCAACCGGACCCTTGTCGGCGTCACGGGCTTCGCGCGTCTTGCGCGATTCTTCGCTGCGCACGAGGTCGACCGCTCGGCGATGCGTGACGACGCCGAGGTACGAGCGCAGCGACCCGACGCTGAGGTCGATGCGTTGCGCGTTGGTCCATACGTAGACGAACACGTCCTGCGTGATGTCCTCGGCCAATGATCGGTTGGCCGTGACCCGTTGTGCGAGACCGAACACGAACGATCCGTACTGGTCGAACACTTCTCGTAGCGCGGCGTCGTCGCCGGCTTGGAGGCGAGCAACGGTGCGCCGTTCCCAAACGGCGGGGTCCGGGTGGTTGGCGGGACCAGCGGCCAAAGGCACAAGCGAAATAGTAGACCTCAGGGCCGGGTTGGCTTTGCGCCGCCCTATGTTTGGGCGGCCGAGCCACCCAGATGAGCACCGAAAGGGTGTTGACATGACCGAGCCGAGTTCGCTCCGCGTCGAACGGTTGACCCACTACAGCCACGGGGCCGGGTGCGCCTGCAAGCTCGACCCGAGTCGCCTTGCGCGCGTCGTGCAAGGCCTGCTCCCGTCCAACCGGGCCGAGCTCCTCGTCGGGCCGCAAACGGGCGATGACGCTGCGGTGTGGAAGCTCGACGACGACCGGGCGCTGGTCGTCACCGCCGACTTCATCACACCGGTCGTCGACGACGCACGCGATTGGGGCCGGGTCGCGGCCGCCAACGCCGTATCCGACGTGTACGCGATGGGGGGACGACCGCTGCTCGCGCTCAACCTCGTGTGTTGGAACGACGAGTTGCCCGACGAGTTGCTTGCCGAGGTCCTTTCCGGTGCGCAAGAGATCGCCGCCGAAGGCGGCTTCGTCGTCGCCGGCGGACACACCGTGACCGATCCCGAGCCCAAGTTCGGATTAGCAGTCGTCGGTGAGGTCGCGCCCGATCGACTGCTGACCAACGCGGGCTTGCGTCCCGACGACGTACTGATCCTGACGAAACCCCTCGGGGTCGGCGTCATCACCACTGCGATCAAGCGCGGCGTCGCCTCGCCCGAGGCCATCGACGCAGCAGTGCGGTCGATGACGTTTCTCAACGGGCCTGCATCACGGGTCGCGCTTGCCAACGGCGCGACCGGCGCCACCGACGTGACCGGCTTCGGCCTGCTCGGCCACCTCGGCCGCATGGCGCGTGAGTCGGCGGTCGATGTGACGATCGATGTGGCCCACGTCCCCCTGATCGAGGGTGCCCGCTCGTTGGCCGAGGCCGGTGCCGTTTCCGGCGGCGCGCTGCGCAACGTGAACTGGGTCGACGGACAACTCGACCGGGGCGGTGTCGACGAGCTGACCGTCACGCTTCTGGCCGACCCACAGACTTCGGGCGGGCTGGTGTTCGGGCTGGCGGAGACCCACGTCGATGCCGCCCTCGACGCGCTGACGAAGAGCGGGCATCGGGCGGCGCGCATCGGCCGGGCGAGGGCCGGCACGGGCCGTCTGCTCTTGCGCTGACTGACTGTCAGTGCCCCTGCGTAGTCTCGGCGTCTATGGCATTCGAGGACTCGGCGGGCGGGGTGATCCGTGTGGTGCCCTACGGGCGCGCTGCCACGACCGAGTTGGCGGCGGCGATCGAGCGCGCCAAACGCGCCTTGGGCGATCCGATGGCGCCGATCACGGTCGTCGTGCCCACCAACCTCGCGGGCCTGTCGGCGCGCCGGCTCATCGGCTCGGGCCGTCTCGACGGGGCGGGCGGCCTCATCAACGTGACGTTCGTGAGCCCCGATCAACTCGCAGCGACGTTGGCACCGGCGCGGCTCGATCGCGTGCCGCTCACCGACATCGCGCTCGTTGCCGCGATCCGCGCGCAACTCGCGGACGATCCCGGCGGGTTCTTCGCACCGGTGGCCGGTCACCGCGCCACCGAGCAGGCGCTGCGGGCCGTGTACCACGAGCTCACGGGCGCCCACGAGGCCACCCTCGACGCGCTCGCCGAGTCGCCATCCGCGCGCACCCGCGCGGTGGTCGCCACCATCCGTGCTGTTCGCCTGAGGCTCGGCCACACCGTCGATCGGCGTGACGTCGCCGAGGCCGCGACCGAGCAGGTGCACGGCGGCGCGTCGGTGGCGTCACTGGGCGCGCTCATCTTGTATCTGCTCACCGATGTCGCACCCGTGCACGGCGACCTCGTGCGTGCGCTCGGCCAACGACTGCCCGTGTCGGCGATCGTCGGGTCGACGGGCGACGCGGTGATCGATGCCGCGTCACTCGACGCCACCGTGCGCTTGGCACCTGCGGCGCCCATCGAGGCCGATGCCACCGATCCCATCGTCATCACTCGCGTTGCCAGTGCCAGCGACAGCGATGACGAGGTTCGCTGCACGCTGCGCGAAGTGATGGCGCTCGCCGACGACGGCATGCCACTCGATCGCATTGCCGTGCTCTACACGGCCGCCGATCCCTACGCCCGCATCGTGCGCGAGCAGTGCGCGGCGGCGAGCATTCCGCACAATGGTCCGGGCGTGCGTCGCCTCGCCGACACCTTGGCCGGCCGCACGCTTCGCGCGTTGCTCGCGCTCGATGCGACGCAGTTCAGCCGCGACGCGGTGATCGATCTCGTGAGCGGCGCGCCCCTCATGGTGCAAGGCTCGCTCGTCCCTGCGACGGCGTGGGACCGCATCTCCCGCGAGGCCGGCGTCGTCGGTGGCATCGACGACTGGTCGCGCAAGCTCGCGCGGCATCGCGCCGCGCTCGACAAACGACGCCATGACCTCGAGGCCGACGAGGCGTCGGCCGGTGCGCTCGCGCGCGCCGGTCGCCAGACCGCCACGCTCGATGCCCTCGACGGTTTCGTGCGCATGCTGGCCGTGGCGCTGGCGGCCGAGGTGCGCCCGAGCAGCTGGCGCGGACTCGCCGAATGGGCCCACGAGCTCTCGGGCACGCTCCTGCAGGCACGCGACGGGTGGCCGCCCCGCGAGGTCGACGCGTTGCGCCGGGTCCGCGACGTGCTCACTCGACTCGGTGGTCTCGACACGGTCCGGCCCGAACCGAGCTTCATCGAGTTCGTCGAGGCCGTCGACTCAGAGCTCGACGAGATCGCGGATCACGTCGGCCGCTTCGGCGACGGCGTCTTCTTCGGGCCGACGCGTCTGGCGCCTGGTCTCGATGTCGACGCCGTGTTCGTTCTCGGCGTCGCCGAAGGGCTCTGCCCGGCCGCGCGTCGCGAAGACGCGTTGGTGCCCGATCGTGACCGACAGCGCGCCGTCGCCGGCGAGTTGTTGACCCGCACACAGCGGGTGCTGCACGATCGGCGCTCGCTCTTGGCCAGCCTGGGCACCGGTCGCGAGGTGCGGGTGCTGTCGTTCCCGCGAGGTGACGGTCGCACCGGCCGCGCCCGCCAACCGTCGCGCTGGCTCGTCGATCTGCTCGCGGCCCGCACCGGCATCCGCGTCGACAGCTCCACCATCGCGGTACAGGCCAACGACTACGTCACCACCTATCGCTCGTTCGTCGATGGTCTTCGGTCCGCGCCCGCGTCAGTGTCGATCGCCGACCGCGACCTCCGCGTGCTCGAGCGCCATGTCGCGTGCGGGCTCGAGGTGCGGCGCCATCATCTGGCGGCCGAGCCGGCGATCGCGCGAGGTGTCGAGTTGATCACGGCACGCGCGTCGAGCGAACTCACGCGCTTCGACGGCAACGTCGTCGGGCAGATCGTGCCGCGGCTCGCTTCGTCGTCCGCTCAGGCGGGTCATGGCCGCGTGCTGTCGCCGAGCCGGCTCGAGACGTGGGCGGGCTGCCCCATGCGGTACTTCCTCGGCGACGTGTTGCGGCTTGCCCAGATCGATCGGCCCGAAGACATCTTGACGATCTCCGCGCTCGACCGGGGCACGCTCGTGCACGCGGTGCTCGAGCAGTTCGTCGCCCACCTCATCGAGCGCGACGTTGACGTCTCCGAGCGCGACGACTACCGACCGCTCTACGACATCGCGGCGCGGGTGATGGCCGATTACGAAGCGAGCGGCCTCACCGGCCGGCCCGTTTTGTGGCGCATCGCGACCCGCGACATCCTGGCCGATCTCGATCGGTTCGTCGAGGTCGACCTCCGCTTGCGTCATGCCCGCCAACTCCGGCCGTTGGCGGTCGAGTTGAGCTTTGGCCTCGACGGCCATCCGCCGGCAGTGCTGCAGTTGGCCGACGGGCGCCAGTTGTCGTTCCGCGGACGCATCGATCGAGTCGACAGCCGTCCCGGTGGTGCTGCGGTCTACGACTACAAGACGGGTAGACCTTTCGACATCGACTTCGACACCGATCCGGTGAGTGCAGGCGCGCATCTGCAACTTCCGATCTACGCCGCGGCGATCAGTCAGCGACTCGGCATCGACGACGTCGACTCCTACTACTGGTTCACGCGCCAGGTCAGCAATCCGGTCGGTGCGCGGTTCGACGAAGACGACGATGCCCGCGTTCGCGACGTCCTCGACACGATCGTCTCCGGCATCGAGGGTGGCGTCTTCCCGGCGTATCCCGGCGGTTGGAACAACTTCTTCAACACCTTCGAAAATTGCCGCTACTGCGACTTCGATCGGCTGTGCCCTCGCGACCGCGGTGCTCACTGGGACGCCAAGCAAGGCGATCCCGCCACCGAAACGTTCGTCGCGCTGCGCGGTCCGGTGCGCGACAGCGAGAGCGAGGACGACCAATGAGCCGCCGCCGCGTCGTCGCCGCGCATCCGGGCGAGCAACCGCTGTTCCTGCTCGACGAGTCGATCCCGGCCGCGCCCTCGCCGGTCGACAGCGACGAACGCCGATTGATCACGCTCGGCGGCCTCGCCGACACATTGTTCATCGAAGCCGGCGCCGGGTCGGGCAAGACCACCACCATCGTCGAGCGCATCGTCAACCTCGTCGTGATCGCGGGTGTCGAGTTGCAAAACATCGCCGCGATCACCTTCACCGAGGCCGCGGCAGCAGAGCTGCGTGATCGGGTCCGGGCCGCATTCGAGCGGCGAGCCGCCGAGTCGAGTGGCGAGGCGCTCGACCGCTGCCGCTTGGCGCTCGAGCAGACCGACATCGCCGCGGTATCGACCTTGCACAGCTACGCGCAGCGGGTGCTGTCCGAGCATCCGATCGAAGCCGGCGTGCCGCCCCGCTTCGACGTGCTCGACGAGGTGCAGTCGATTCTTGCGCTCGAAGCGCGTTGGCGTGTCTGGCTCGACGAGCAACTCGGCGACGTCACCAACCATCCGCTGATCGAATGGTCGATGGTGTTGCGCATCGATATCGCGCGCCGACGCGCGGCGACGCTCAAAGACGTCGCCCGCAACTTCAACGAAAACTGGGATCGACTCGAGGCATCGATGGTCGCCGACCCAGGTCCGCTCGCGCCGGTCGATCTCCGCGCGCTCCGGCGGGCCGCCGCAGCGGTGCTCGAGCTGGCCGATACTCACCGTGACCCGACCGATCTTCTCGCGGTGTTCATCGCTGAGCGCCGGGCGCGATTCGAGATCCTGTGCCACTGCGACGATCCGCTCGAGGCGGTCGTGATGATCACCTCCGAGCCCCGGTGGACGATGGCGCACGGCAAGAAGCAAAACTGGCTCGATGCCGCGAGTGTCCGAGAGGCGCTCAAGCATTTCGCCGAGACCGCCAAAGAAGTAGAGCACCACGCGCGGGTCGCGGTGCTCGACCAATGGCGTTGGCGACTGGCCAACTTCACGCTCGGCGCCGCCGAGCAACGACGCCGCGAAGGCACCCTCGAGTTCCACGACCTCCTCGTTCTTGCGCGCCGTTTGGTACGCCGCTCGCCGTCCGCGCGGCGCGCGCTGCACGAGCGCTACACCCACATCGTGATCGACGAGTTTCAGGACACCGATCCGATCCAGGTCGAGCTCGTCACCCTCATCGCCACCGATGTCGACGATGTTGCCAACTGCCCGTGGCAGGACCTCGATGTCGCGCCCGGGCGACTGTGTTTCGTAGGCGATCCCAAGCAGTCGATCTACCGATTCCGGCGCGCCGATGTCGCGCTCTTCCGCGAGGCGTGCAACTCGTTCTCGGCGGGCCGCCCGGTGTCGCTCGTGCAGAACTTTCGCACGGTCCCGACGGTGTTGCAGTGGATCAACCATGTGTTCGGCGCGCTCATGCAAGGCGCCCCGCCCGAGCAGCAGCCCCCGTACCAAGCGTTGGTGGCGGCACGCCGCGAGAACGAAGGCGACGATCACCGAGTCATGTTGCTGGGTGGCCCCCACGACGACAGCTATCGAGCCGAAGAGCTCCGCACACTCGAAGCCACCGACGTGGTGCGGGCGATCCGTTCGATGATCCTCGACGGTGAGCGGTGGCGGGTCGACGACCACGGTCAGTGGCGCGCGCCGCGCTTCGACGACATCGTCATCCTCGTCCCCTCGCGGTTGTCGCTACCGGCGCTCGAGCATGCGCTGCGGGCGGCCGATGTCCCGTATCGAGCCGAAGCGAGCACCCTCGTCTTCGACACGCAAGAGGTCCGCGAACCGCTGCTGGCGTTGCAGGCCATCGACGATCCGAGCGACGAGATCGCGGTAGTCGCGTCACTGCGCAGCACGCTCTTCGCTTGCGGTGACGACGAGTTGCTCGAGTTCGCCACGGCCGGTGGCCGCTGGGACTATCGGGTCGACGCGCCCTCGTCATTGCCGGTCGATCACCCGGTCGTCGACGGCCTGACCTATCTCCGGCGCTGTCATGACGATCGTCTCTGGCTCGAACCGAGTGAGTTGCTCGAACGGTTGCTGCGAGAACGGCGAGCCTTCGAGTTGGCGCTGTTACACCGCCGTCCGCGCGACGTGTGGCGGCGACTGCGATTCATCGTCGAGCAGGCCCGTCAGTTCGTCGAGGCCAATCGAGGCGGGTTGCGGGCGTTCTTGTCGTGGGCCGAGTTGCAGCGCTACGAAGGCGCGCGGGTCCACGAGCCCTTGTTGCCCGAGCTCGACGACAACTCCGTTCGGGTCATGACGATCCACAGTGCCAAGGGCCTCGAGTTCCCGATCACCATCGTCAGTGGACTCACCGCCCAAAGCGGCGGCCGGCGCGGCGGTGTCACCGTGCATTGGGGTGACTCGATGCCCGAGATCAAGATGAGCGGTTCGTCGACACCGTCGTTCGATGTACTCGACGACTTCGAACAAGAGATGGACGTCCACGAAAAGCTTCGCCTGCTCTACGTGGCCTGCACGCGCGCGCGAGATCACCTCGTGGTCAGCGCGCATCACATCGTCCCGACCAACCGGCCGCGTCAGACCTTCGCCAAGATGGTCTGGGAGCAGTCGCAGCCCGAGCTCGAGCAGTCCTGCCGCGTGCTGCCCGCCGGCGATGATGCGCCGTTCAATTTCCCGCCGTCGCCCCTCGAGTCGCTGAGCGGCGACACGGCCGAGGCCCGCACGCAGTGGCAGCACCAGCGCGCCGCCGTGCTCGCGCCGCCCTCGTTCACCGTTGCTGCGACCGCCATCGCGACCGCGATCGCGGAACGCGCCCCTTCCCCGTCGCCTTTTGCCACTGCTGCCGAATCCGCCACCGCCGACGAGATCGTCGCCGACGAGGGCACGAGCGCAACCGCGGCCTACCGCCGCGGGCGAGCCGGCACCGCCATCGGTCGAGCCGTCCACGCGGTGTTGCAACTCGCGGCGCTCGATACCGGCGCCGACATCCGGGCACTGGCGCGGACGTTCGCCGCGGTCGAAGGCGTGTCCGAGTGGACCGACACGATTGCCTCGTCGGCCGAGGGAGCGCGCCAGTCGGCGGCGGTGCAACGGGCGCTCGTCGCGCCACAGTTCTGGCGAGAGCTGTTCGTCGCCGCTCCGGTCGAGGGCCGCGCCGTCGAGGGCTTCGTCGATCTGTTGTTCCGCGACGGCGACGACCTGGTGGTCGTCGATTACAAGACCGACGACGTCGTTGACGATGCGGCGATCGAGCAAGCAGTGGTCCGTTACCGTCCGCAGGCCGCCGCCTATGCGTTGGCGCTCGAGCACACCACCGGGCGGCAGGTGCGCGAGTGCATCTTCGTGTTCACCCGTCGCGGCAACGTCGTTCAACGCAGCGTTACCGGTGCCGATCTCGACGATGCCCGCGCGATGGTGCGCCAGTGGCTGGCCGTTCCCACCTGATCGGCCACGCGCCAAAAAGCAGAGCGACCGGCGCAGGTGCACCGGTCGCTCTGTTATGGCTGGCGCCTTGGTCAGCGGTTCGATCTTGCGTTCGCCCTCGAACCGCAGGTTTGCAACACGGACTCTCCAGCGGGTTTCTGGATTTCAGCGGCGGTGTCTCACCGCCAGTGTGATCAGCTGTTCTGCTCGAGGCGGCGTGACGAGCGCATGAGCTGCAGACCGAAGCCGAGGAGCAACACACCGATCAGCGCTTCGAACAGGGTGTTGCGACCGGTGAAGGCCAGCGTCGTCGGCTGTTGCACGGTCTCGCCGAGCACCTCGACCGCCGGGACAACGGTCGTCGGAGCTTGCGTCGTCGGGGGCGCAACGGTCGTCGTCGGCGCGGGGAGCTCTTCTTTGCAATTGACGTGGAAGGTCTTGTGCGCAAGGTCGGTTTCGCCGGCGGTGACGGCAACGGTGTTGTCGGCATCTTCGGTGAGCACGACTGTCATGGAGACCGTCTTGCCTGCGGCGACGTCGACGTTGACCGACGAGCCGTTGACCGTGACGGTCGCGGTGCCGTCAGCATCACCCTCGTTCTTGAGGGTGACCGAGAAGCTTCCGCAGTCGCTGCTGATGCTCGCGCTCAACTTCGAGGCGGGATCGGGGAGGCAGTTCACCGAGAAGGTCTTCTGCAGGAGGATCTTTTCGCCGACCTTCACGAGGATGGTGTTGGGGATGTCTTCGTTGAGGTCGAGCGGCTGCACCGTCTTCGACGAGTCGTCGTTGACCTTGACGACCGTCTCGACGCCGTTGAGCGTGATCGAGGCGTAGACGTCCTTGTGGGTGTCGTTTTTGATGGTGACCGCAAAGCCACCTTCACAATCACCGTGCACGCTCGCGCTGTAGTCGTCGTGTTCGTGTTCGTTGTTGTTGTGATCGACACTGTCCTGCGCGTTCGCGGGGCTCGCCGTCACGAAGAAAAAGGCGATGGCTGCCACCGAGACCAAAAGGCCGAGGTTTCGCCGTGCCTTGACACGTACCTTCATTGCTCTCTCCTGGGGTTGCGCTAGCCGGACCGTTACGTACGGACCCGGAGTTCGGGCTCGATACGGGACCGGTTTCGCCTGACTCCCCGCCAACCCAGCGACCAAGTCAGCTGGCGGATCTGCGTCTTCCCTGTGGAGCGATATATTCACTATCTGTGGTCATCACGGTAGAACGACCACACAGAGTGGTCATGAGTCGAAAGGATCGTTCGGCCTGCGGGGTAACTAAGGTGACGACGCCGCAAGTAACTCGGGGGACCACACACATGCCCATGCCAACCGACATCGGGATCGTCGATCTGGGGATGGGCTTCCCCTATCAGTCGATCGAAGAGAAGAAGCGCACGTACGACTTCTTCCGGGCCAATCTCAAGGACAAGCAGAGCTTGGAAGAGATGGAGTTCCCGGCGCAGTACATGTTCAAGCAGGTGCCCGACGTCGTGTCGCCCGATACCGACCCCGTGCAGTTCATCGTGGACAAGATGGATCAGTTCGGTATCGAGATCGCGAAGGTCGGCCTGAGCCCCAACGGCATTCGGGCCCGGCAGATGTATCCCGAACGGTTCTTCCTCAGCATGTCGGTCAACCCCCACGAAGGTGTCGACGCGCTGCGCAAGATGGAAGCGGCCAAAGCCGAACACGACATCGTGTCGGTATCGATCTTTCCTTCAGGGCTGGTCCCGCAGGCCGCGGTCAACGACAAGAAGCTCTATCCCGTCTTCATGAAGTGCGTCGAACTCGACATCCCGATGTGCATCAATGGCGGCATTGTCGGGCCCCGCATGCCGAGCTGGCCGCAATACGTCGAGCACTTCGACGAGGTCTGCTACGACTTCCCCGATCTCCGTATCGTGATGATGCACGGCGCCGAACCCTGGACCGCGCTTGCGGTGAAGCTCATGTTGAAGTGGCCCGGCCTCCACTACATGACGAGCGCGTTCGCGCCCAAGCACTATCCCAAGGACATCATCAACTACGCGAACACGCGTGGCGCGGACAAGATCATGTACTGCGGTTACTTTCCGGCCGGCCTCACACTCGAGCGCCAATTCCGTGACATGCCCAACGTCCCGTTCAAGGACGAAGTCTGGCCCAAGTTCCTGCGCGAAAACGCGTTGCGCGTGTTCAAGATCAGCGAGCGCCTGGAGAAGATGAACGCCCGCTGATGTCCGGCGCCATCTCGTTCACGGTCCAGCTAACCGCGGCCGCGTCGGCCGCCGAGTGGCGCTCACTGTGCCGGCGGGCCGAAGACCTGGGCTACGCCGGCATCTCGATCTCTGATCACTTCAGCGCGCAACTGGCGCCGATTCCCGCGCTCGCCGCCGCAGCAGCGGTCACCGAGCGCGTGCGCCTGGGGTTCAACGTGTTGGCGAACGACTTTCGCCACCCCGCGATGCTGGCCAAAGAGCTGGCGACCATCGACCTGCTGTCGGACGGGAGGC
This sequence comes from Acidimicrobiales bacterium, assembly GCA_039934635.1. Taxonomy (GTDB): domain Bacteria; phylum Actinomycetota; class Acidimicrobiia; order Acidimicrobiales; family WLNW01; genus DATLFA01. Next base: position 41,477 of record JBDTLT010000023.1, read on the forward strand.
TCATCGCCGGCATCGGTGCCGGCTGGATGACGCACGACTACCACGCGACCGGCATCGCGCTCGACCGCCCCGGTCTGCGCATCGAACGTCTCGAAGAAGCCGTCACGATCTTGCGCGGGTTGTGGTCCGCGGGGCCGTTCACCTTCGCCGGTACGCACTACCGCATCACCGAACTCGACGGTTTGCCCAAGCCGGTGCAGCACCTGCCACCGATACTCATCGGCGGTGGCGCGCCGCGTGTGCTCGGTCTCGCCGGACGCATCGCCGATGTCGTCGGCATCGCGCTCGACAACCGCTCGGGCGCCGTCGGTACGCACACGTGGCAGAGTGCGCGGGTCGCCTCGACCCAGGACAAGCTGTCGTGGATCGCGAAAGGTGCCGAAGGCCGCGCCACGCCGCCGCGCATCTCGGTGCGCGTGTTGCACGTCGCCGTCACCGACGACCGGGCGCGCGCAGCCGCCGACTTCGCCGCGTCGTCAGGCCTCGACGCCGCCGAAGCGCTGTCGTCTCCGCACACGATGATCGGCACGGTCGACGAGATCGTCGCCGACCTCCGTGCCCGCCAAGCGAACCTGGGGCTGTCCGACTACGTCGTCAGCCAGGCGGCCATGGACGCGCTCGCCCCCGTCCTCGCTGCCCTCTGAC
>JBDTLT010000024.1:0-40038 GCA_039934635.1 Acidimicrobiales bacterium
CACCGAAACCACCATCCCCCCAATCCGACAACCCGGACTCCCATGGAACGGATGAACGCGAGCGGCATACGTCAGGCGCGATTCGCGGGCCGGTGGACCTCCTCCCAGAAGGACTCGATCAGTTTGTTGAACTGCTCGGGAACTTCTTGGAACGGTTGATGAGCCTCATCGTGCAGCAACTCGAATCTCGCCGAGGGGATTGCGTCGGCGACGATGCGGCCGAGGCGCGGCGGCGTGACAATGTCGTGACCACCAGCGATCACCAATGTCGGTGCAGTGATCTGGCCCAGTCGATCAATCGTCGCGTGGGTTGCGAATGCGTCGATCTGCCGATGCAGCGACTCCCTCGATCGTGGGTGGGGAAAGGCGAGCGCGTCGTCGATGATCTGTTCGACGAGCCCGTTCTCGTGAGCGCGAGCGGTATAGATCCATACGAAGAACGCTTCGAGGAACGAGCGCGGGTCGGGGGCCTGCTCGGCCATCCAGCGCCACGAATCGACTACTGCGGAGAAGTACCGGGTCAGGCTGCGCCCACGGTCAGGACGTGATCGGGCAGCGGCGAACGGCCGACACCTCGGTTGTCATAGGCAATCACGTGGTAGCGGTCGGCGAGGTCAGCCAACTGGAACTGCCACGCCTCGACGGGATCACCCAGCCCGGGGATGAGCAGCAGTGCTGGTCCCTCGCCGCGATGATCGACCCACAGGCCCCCGTCATTCAACCGGGCAGTCATCGCGCCGACACCCCCGTCTTCATTGCGGTGGCGATGGCGGCCACGTGTTCGTGATCGGTGCCACAACAACCACCCACGACACGCAGATCCAAGGTCGAGAGAAGCTCGGCGTAGAGGCCGGCCAATTCGTTGATGTCGCCTCGATCGAGTTCGGTCGCGGCGTCGAGCTCAGCGTGACTGAGGCGCGAGGCATTGGCTCGAATGGCCCGAAGCCTTCCCACCCACTGCGCGTACGGGTCGAGCGTCGACAAGAAGTGCGTGGGATGCGCGCAGTTGATCATGAAATACGCGGGCGCTCCCTGGGTCGCGTCGTCGACTTGTGTGATCGCTTCGCCGAGCGCCTGTCCCGAGGGCAAACGACCGTCGGTCTCGGGGTCGAGCAGACCTCGACCGGCGAGGTCATCGACGCGACTGCTCGGCGCGACTACGAACAACGCATCCGTGACCTGCAAGACGACATCGACAACGCAGAGCGCGACAACGATCACGCACGCGGGTACCGGTGCCAGGTCGAACTGGACACGCTGGTCGACCACCTGGTTGCCGCGCTCGGACAAGGTGGTCGCACGCGCCGCAGCGCCGACACCTGATGGCGGCGATCAACACCGGCACCTACTGCAGCTACCGCCCCGAACACCCCACCCCGTGGCACATCGACTGAACCCGGACCCGCTCACGGATATCTGAGGAAATTCGTCGTCACGTACGCCACCGGCTGGGATCATGGTCGCATCATGACGACCTGGTTCACCGCCGACCTCCACCTCGGCCATCGCAACATCATCGAGTACAGCGGCCGCCCGTTCGACAACGTCGAGGCGATGAACCGCGCGCTGATCGACGGATGGAACCAGACGGTTGCCGACGGCGATGCCGTGTGGGTTCTCGGCGATTTCGCGCTGGGCAAGCTCGCCGAAACGCTGCCCCTCGTCGCTCAACTGCGCGGACGCAAGATCCTCGTGGCGGGCAACCACGACCGTTGTTGGTACGGCCATGGCGACCGCAGCGACGGCTGGACGCAGAAGTATCGCGACGCCGGCTTCGCCGAGATCGTGCAAGGAGAATCGACGATGCGCATCGCCGACGTCGAGGTTCTGCTGTGCCACTTCCCCTACGAAGGGGACAGCCACGACCACGATCGCTACGTCGAACATCGGCCGACCGATCGTGGCCAATGGCTGCTCCACGGGCACGTCCACGAACGCTGGGTGCAACACGGCCGCATGATCAACGTCGGTGTCGACGCGACCGGGTACCGCCCTATCAGCACTCGAGAGATCGCCGAGGTGATCGCAGCCGGCCCTGTGACCTCGACAGACAGACGTGACGAACGGGCGCCGTAAGCTCCCGCCGTGTTGCAGATCTCGGTGCTCGGTCCGCTCGAGGTCAGACGCGACGGCAAACTGCTGCGCGTGCCCGGCGGCAAGACTTCCGAGCTACTGGTACGCCTTGCGCTCGAGGCGGGTGTGGTCGTGCGCACCGATCGACTCGTCGACGAAGTGTGGGGCGATGAGGCCGTCACCACTCGCCGCAACACGCTGCAATCCAAGATCGCCAAGCTGCGCCGGGCGTTCGGCGAACTGCCGGTGCTCGTCAGCGGCGACGGCGGCTACAAGCTCGACGTAGAACCGTCGGAGGTCGACGCTCTCGCGGTTTTGCACCAAGTAGCCGAGGCATCTCGTCTGCTCGATGACGGCGACGATCGCCGCGCGGCCGACCTGGGCGCGTCGGCACTGAAGCTGTACCGCGGCGACATTCTTCCAGCGGCGGGCGACGCGGAGTGGGTCAATCCGCACCGAGTCCGCCTCGAAGCAGCACGACTGCAACTCATCGAGACCCAGTTCTCGGCCCGGCTTCGCCTCGGCGACACCGGCGATGTCATCGGTGAGCTCGAAGCGGCGGTGGCGACGTATCCCTATCAGGAAGGCCTGTGGGAGTTGCTGATCACTGCGCTCTACCGCGCCGGGCGCCAAGCCGATGCGCTCGCGATGTACCAGCGGGTGCGCCAACAGCTGGGCGACGAACTCGGGCTCGACCCCGGCCCGCAACTGCAACTACTCGAACAACAGATCCTGCTACACGACGCGGCCATCGCGGCACCGCTTCGACCGGTGCGATCGATCGACGCGTCCACGGGCAACCTGCCGTCATTGTCGGTAGAGCTCGTCGGTCGCGAAGGCGACATCGCCGAGTTGTGTGAACTGATCGGGGGCAAGCGGCTCGTCGAAGTTATCGGGCCGGGCGGCATCGGCAAGACGGTGACTGCAATCGAGGCGGGCCGCAGACTCCGCGAGTCTCCTGGCGTCTTGCCCGGCGGCGTCTGGTTGGCAAGGCTCGAAACCGCGGTCACACCCGACGACGTCGTCGACGCGTTGATCGCGGCGGTACGCGTCACCGGCGGCGAAGCGACACTGCTCGAACGACTCAAGAGCAAAGCAGCGTTGGTGATCCTCGACAACTGCGAACACGTCGTCGACGCTGCCGCGGCGCTCGCGGTCCGCTTGCTCGACGCCGCCCCTGCGCTCCGCATCTTGTGCACCACCCAGGTGCCCCTCGACATCGACGGCGAGGGGCTCTTCGAGCTCGCGCCTCTCGCGCTCGAAGACGCCGTCGAGTTGTTCACGCGCCGCGCAACCGCGCAACGCAAGCACAAGACAATCGGCCCGTTCGATGACGCAGTGCACGAACTCTGCCGCTCACTCGACGGCCTGCCGCTCGCCATCGAGCTCGCCGCGGCGCGCACCAGGACCCTGTCGATAGAGGAGATCACGCGCCGGATCGACGACCGCTTCAACGTGTTGAGCGACCCGACCAGCCGCCGACCGGAACGTCGACGCGCGCTCAAGGCGACCATCCGGTGGAGCTACGAGTTGTTGTTCCCCGACGACCAACGCGGCCTGTGGGCGCTCGCCACCTTCGCCGGTGGCGCTCCCCTGCCCGCAGTCGAGTTCGTGCTCGCTTCACTCGATGTGCCGGCCGCCGCCGCGATCGACGTGGTCGGCCGGCTCGCCAGCCGATCGCTCATGATCGTCGACGAAGGGGAAGGGTCGGTGTCGTCGGTTCGCTTCCGCTTGCTCGACAGCATCCGCGCGTTTGCACTCGAGGCCATGGCCGATGCCCAACTGACCGAACGCGCCCGCGCCGCCCACGCCGCGTGGTTCGCGGACGCCGCGGCGTCGTCCACCGACGGCGTACGCAGCAGTCGACAGAGCGAATACCTCGCGTTCGCGCGCGCGGAGCGCGCCAACATCGATGCCGCGTTGGCGTGGACGACCACTCACAACCCGTTGCGGGCCCTCGCCATCGTCAACGGGTTCGGCTGGGCGTGGGTCGTGCTCGGCGACAGCCGCGGCGCCCAACGCATCTTGGCTGCCCTCGACGCGGCGGGTCGCGCCGCACCCGCGCCCGACCGCGCCGGCGCACTGCTGCTTGCCTCATGGATCGAAGCATCGACCGGTCACCTCGCTCTCGCGCGCGACCACATCGCCGAAGCCACTGCACTCGCTGATGCGATCGACGACATCGACCTCAAAGCGCGGAGCTGCTACTACCTCGCGTATGTCGTGTCCCACGACGGCGACTTCCAGCAGGGGATGGATCTGACGGCACGCAGCCGCGCGCTCTATGACCAACTCGACCGGCCTTGGGATCAGGCGGCCAACGCGCTGTTCGAATCGAGAGCGGCAATCTCGGCCGGCGACATGCAAGGCACCGTCGAAGCGCGCGATCGCGTGCAACATTGGCTGCAGACGGTGGACGACCCTTGGCTGCACGTGCGCGGCGAAGCCATGCTCGGCGAGCTCGCCCGCGTCGAGCGTCGCTTCGATGACGCCGTCCTCCACATCGGTCGCGCCGCGGAGACATCGGGGCGCCTCGGCTTCCTGCAGACCGAGGCCTACCAAGTTGCCAGCCTGGGACGAGCGCAGTGCCAGGCGGGTGACTACGACTCAGGCGCGGCAACGCTCGAGGTCGCCGTCGACAAAGCCGAAGCAACTGGTGATCTGCGCATGGCAGCTCTGGCGCGCGTGCATCTGGGCCGCGTGTTGCGTGCGCTCGGACGCGACGCTCGAGCACGTGCGGTGCTCGACGCCGCCAGCGGATGGCACCGAGCCGCCGGCGGAGGTGAACAGGCAGCCATGGGCGAATGCCTGCTGGCCGCAATGGACGCCGCCGACGGGGTCGCGGGCGCGGAGCAACGTCTGCGCACGATCCTCGATGACGCAAGACGCGACCGCGCGGCGCATGTCGAAGTCTTCGCCCTCGACGCGCTCGCGCTCACCGCCGTCAAAGCGGGCGATGTCGCAACGGCGCACGAACTCTCCGCTGAAGCTGATCGACGCATGGAAGTCGTGTCGCACTTCATCACCGACTTCGACCGCATCGACGCCCACGCGGTCAGGCAATCGATCTAGATCTCCGCGACACTGAAAGTGAGCGGGAGAGACGATGGAATCCGAGATACAGCCCGAAACGCGACGTACGTATTGCCGACTCTGCGTGGCGATGTGCGGCGTCGACATCGACGTGCACGGTGATCAGGTGCTGAGCGTGCACGGCCAACTCGATCATCCGCTCTCCCACGGCTACACCTGCGCCAAGGGGCGGGCATTGCCCCGGATCCATCACGACCCGTTGCGCCTCGATGGCCCTTCCGTTCGTCGCGGCAATCAGCTCATGGCCGCGACGTGGGACGACTGCCTCGACGACCTCGGTGACCGGTTACGCCGGATCATCGAGGAGTCCGGTCCGGAATCGATCGGTGTGTTCATCGGCGGCGGGTGCTATCTCGATGCCGCCGGCTATTTCGTCGGCCGCCGCGTGCCCGCGATCATGGGATCGCCGGCGCTCTATACCGACACGACGATCGACGTGATCTCCAAGCCGCTGGTCTCCGAGATGATGTCCGGTGTGGTTGGCAAGTACTCACGACCCGACTATGGCCACGCGCCGCTCATCGTATTCTGCGGAATCAACCCGGTCGTCTCGCACGGACACACGTCGATGCTCGGCAATCCGGTGGTCGCGTTGCGCGAGATGACCGAAACCGGCGAGATCTGGACCATCGATCCGCGCCGCACCGAGACCGCGCGCCTGTCGACTCGTCATCTCGCGCCCCGACCGGGCACCGACTACGCGATCTTCGCGTTCCTTGTGCGCGAACTGCTGCGGTCGGGCGCCGATCAGCAATACGTACGCGATCACACTGTCGGCGTCGAATCGCTTGCGGCATCGGTCGAGCCCTTCACCGCAATTCGGGCGGCCGAGATCACCGAGTTGTCGGTCGAGGAACTCGAAGGATTGCTCGCCGCGATCCGGCGGGCCGGCACCGTCGCCATCGAGACCGGCACCGGCGTCTCGATGGCGCCCGACGCCAACGTCACGCAGTGGCTCAGCTGGGCCGTGATGATCCTCACGCGCTCACTCGATCATCCCGGTGGCGCGTGGTTCAACCCCGGATATCTCCTCCAGATGGATCGCCTACCGATGCCCGTCGCGCCGCCCGACGGCTTTCGACCACCGGGACCGCGTAGCCGTCCCGAGTTGCTCACCGTCGCGGGCCAGTATCCGTGTGCGGCGATGGCCGACGAGATCGACGCCGGTAACCTTCGCGCACTGCTCAACTTCGGTGGCAACCTCGTCGCCGCCCTTCCCGGTGCCGCCCGCACCCGCGAGTCACTGCGGCGCATCGAGGTGCTCGCGTCGTTCGAGGTTGTCGCAACCGAGACGACCGAACTCTCGACGCACGTACTCGCCAACAAGGGTTCGCTCGAACGCTCTGACCTGACGCTCGGCATCGATCCGTCGTATTCGGTGATCGCCGCGCAGTACACCGAGCGCGTGATCGATCCGGTGGCAGACCGCCGTTCGATGTGGTGGACCATCGCGCAGGTCGGCAAGCGAATCGGTTACGACTTTCTGCCCGGCCTCGACCCGGACTCGGCGACCGACGACGATGTCCTCGCTCAGATCGCGGCGAACTCGCGAGGAACGTTCGACGACTTGCGGCGCGGTGAACTGGTGGTCGACACCGATCGGCACTTCGGGTGGATCGAGCGTCAGGCGCTCGCCATGGGTGGGTGGCGGCTGGCCCCGCAACCTCTCGTAGAACAGTTGGCGCGTATGGAGCAGCCGGCTCCTCTGGTCTTGATTCCGCGGCGACAGCGACGCCATGCCAACGCTCGATTTCGCGAACTCGGCGACCAGCCGGACATCCTCATGAGTGCATCCGACGCCCACGCGGCCGGCGTCGAAAACGGGCAAATCGTGGTCGTCTCGAGCGCCCATGGCAACATCCGCGGCGTTGTGACGATCGACTCCGACCTACGGCCGGGCGCGGTGTCGATTCCGCACGGATATCGCGAGCCCAACGTCAACGATCTCACGAGCACCCACGACGTTGATCAGGTCACCGGCATGCCCCGGTACTCGGGCCTCGCCGTCACGGTGCGGCCGGCGCAAGCGTTGTAGGTCAGACCGCAGCGCGGGCCGCGCGACCGCCTCGCTGGTTCAACACGATGAAGGCCAGCAATCCACCCATCGCGATCGCGATGCCGACGATCTGCCAGTCGCGCAACTTCTCGTCGAGCAACAAGTAGGACCAGACAACGGCGAGCGCCGGTTGCACCACCGAGACGATAGCGATGGTGCCGATAGCAATGGTTCGCTGCGCGAACACCATGAGCCCCTGGGCCGCAATCCCACTGACGAGCGCGAGGATCAACATGTAGGTCCATCCCGTGCGGCTCAGGCTGAACACATCGCCGTTGGCGATGGCCAAGGGCAGTACGGCGACCGCGCCAATGGGACTTATCGTGGACATGAATGTGGCGACATCCATATCCTTGCGGAAGCGCCGCGTCGACACGACGTAGGCCGTCCACAGCAGCATCGCGAGTACGCCGAACACGTTGCCCCGTATCGATGCATCGCCTTTGGCCGGCGCGCTGAACAACACGATCGCCACGCCACCGAACGCAACGAGAGCGAACGTCAGCGCCCGCGGGTTGATGTACTCGTCGAAGAGCCGTGCGCCGATCGGCACGATGAACAACGGTGAGAGCGAGCCGATCAGCGCGGCGTTGGCGACGCTGTTGTGCGTTGCTCCTGCGAAGAAGATGGCGAGGTTCAGGCCGAAGAAGGCGCCCGGCACGAGCGCCTGGCGGACGTGGCGCAAAGTGACCCGCCGGCCGGTGCTACGGAGGTAGGCGTTCCAGATGACGCTGACCGTCACCATGCGCCAGAACGCGAGGAGCACCCCGGGCGAATGCGCCCGCTTGACGAGCGTCGAACTGAGCGAGAACGCCACGGTCACCCCGACGACGGCGAGCGCCCCCAGTGACTTTGCACTGAGCGCGCGGCCGCTCGTCGGAGAAACCGCCAGTGTCATACCAGCGGCGACGACAAAGGCTCGAGCGACCGGTCGTTCACGGCGCCATCGTACGCGCGGGCAGAGAGCTCGATCGCTTTGCCCAGAGGCGTTGCGTGGCGCGGTCCCGGGTACCGCGCACGAGCGCAACCAGCGCGCCTGCGATCAGCACCCCCAACCTGAGGTGTGCGCCCCTGTCGTCGTCGAGCACTGACCACGTCGCGGGAAGCGCCAGCGCGACGAGCCCCACCACGGCGACTGCGACTGCGCCTGCGACCTGACCGGCAACTGCAGAAACTCCGAGTGCGATGGCAAGGAGCACGGTGGCCTGTAGGCCGAGTTCGGTGAGGTCCAAATGGTCAGGCGTCAGGCTCACGACAACGATCGTTGGAGCCCAGGCAACTGCCCAACACATCACCGCGAGCGTGATCCGCGCGCCGGAACGAGTACGGAGCACGGTCGGCGACGACACGAGCAGCGGCGCAGCGGGATCGTCGAGAGCAATCGAAGCTGTTGCCGCCAACACCAGGGCCGAGATCTGGAGTCGCATCATGTAGCTCCCGGCAGTGAGCTCCGGACGAAGGACGCGGAGCTGCCCGACGACAACGAGTGACAGCACCGACGCCGCGAGCGGCGTGCGCCAACTCATCGAGCGCGCGGTAGGTCGCCAGGCCGGCGCCGGGATCGCCCACCGCGAACGGATCAACGCGCCCGAGTCGGGCAAGTCGCGTTCGCGACAACGAGTGAGCTCGACGGCGACGCAATGCCGAGCAGTACGAAGAATCGGGCTGACGGTGTCGATGGATCGACAAGTTCGTCCCAGTGATCGGCGAGCACTCGGTCGATGTTGTCGGTCGCGACCGCCGCCAACGCGAGCGCGGCCGCTGTGTCGGCACGCGTGAACTCGACGCCCCACGGCGGCGGCGGGTCCCAGTCGATATAGGCAAGCGCGCCCGTGTCGCTGGTGTCCGCCACGTCGGCCAGCCGCTGGAGCTTGCCGCTCGCGACATTGCCCAGCCACAGCGCGATCACCGCGCGGGCTTGGCCGTCAGCGACGCAGGGCGGCGCGCTGTACGACCGCGTCGGCGGCAACCCCACCGCCCACGAGCCGGCCTGCACCGCGGTCCACAACAGGTTGAGCCCGGCGTGATTGCAGGGCAGCGACTCGTCCGATAGCCCCGGATGGATCTGTCCGTCTGCCGACCACGCCTGTTCGACCGACACGTTCTTGCGCACCGGTCCCTCGAGCACGGAAAGGTACTCACTCGGCCCGCATAGAGCGTTGCCCACAACCGGCTCCGCGCGCTGACGCACTTCGCTGAGTTGGCCCGCGACCGCGACCGGAACGTGATCGAGGACGGTGGAGATCACGTGCTGCCAGTCATCGATACGGTCCTCGTAGTGCACGTAGGCGCAGTAGTCGACGGCGCCGATCTTTTCGCATTGCTGATGGTCCGCCGGCCGGTTGAGCACGTCCGCGCGCGCCGTTGCCTCGCCGGCGGAGGCAGTGGCGGTCTGCGCGACGCCTGACACCACCACGAGGACGGCGAGCGCCACGAAGGCAACACCGAGACGACGTCCTACACCGTCGCGGGCGAGCGCGACCGCGGCCATCACCGCACACCACGCCGCGAGCCACACTAGGTGCCAGAGCGCTGGCCGGTCATCGAGTGCCGGAAGGAGCGAGGGCGAGGACGGCGTCCTGAACCCGAGAAACCGCACTCGGCTGGTGGCTGATTTGTCGAGAGAATCGGCGAGCGCGATCGTGATGGCTATCGTTGGCACGACGAACATCGAGCGCGGGAGCCACCGAGCAACGGCAACACCGACGATGGCAGCGCCGCCGACGATCAACAAACCGATGGCCATCTCATCGATCGCGGGCGAACCCGACAGTCTGTCGTGGTTCGATATGACGATCAGCGCCCCGGCGAGTAGCACCGCGACCACTGGGACGAGAGCGAGACCGCCGAGCAGGAAGCCGGCTGTCCTCGCCGCCGGCGAGACCGGCAGTGTGTCAGCCAACTCTGACACTCGATGACGGCGGTCGCGCAGCGCCGCCAGGTTGGTCGCGACCATGATCGCCCAGCCGAGCGGGACGAGGCCGAGGATCAGTTCGATCGACGCCTGCCACCGCAGGTGGTTGCCGTCGGTGGCCGCGATGATCAGGAACGGAGTGAGAAGTACGAAGACGATGACGCCCTTGTTGCGGATCATGCGCCGCGCTTCGCCTCGACCCAGCGCCAGTGCCTCGCGGCCTGAGGAGTTCAACAAATGAGTCTTCACGCGGCCGACGCTTCTTCGCCCATGGCGCGCTCGCCCGCCAACAACAGGTACGCATCTTCGATCGTCGGCTCGGCCGGTTCGGCGCGGTCCGGCGCGTCGCCAATCACGCGATAGCGACCCGACGCGGTTCGCCAGGAAAGCCGGGCGCCGTCTCCGGGATGATCGGCGAGCCAGACCTTTCCCGCGGCGACTGCCGCGAGGTCGGCCGGTGTGCCGTCGTAGAGCACGCGACCCTCGTCGATCACCGCAACTCGCCCGCACATCGCCGACACGTCTTCGGTCTGATGTGTGGCGAGCACGACGGTGTGATGCTCGGCCACTGTGCCCACAACCTCGCGGAAGCGAAGCCGTTGCTCGGGGTCGAGGCCGGCCGTCGGCTCATCGAGCACCAATAGCTGCGGATGACCGAGCAACGCCTGCGCGATCGCAACACGACGACGCATCCCACCGGAGAGTTTGCCGATGCGTTTGTGCATCACTGTGCCGAGGCCAACTTGGTCGAGCACGCGCCGAACTTCGTCATGGCGCTGCCGGCGATCGGTCAGTTCCTTGAGGATGGCGATGTAGTCGACGAACTCGAAGGTCGTGAACCGGGTGTGGAAACCGGGCTCTTGCGGGACGTACCCGAGTGTGCAGCGGATCTCGTAGCGTCCGTCTGCGGTGGCAGGGTCGTGACCCAAGATCCGAACGGTGCCCGAATCGGGAGCGAGCGCGGTCGCGAGAATCCGCAAGAGTGTCGTCTTCCCCGCGCCGTTCGGCCCGAGGAAGCCAGTGACACCAGTACCGAGATCGAGATCGATGCCATCCAGCGCGACAGTGCGCCCAAACGAACGGCGCACGTCACGGACCGAGACGATGGACTCAATGCTCATGCGATGCTCCTGATGTCGATGCTCTCGCGTTGGAGAACGGTGATGGTGATGGCGGCCGCGGCGACGAGTCCGAGGACGATCTGTCCGGTCGGGCCGAAGAGCAGCGAACGACCGATCGGGTCGTCCGCAGAACTGCTACCGATCGCGCCGATCCTGCGCGCGATGGGCCCGAAGGTCGCGGCGCAGGCGCAGACCCACGCGCCGGCCAGGGCGGCCGCGACGATCATCGGTTCGATCCGAGTCGAGAGCGCAACCGCGGATGTGGACAGCGCCAGCGATGGCAGCAACCACGCGGCCGCCTCCCATTCGTTTCCCGGCAGCAGAAGCGCAGCTACTCCTGTGAACACCAACGTCGTCGCGAGTACCGCGATCGTGCGGATGAGCAAGAGCCACGACGCGCGCGTCGACGCGACCGTGCTCATCTCTGCACTGGCATCGACGCGACGACTGAAAGCGGCGGCCACACCGGCGACGGGCAGCAGCGGCGCAACGATGAGGAACGTCCCTACGCCCCCCCGAACGTCGCTCGCAACAACGGCGAAGGTCAATGAGACGACGATGCCGGCCAGCCAAGAGACGCGCAGTGACGGGGTGACCCCGAGTAACCGCGCCACGTGATCGGCGACGCCCAGCCTCCGCGCAATCCGCTCGATGAAAGTCGGCGACGGGGCGTCGACGGTATCGACGATGCCGGCCAAGATGGCGGCCGACCGTTCTTCGGTTGCACGGGGCATCACAAACACCAAGCTTTCGCGGCATTGGTGACAGTCGAGGAGGTGTGGTTCGAGCGACGCAGCCTCGGCGGGCGACGCGATACCCCCCACGTAGCGTTCGAGCGTCTCGGTGGATGCGTGCCAGGTCACGTCAGGGCCGTCCTTGTGATGGTGCTTCGCAGTTCGAGTCGGGCGCGGGCCATACGGGTCTTGACCGTGCCTTGGGGGATGCCGAGCAGTTGCGCGGCCTCGCGGTTGGTCAGCCCGTCGAGGACGGTGGCCTGTACGACGGCGCGGAGCTCCGGTGACAACGATTCGATGGCGCCGGCGAGGTCACCGTGCGCGACACCGACGAGCACTTGCTCTTCGGCGGACACCATGGTCTCGTCCTTCGCCAGCGCCTGTTGCGCGTGGCGCCGCTCTCGTCGGAGTTGATCGATCAGCCGGCGGATGGCAATCCCCCAGAGCCACGCGGCGACTTCGCCCTCGCCGCGATAGGCGCCGGGCTTGCGCCACACGGCGAGGAACGCGTCGTGCATCGCTTGATTGACGACGTTGGCGTCAGCGCAGCGATAGGACAGGCGAGCGAGGAGCCACGCCGCGTGGTGCTCGTAGAACTCGTCGAGCGCGGTGCGGTCGCCGTCCGCCATGGCGTGCAGGAGTGTCGCGTCGTTGCGACCTCGTGCTCGTCCGTGTTGCGACGTCATAACCACCACTGTCGCACCAACCGCGCCAAATGGTTTTTGCGGCACCATCCGCCGCCGGCGCTACTACGTCATCATCGCCTCGGGAATGTGCGTTGACGCCGCAATCGCCCTGAGTTCGTCGACCAAGAGTTCGTCGAGTTCGTCGAGTTCGTCGTGCTGCGCGGTGACCAGAGCATTTCGGCGCGGCGCCCGCCAGAGCGTGAAACCGGCGGCGAGGAGCGCGATCAAAGCACCGGCCGTGAGCGCGTCACCCAGACCGGCGGCGAATGCATCGCGCGTCCTGTCGGCGAGTTGCTGACCGCTGGGGCCCATTCTCGCGGCAACCGCCAATCCGGCGCCGGCGGATTCTTCGACGTGATGCGCGGCCTCGGGAGGAAGGCCCACCGTCGCTCCGCTGATCGAATTGCGGTAACCGGCGTTGTACAGCGATCCGAGGATGGCAATGCCGAGCGCGGAGCCGAACTCGCGCGAGAGATCGTTCACGGCCGAGCCGACGCCCTGTTTCGCTCGCGGCAACGATGTCACGATGGCCGTCGTCGCCGGCGTCGACGTGAACGCCATCCCGAAACCGACCACGATCAGCCCGGCGAGAAAGTGCCAATAGCTGGAGTCGCCGTCGAGCAGCGACAACAGACCGAGACCGGCAGCCAGGCACGCGAGACCGGTCGACATGACGGCGCGTTGGCCGAACTTCTCGACAAGATGCGGCGCGACTCGCGACATCGGCATGACGACCATCCCCAGCGGCAGGAGGCACACGGCGCTGTGCAACGGGCTGTAGCCCAGCATCAGCAACAGAAACTGCAGGCCGACGAGGAAGAAGCCGAAAAGGCAGAGGAACTGCACGGTCAGACCGAGCGTGCCCGTGCTGAATCCTCGCAACCGGAACAGCCGAACATCGAGCATGGGTGTCGGCGTGCGCAACTCCCAGCACACGAACGAAACGAGCGCAGTTGCGGCGACGACGAGGCCGGTGATCGCGGTGGTCGCGGTCCAACCCGCTTCTGCGCCGTCGATGATTGCAAAGATCAGCGCGCCGATGCCGATACCGGAGAGCAGATAGCCCGGCATGTCGATGACCGTCTCGTTCGGATCGCACGTGTTGGGTGTGAGCATCAGCGCCGCGGCGAAGGCCACCGCCGCGAGCACCGCAGTGGCGACGAACGTTGCTCTCCACGTGGCCCATTCGAGGATGAAGCCACAGGTCAACAGGCCGAGGATGGCACCCGAACTCGCGAACCCGGCCCAGATGCTCACTGCTCGACCACGTTTCGCGGCAGGAAACACCGCAGTGATCGTCGACAAGGTGCCGGGCATGATCATCGCCGCACCGATGCCCATCACGACTCGGCACCCGATGAGTACGCCGGCTGACTGGGCGACAGCCGCACACAATGCCGCAAGGCCGAACACCACCGTCCCGATGAGCAACAGCGTGCGCCGACCGAAGCGATCCCCGAGCGCGCCGAACGGCAACACGAGAGCGGCCAACGCGACCGTGTAGCCATCCGCGATCCACGTCAGTTGAGAACTGGTCGTACCGAGATCGAGGCTGATCCCCGTGAGTGCCAGGTTGACACTCGACACCGCAGCAACGACGAGAACGAGTGCGAGGCACATCGACGCCAGAATCCCCTTGCGGCCCGCGCCGCCGGTGGAGGAAGTAATTCGACTCTTCATCTCGGTAACCCCTCTGTCGTTGGCCGGACCTTCCCCGGCGATGCAACGATGCGCTGCGCCGCTTACATCTCGCTGGTGTTGCGCTTTCAGGCGAGGCTCAGATCGCGGCGTCCGACGTGGGCGGCCCAGGTCCGCACTACAGTCGGGCCGTGGAGATCTGCGTGCTCGGGCCCGTCGAACTCGTCGGGGGCACCGGCGAGAACGTGGTGTTGCCCGGTGCCAAGATGCGCGGACTCGTGGCGATGCTGGCGTTGGACGCGGGGCGCACCGTAACGGCGCAACGACTCATCGACGCCTTGTGGGGCGAACAAGAGGTGAATGGCCCGAACGCGTTGCAGGTCATCGTCTCCAAGCTGAGACGGATGCTGGCGGACGCGGGCGAGCCGGGTTGCATCACGACGCAACCCGCCGGCTACCGCCTCGACATCGAGCGCGACTCGGTCGACGCGTTGCGCTTCGAATCACTCGTCGACCAAGCCCGCAGCGTCGTCGATCACCCGGCTTCGGTCACCGCATTGCTCGGACCGGCCCTCGAATTGTGGCGAGGCAACCCACTCGTCGATGTGCCGGAGACCGAGATCGCGAATGCAATGCGATCGCGATTGGAAGAGCTGCGTAAGGTTGCGGTCGACGAATTGTTCGACGCGCAGCTCTCGCTCGGACAACATCAACGAATCGTTCCCGAGTTGGAGGCACTCGTCGCGGAGGATCCGCTGCGAGAGCGGAGGTGGGGGCAGCTCATCCGCGCGCTCTATGGCTCTGGGCGGCAGGCCGATGCGATGAGGGCTTACCAGCGCGCCCGCGACGTACTGATCGAACAGATCGGCGTCGAGCCGGGCCCCGAGTTGCGTCGCATCGAAGCTGCCGTGCTGGCCCAGGACGAGTCACTGCTCGCCCCGCCGGTGGCCGCCGCTCCCGACGCGCCGATCGGTGACGGCTTTCGCCGGCGAGGCAATGTTCGCTATCCGGTCGGCCGCTGCTTCGGACGCGCCGACGAGGTCGAGCTACTCAAAGGCCTCGTCGAACGACACCGGCTGGTGACGCTCACCGGGCCCGGCGGTGTGGGCAAGACGCGCCTTGCGTTGGAGCTGTGCATGGCTCTGAAGGATGACGTGGCGGACGGCGTGTGGTGGGTCGAGTTGGCCGCCGCGAGGAACGAGGCGGACGTGCTCTCGGCGCTGCACCGATCGCTGCGCATGGACGTCGGCACCGTCACCGATCCGCAATCAGCGCTCAATGCGGTTGTCACGGCCCTCGCGGATCGAGCGGCGATACTCGTGCTCGACAACTGCGAGCACGTCCTCAGCGCCGTCGTCCCGGTAGTCGAAGAACTCCTGGGGAGCTGCGGACATCTCCGCGTCCTGGCGACCAGCCGTGAGGGTCTCGACGTCTCGGCCGAACGGTTGTTTGCAGTGGTGCCGCTGCACGCGTCGGCCGCCGTCGAATTGTTCGAGGCACGGTGCGGAGGATCTGTCGAAGAGGGTGGCTCCGCCGCGGCAATCCTCGAGATCTGTGAACGACTCGATCGCTTGCCTCTTGCGTTGGAGCTCGCTGCCGCGCGCACGAGGCACCTACGGCTCGAGGAGATTCGTGATCGTCTGTCGAATCGTTTCGAGCTCCTCCGCGATGGCGCGCGAACGATGCAGGCGCATCAACGCAATCTCCGCGCCGTCGCCGATTGGAGTTACGAACTACTCGAAGAGCCCGAGCGAGTGGTGTTCGAGCGCTTATCGGTGTTTGCCGACGGCGCCACCGTCGACTCGGCGCGCCAGGTCTGCGCAACGCCGGACGTCGCGCGCGCCGACGTCGAGCGTCTGCTCGACCGCCTCGTCGACAAGTCGCTTGTACTCGCCGACCGTTCCGGGGGTCGAACGCGATTCCGGATGCTGCAGACGCTCGCCGACTACGCCAGCGAACGGCTGGATCTACGCGGCAGTCGAGACGAGACGCTCCGCGCCCACGCTCAGTGGGCACTCGCGTTGGCGCGTACCGTCGAGTTCGGAGCCCGGACCGATGGAGCAACCGTTGCGTCGGTCCAAGACGAAGATGTCGCCATCCGCGACGCGATCGGCTGGTCGTTGGCCAGCGATCCGACGGTGGCGTTGCAGATGTGCGACGCGTTGTCGGCCTTCTGGTTCGGAACAATGCGCGTATCGGTTGGTTGGGAATGGTTGTCGGCCGCGTTATTCGCCGCGGAGCTGAGTGATCCGGCGCTACGCGCATCGGCGTCGGCATGGGCGACCGTATTCGCAACCATGGTGCAGGACATCGCAACCGCGCAGCGCCACGCCGACAGCGCGTTGTCCTTCGAACGTGCCCTGGGCGACCCCGCGCGACTCGGCAAGATCGGCTTCGCACTCGCGATCGCCGCGGGTTATCGCAGCGACAGCCAGGCGGCAGAGTGGATCGCAGAAGCTCGACGGCACTTTGCCGACGCCGGAGTGCCTGTTGGCCTCGGTCACGCCAGCTTCGCCGAGGGAGCAGCCCACCTCGTCTGCGGCGAAATCGATGCGGCGGCAGTGAGTTTGCGCAGTTCGATCACAATCTTCCGTGAGCAGGGAGACCATCTCGGTCTGATCCTCGCCGTGAGTCGGCTGGGCGAGCTGTCGTCACGCCAAGGCGACACCGAACTGTTCGCCGAGATGCACGCGGAGTTGCTCGAGCTTGGTCTTGCGAGTCGATCCGGCGGCGTCATCGCAGGCGCAACCGCGCGGCTGGCCCACGCTCGACTCATACAGGGCGATATCGACGAAGCACAACGACTAGCTCGCACGGCACTCGCGTCGAGCAGTGAGAGCTTCATGCCAATCGTCAACGGCTACGCCTTCAGATCCGCCGGGCTCGTGAACCTGCGTCTGGGCCACGTTCCGGAGGGTCGGGGCCATCTGCGCGCTGCCATCGAAGCCTTCGAGCAAGGTGCGGGCAACGTCGGCGTCGGCCAGGCGGCGCTGTGCTGGATCGATCTCAGCGAATCGTGCAGTCACGCGGGCGAGACCGATGACGCGCGGTGGGCCGCCGAGAAGGCCGTCGAGATCGCGAACGCAGCCGGTGATCCGTGGGTGCGCGAACAGGCCGACGCCCAGATGGCGCTGATCGCCGCCGCGACGCTGGCGCCCTAGCACCACCGCAACCGCGGCCACCAGACCGAAGGCAACGGCGGCGTCGATCCAGTAGTGATTCGCCGTGGCAACGATGGCGAGCAGAGTGACCGCGGGGTGGAGGATCGCCACGAGGCTGCGCCGCGTCCGCCGGATGCCGATGAAACTCGCGGCAACGATCACGGCCCAACCGAAGTGAAGCGACGGCATGGCGGCGTATTGATTGGCGACCGAGTCGTTTGTGTCGGCGCTGTAGATGTTCGGTCCGTACTCGCGAAGCGTGTCGACAAAGCCATGTTGCGGCAGCATTCGTGGCGGCGCAAGCGGGTAGGCCACGTGGATCGCGAGCGCGATCGCGGTGACCGCGATCATCCACGTGCGGATCGTCCGGTAGTGCCCGGGATGCCGAGCCAACACCCAGATCACGAAGATCGCAGTGAGGGGGAAATGGACGAAGACGTAGTACCGGTTGAGGAACGCGACCACGGTATCACTGTGCAGGGTGAGGCTCTGCAGTCCGCCCTCGGAGAAGATGTGCAGGTCGCGCTCGACACGCACGACGCGGCCGGCGTTGGCGACCGCCTGCGCGGTGTCGTTTCTTGTGAGGTACCGAATCTGGCGATATCCGAAGAAGACCGTCACGATCAGGGCGAGTTCGCGGAGCGGGCGTAAGCGGATGGCGTCCATGAGGTGGATGGTGAACCCGGTCGCTCGCGTGCCGCTGATTTTCCGCTGACGTCGCAGCCACAGGCCTCAATTGGGCCTGGTCAGACCGCATATGGGAGCCGTAATGCGCCACCGCAACGCGGTAACGTGCGGCAGAATCTGCCGCATGCCCTCCGTGACGATCAGACCCCTCGGCGCCGGTGATGAACAACGCTGGCGCGAACTCTGGGATGGATACCTTCAATTTTACGAGACGGTGCTTGCTCCCGGCGTCACCGACGTCTTGTGGCAACGTCTACTCGACCCCGCGCCAGATCCGCACGGCTTGTGCGCCGTCGACGAGAGTGGCGCACCAATCGGATTCGTCCTCTATCAACATCAGCGCACCACGTGGCTCGTCGAGGACTGCATCTATCTCGAAGACCTCTACGTCGACGCATCGGCGCGTCGCACGGGTGCAGGACGGGCGCTGATCGAAGCCGTCTTTCGGGTCGCCGCCGACGAAAACCTCACCGAGGTGTATTGGCTGACGCAGGACTTCAACCACACGGCGCGCAAGCTGTACGACACCGTCGCGACGCGCACACCGTTCGTCAAGTACAAGCGGGTGCTCTGACAGCCGCGCCTATACGAGCGCGAGGCTGCGAACGGCAAGACCGAGCCCGACGACGAACACCAGCGACGCGGTGGCATACGGCGCGACGTGGCCCCAGCGGCGCAGTACCGCCCGAGCCCGTCCTTCGCGGGGGGTCCGCGCGGCGTAGCGATCGCGCAGTCGCACGAGGAGCACGCCGGCCAAGGTGAGCGTGCCCGCCATGCCGACGCCGTACGCGATGACCAGGATCACGCCGAAGACCGTGCGACCCAACGCGATTGCCGACAGCAACACGACCAGCGCGGACGGGCTGGGGACGAGACCCCCGGCGACGCCCATGCCGAGCAATCCGCGTCGTGAGACCTGCTGGCGCGGAGTCTCGACGGTCTGCACCGCCGAGCGCGCGGGATCGCGCACCAGGAGCGCCGTGTTGCCGCTCGGATGCGCATGACCGTGACCGTGGTCGTGGTGGTCGTGCGAATGGCCGTGGTCGTGGTGGTCGTGGTGGTCGTGTTTGTGATGGTCGGGTTGGCGCGGCACCGGCGGTGCGTGCACGTGACCGCCCGCGCCGTGGGTGTGGCCGTGCCACCCTCGGTCTCCCCTCCGCGCGTACCGCACCAGGTTGACACCGAGGCCGGCGATCAACAGACCACTCACCAGTCCGAGCCAGCCCAGTACGACCTCACCGGCGAGCGACGACGAGAGTGTCAGCGCCAGGCCGAGGGCAAGGACACCGCCGGTATGCGTTGCGGTGACCGTCGTACCGACGAGCACCGCGTCGCGGACCGACCCTTGCGTGCCCGCGATGTAGGCCGCCATCACCGTCTTGCCGTGTCCCGGCAACATCGCGTGCGACGCGCCGACCACCAGCGCCATGCTGATCGCCAGCAGTCCGACGCCGAGCGTGAGGTGCTTGCGTCCGACCAGATCGTTGAACGACGTATTGAGACGCTCGGCGACGCGGTTGAACGGGCCGATGCCCTTGATCGACAACTCGTGCTTCGGCTTCGGGGTCGTCGTCGCGGGCGCTGCGCTCGCCCCCGGACGAGTGTCGAGGGAGACCTTCTTGACGGCGAGGGGCGAGCTCAAGAGATCGGTCGGGTAATTCTCGAGCCGTCCACTGATGCTCTCGGTCGGCACCGGCGAGTTCACCAGCGTCACACCGTCGCCCACCGCGGTGATCTCGTGCCAGCCCACTCGATCGGCGAGGAACGAGTCCGCGAGCACCACCGACCGAGCCACCGACGCATCGATGAGCGCTTCGAGCTTGCATTCGAGTCGGCCGGTGGGTAGCGAGGCCTGCCCGGTGCGAAATTCGAACGACGTCGATGTGACGGTCACCGGCGTCGGCTGACCGTCGACGGTGAGAGTGACTGCGTCGTTCAACGCGTCGCATTGCGACCGGCCGTACTGCGCCAGCTCGGCGGGCGATGTCGTGCCGTCGTGATCGGTGTCGACGGAACCCTTGGTCTGCGCAGTGGGAATCTCGGCGGTGTCGACGACCGCGTCGTCGACGATGCGATCGGGCAGAACCGTCAGGCCATGGAAGTGATTCACGCTGAGATTGCCCAATGGGTGTGCACTCGCGGTACCCGGGAACGCCCCGACACAGACCACGAGCGCAGTGATGCCGAGCAGAACACGTAACCATCGCCGGCGCGTTGACATCATGCACTCGCTCCCAGAGTCGTCAAGGTCTGTCGCGCCATTGGTGCCGCGAGCGGATCGAAGGACGGATTGATGCTCAGCGCGGTGGTGAGCTCGGTGCGAGCCGCGTCGGCCCTACCCAGCGCCAGGTTGATCATCCCGGCGTGATAGTGCGTGAGCGCGGACCGCGTACCGAGCTCGAGGGCCTTTCGCACTTCGGTCAGAGCTTCTTGGTCGCGGCCATTGGCGTGCAGCGCCCACGCGTACGCATCGTGCATCACGAAGAACGGCCGAGTCGCGATCCCTCGTTCTGCGCTCGATAGCGCGGCCACCGGCTCTCCCCGATCGATCGAGAACAACGTCATGGTGGCGTCGGGCTCGACGCCGTTGGCGGCGAAGAGTTCTTGGGTCGTCTCGACAACCTGGTACTGCGTTTGTGCCTCGGCCGTACGGCCGATCGATTCGAGGAAGATGCCGAACTCGAGCACCACGCCTGGTTCGGGAGCGCGAGACACCACCGCGCGGTAGTCGTCGATGGCGGTGAGGTGTTGTCCGAGCGCCGCCTCGGCCTTGGCCTTGCCCGCGAGTGCCTGGATATCGGTCGGCGACGCCGACAGCGCTTGCCGATAGCGACCGAGCGCGGCATTCGCATCGCCGTTGTTGAAGTCGAGTTCACCGAGATAGAACAACGCGAACGCGCGGTCCGATGGAGTGGGTGCGACATCGAGCGCCTTTTGCATCAGCGTGCGAGCGCCATCGGTGTCGCCGCGCAACTCGCGCAGGTACGACTGGCGCGAGTACGAGCTCGTGTCGGGGCGCAGGCTCACCATCTTGGCGATTGCCGCGTCTGCTTCTGAATAGCGCCCGAGTTGCACCAACGCGTCGCCGAGCGCGCCGTAGAGCACGGCGCTCGAAGAGTTCAGCGTCAGACCCTTGCGCGCTTGCGCCTCTGCCGCGGCGAAGTCATGCCGCGCCGACGCGAGAGCCGAGAGTCCGGCGTACGCGAGGAAGTTGTCGACGTCGTTGATGCTCAGCGACTTTTCGAATGAACCTTGCGCCTTGGGATAGAAGTCACTGTTGACGGTGATCTTGGCCTGCTGCACGTAGGCGAGGCCGAGCGTGGCCCACGCGGGATAGTCGTTGGGCACCTTGGTCAAGTGCGCCTGCAGATTCGAGATCGTCGTTTCGATCGACGTGCTCGACGCTCGCGCCAAGCCGGTCGCGGCCGCCGCGGAGACTGCGTTGGTGCCGCCGCCATCGGCTACGACCGCATCACCCGAACGGCGAACGCCGAAAATGCCGCCCGCGACTGCGGCGGCTGTCAGTGTCGCAACTGCGACCAGAATTGTGCGTTTCCTCACGGTCGTCTCCCGATCATCGCCATTGCTCGCAGGGTGAGCTGTCCGAATTTCTTCGGACAGCCCACCCTCTGGAAGCGGATGATCAGCCCGCCACGCCGATGCTGCCGTCGGGGTAGTACCCGTCGACGTCAGCTACCAGGTGGACGCTGTTCTGGGTGTAGATGCACACCCGGCCGCCATCGCCGACCTTCGCCGAGACGAGGTTGGAGATCGCACCGGCTTGGAAGTTGATGTTCGACGTATCGGGACGGGGTGAGCCGCACGGATACACGGTGGCCCAACCGGGACCGTCAGGATCGACGGCGGTGAGGTTGAGCAACACCGATGCCGCGGTTGCGGGGATCTGTGACGTGCCGAACCCGGTGACCTTGACCTCGACCGTCTGTCCGCCCGTGGGCTTCAGACCGGAGTAACCGACCTGGCTTGCCGGCCTCGAGTCGAGCACTCGCTCGGGTACTAGCGGCGTGTAGTTCGACGTGACCGGTTCGTAGCCCTGCAGGTCGACGATGATGTCCGTCGTGCCCTGTGTGTAGATGCACACGTTGCCGCCGGTGCCGACCTTGGCCGCCACGAGGTTGGCCCGCACTTGACCGACCGCGGTGTTCGCGCTCGATGCCAAAGGCTGTGCCGATCCGCACGGGTAGACCGTGATGAATCCGTTGCCGAGAGCATTGATCGTCGTGACGTTGAGGAACACTGCCTTGGCATCAGCCGGCACATTCGCGGTGCCGGTGCCGGTGACCTTCAGCGTCAACGTCTGCCCGCCCGCGGGCTTGGTGCCCGTGCGGGTGTCGAGCATGCGCTCGGCGTTCACGCCCACATAGGACGACCCTGCCGGATGGAATCCCGCGAGGTCGGCAATGAGGTCGGTGGACAGCGACGTATACAGGCACACCGAGCCGTCGGCCGCCAATGGAGCGGACACGAGGTTCGCCGTGATCTCACCGGGGCGAGGGTTGAAGCTCGAGGCCGTCGGTCGTGTCTTGTCGCACGCATATGCGGTGACGAAACCGAAGCCTTCGCTGTTGACCGCAGTGAGGTTCAACAGTGCGCTGGTGGCATTGCTCGGTACGCCGGCGACACCGGCGACTTGCACCTTGACCACTGCACCGGCCGCGGGCCGGGCACCGGCACGGGTGTCCAACAAACGCGTCGGGGTGGGCGACACGAGTTCTGGTGCCCGAGGCGGCTGCGCGGGCCCGCCGTTCACTGCCGCCACGTTGGGCAGCGCGACGTACGGGAACGCGTTGCTGAAGGCCCGGTCGTTGCGATCAACCGCATCGCCCTTGGCCAACGGAGCAACGATGCCACTCACTGCCGCGCCTTCGACTGCCTGAACGGCGATGTCGATGACATCGTCGGTGAGGCGGCGTCCGTTCGGGAAGCCTTGGAAGTCACCGGCGAGAACGCCGAGACGACTCGGCGAAGCCGCAACGGGGATCGCCATGTTCAGTCGCAGCATTTCCGATGGACGGAAATTGCCGGGGACCACGTCGGCGTTGACAAGCTGCGAATTGAGATCAGCATCAATCGGACCGTTGAAGGCGTTGCTCGTGGTTATACCGGTGAGGAAGATCTCGAACAGGTCGGTGCGCGGCGTTGCCGGGGCCGGGATGCCGTAGACCGTCTCGATGACATGCGGCAGGATCGGGTCGTTGACCTTGTCCACTACTGCTTGGATGCCGGCATCGCCCACGGGAGCGAGCCCGTTGAAGGCGTCCTTGAGCGCCAACGGAATGACGACCTCGTTCACCAACGGGTTGCCCAGGCGTGAGACCTGGGTGCCGTTGCGGTCAGTCGTGCTCCAGATGCCGATCGCCGGGTTGGTGGTGGCGTTGCCGTTCAGCGCGAGCACGCTCTTGGGTACCTGCAACGCGATCGTGTTCACGTTGTAGCCCGCGAGTGTGTCTTGGCCGGCCTCCGACAGATTGCCGCCGTACAGCAAATCGAAGACGCGCAAGTCGGCGAAGAACGGATCGTCGGCTTGACCGGCATAGGTCTTGCCGCCGCCGGGCAGTGCAACGGTTGCCTGCGAACGCAGCACGCCGTAGTCGGGTGTGGACGCGGGGCCCACGAGCGACGGCGCTGCCTGAACATCGGTCAGTAGCGTGGTTGTGACATTCGAGGCGTTCGTGACCGTGAGCGTGTAGGTCTGATACACGTTGAGGTCGGGATCAGTGAGCGACGTGATCGGACCCGTGTTGTACAAGAACTGATTCGGATCGCGACGATGTGTCGTGAACACCCACCGATAGGTGAGATCGGGAACCGCATCACCGTTGTTGTCGATCTTGATCGTGTACGACGTGTTCGTCGACGCGTCGGCCCAGTCGTAGAAGTTGGGGCCGCCATTGGGCTCTTCGAACGGGATCCAGTTGGCGACGATCGTCACCGTGCTGGGGTCGTCCGGGCTGGTGAATGCGTAGAGGTCGGTATTGTCCGCGCGAGGGTCGCCCGCGATCAGCGGGGCCTCTCTGTGGCTCGACGCGGATGATGCGAACGGTCCACCGTTGGTCGCGAATGCTCCGGCCGCAAGCGCGGAGAGCGAGCCGACAGCGGCTACGGTCCTCCATCGACGGCGGCGAGATCGCCGGGATTGATCGGGTGTGTCTGCCCTAGTTGACATATGGCGCTCCGTTTGTTGACATCGAGACTTCTGGTTCCGCACTAGTACGGCGCCGACAGTCCAAACGGATTACGCCAGGTGGTGATTTTCGTCAGCGACGGCTGCTGGGCGACCCAAAACCGTGACCGACCCCAGCAAAGTCCCCGCCGAGTCGCTAGAACACGGCGATGACCGACCGGCAGGGCGAGCTCGCGACATTCGACCTCACCGATCTCGACAATTTCGCGGGCGGGTTCCCCCATCATCTGTTTGCGATCCACCGGCGCGAGCAACCCGTGTGGTGGCACGAGCCCACCGAGCACACGCCCGACGGCGAAGGCTTCTGGTCCGTTGCCAATCACGCCGAGACGCTCGAAGTGCTGCGCGACCCTGCTACCTACTCATCCGAGCGGGGCGGCGAACGGCTCTACGGCGGGACGCTCATACAAGACCTCCCCGTGGCCGGGCAGGTGCTGAACATGATGGACGATCCGCGCCACGCGCGAATCCGCCGTCTCGTGAGCTCGGGCCTGACGCCGCGGATGATTCGCCGCGTCGAACAAGACTTGCGAATACGCGCACGCGCCTTGTTCGATGCCATCGACGACACGCAACCATTCGACTTCGTCCACGAGGTCGCCGCCGAGCTCCCGATGCAGACGATCTGCCTGCTGCTCGGAGTACCCGAGAGCGAGCGTCACTGGCTCTTCGAGGCGGTCGAGCCGGGCTTCGACTTCCGCGGTTCGCGCAAATCCTTCGAGCCCGATGTCGGCGCCGCCGATGCGCGGGCGCGGATGTTCGCGTACGGCAACGAGCTCGTCGCCGAGAAACGGCGCAATCCCGGTGACGACATGCTCTCGATCGTGGTGCACGCGAATCTCGACGACGCGGACCCGCCGCGCCTCACCGACGGCGAGTTGTACATGTTCTTCTCGCTGCTCTTCAGCGCGGGTGCAGAGACCACGCGCAACGCAATCGCCGGTGGCCTCCTCGCGCTCGCCGAACGACCCGCACAGCTAAAGAGCCTGCGCGAGGACCCATCGTTGCTGGCGACGGCGGTCGACGAGATCGTGCGCTGGAGCTCGCCCTCGCCGTCCAAGCGCCGAACCGCAACGCGCGCGACCGTTCTGCGCGGTGTGCCGATCGCGGCGGGCGACAAGGTGGTCGTCTGGGAAGGATCGGCGAACCGCGACGAGGCCGTGTTCGAACGCGCCGACGACTTCGACATCGCCCGCGACCCCAACCCGCACGTGGGTTTCGGCCACGGCATCCACTACTGCCTGGGCGCGAACCTCGCACGACTCGAGATACGCGTGCTGTTCGAAGAGCTGCTCCCCCGCTTCGCCGGTGTGCGGGTCGTCCAACCGGTCGAGTGGACCCGCAGCAACCGCCACACCGGCATCCGTCACCTGATCGTCGAGCTCACGCACTCCTAGGGGTCCGACGAACCAACCAACTACCCCGGCGAGTGCGATACTCCACAGCGCGCCGGCGCGTTCGGTGCACGAGGAGGGACGACATGCACGACCTGGCGATCCGCGGTGGAATGGTCATCGACGGCACGGGTACACCGGCTCGTCGCGGCGACATCGGCATCGCCGACGGCCGCATCACTGCCATCGGCGACGTAGGCGAGGCGCGGCGCACCATCGAGGTCGACGGGCAGGTCGTCGCCCCGGGCTTCGTCGACGTGCACACCCACATCGACGCGCAGGTGTGTTGGGACACGACACTCAGCCCCAGTTCGCTCCACGGTGTAACCACGATGCTCGCAGGCAACTGCGGCTTCACCCTTGCGCCGATCAACGAGCACGAAGCCGACTACCTCGTGCGGATGCTCGCGATCGTCGAAGGGATGCCCCTCGACGCGCTGCAGGCCGGCGTGGCGTGCACATGGACCTCCACCGGCGAGTATCTCGACCACGTCGACCGCGGCCTCGCGGTGAACGCGGGATTCATGGTCGGTCACTCCGCGTTGCGCCGCGTCGTGATGCGCGAAGAAGCGACGAAGCGCGCCGCGACCGAGGCAGAGATCGCCGTCATGGTGCAAATGCTGCGGGCCGGCCTCAGCGCCGGCGGGTTGGGCTTCTCGTCGTCATATGGCATCGCGCACTCCGATGCCAACGGTGATCCCGTGCCGTCGCGGTTCGCGCCCGTCGACGAGCTCATCACGCTCGCGCGCCAGTGCCGTGACTTCGAGGGCACCTCGCTCGAGTTCCTCCCGAAGTTCGTCGATCGTTTCGACCAATCGCAGGCCGACTTGTTGACCGGTCTCTCCGTCGCGGCCCAACGGCCGCTCAACTGGAACGTGTTGCGCATCACGGTCAAAGAGCTCGCCGAGGCGAACGAAGCATTGCGCCAAGCCGATCACGCAAAAGCGCAGGGCGGCAAAGTTGTCGGGCTCACCATGCCCATCCCTTCACGTGCGCGATTCTCGTTCTTCACGGGCTTCGTGCTCAACGCCCTGCCGGGCTGGGGCGACGTGCTCGGGCTCCCACTCGAACAACGCGTCGTCGCGTTGCGCGATCCCGACGTGCGCCGACGGCTCGCCGAGTCGGCTCCATCGGCGCCCGGCCCCATGCGCGAGATCTCCGAATGGGACCGGCGCGTGATCACGCAAACCTTCACGCCGCAGACGAAGAAGTACGAAGGGCGCATCGTCGCGGACATCGCCCGCGAAGAAGGTAAGACCGCGTTCGACGCGCTGCTCGACATCGTGTGTGAAGACAATCTCCTCACGATGTTCACTCGGTTGCCGAGCGCACCGTCGGCCGACGATTGGCAGCTCACTGTCGAAGCGTGTCGCACGGGACGCACCATGATCGGCGCCAGCGATGCCGGCGCGCACCTCGACTTCACTGCCTATTTCGACTATCCGGTCTACGTGATCGAGCAGGCCGTACGTCGCTACGGCGTCGTCGCGCTCGAAGAAGCAGTGCAGATGCTCACGTCGATTCCCGCGGACCTCTACGGCTTGCGCGACCGCGGTCGCCTCGTCGAAGGCGCGTACGCGGATGTCGTCGTGTTCGACCCCGACACCGTCGCGTCGGGCACCATCGGCATGCAGTTCGACCTACCCGCGGGCGCCGGTCGTCTCTACGCAGAACCCAAAGGGGTGGCGCACGTGCTCGTCAACGGCCGTCCCATCGTCGAAGGCACGACATTCACCGACGAACGGCCCGGCACTGTGTTTCGCGCCGGGCGCGACACGGTCACCCCAACGCTCTGAGGTTTCCGCGACTGCGATCAACGGGTACCTCTTGGGGCGCGCATCAACGCGCGTGTCGAACCCGAGGAGGCCGAATGGCTACCACGACGATCGAACAAGAGCTGCTGACGCTGGAGCACCGGTATTGGCAAGCCATCAAAGATGGGGATGTCGACACTGCGTTGTCCCTGACCGATGACCCTTGCTTTGTTGCCGGCGCGCAGGGAGTGGGGCGAGTCGATCACGCGGCATACCGTCAGATGATGACGGAGAATTCGAGCTGGGAAATCATCGATTTCTCGATCGGCGACGACGCGCAGGTACACGTGGAAGGCGACACCGCGTTGGTGGCGTACACCGTGCACGAAGAACTCACGGTCGATGGTGACCCGGTCACTTTCGATGCGGCGGATACATCAACGTGGATTCGGCGAGACGGCAAGTGGGTGTGTTCGTTGCACACCGAATCGATCCTCGGCGACCCGTACGGGCGTGATCGAAAGAAGGCCAAGGCCAAGAAACCCTCGTAAATGGTGCTCGGCTCGGCACCCGCTCATTCGAGTGGGTGCCGGGCGAGCAGCTCGATGATGATCGATTGTTCGGCCTTGGCCTCGGCCGTGCCAGTCCCGCCGCGACCGGTTGTCCACTGGGCCAGCGCAACCGCGGTCGAGCCTTTGTCATTCGGGCGCCACGGGTTGGCGCCAGCCTCGAGCAATACGCGCACGGCCGCGGAACAACGGTTGCGCACCGCGCGATGCAGCGGCGTGACGCCGCCGGCGGCAACGGCATCGGGGTCGGCTCCCTCGTCGATGAGATAGGTGATCATCGCAACTTGGCGCATCGGCTTCCACGCCGCCGAACCCGGCCCCCCGCGGACCGCGGAATGCAACGGCTGGGCCCCTCGACGATTGCGGGCCCAAAGGTCGGCGCCCGCCGCTACGAGGTCGCGCGCTACCCCGACGTCATACGCGGTCGCCGCCGCATGCAGCGCCGTGTCGCCTGCGTAGAACTGTGTGCCGCATTCCGCGATGAAGCACTCGTCGCCCCTGCCGAGTGCGGCGACGGCCAATCCCGGGTTCGCGCTCAATCGCGATGACGCATCGGCGGCGGCGTCGCCACAGATCGCTCGAATCAGGTCGAGCAACGCGTGATCATCGGCCACCGCGCGATCGTAACGAGAGATAGTGCTGACGAGTCTCGTCGTCGAAGTGCTCGACCGCATAGCGCAGCGCGGTTCGCGGCATCGTCGCCGCGTGGCGATCGAGGAACGCCACGAGGCGGGCTTGGTCGCGCTTGCCCGCTTCGCGAATCCATCCACCGACGGCCTTTTGCACGAGGTCTTCCGGATCGTTCACCAGGATCTCGGCGATGGCGAAGGTGTCGTCGAGATCGCCTTGCCGGATGAAGAAGTAGGTGGCGACGATGGCCGTACGCCGCTCCCACTGGCTCTTCGAACGGGCGAGACGCTTCAGCACACCCCGCGGTCGGTCGGCGAGGTAGCCACCGACGACGTACGGCGCGCTTCGGTCGACGAGGTCCCAGCTGTCGATGCGGTCGTGACGCCGCAGATAGAGCTCATAGAGGGCACGGCGCTCGTCGTCGGAAGTGGTCTTGCGGCGAGCCTTCCAATCCATGATGGACACCGCTCCGACGCGGGTGTCGTGGGCAGAGTCTTCGAGCAGGACTTCGATGTCCGCGACGTCCATGTCGATGAATGACTTGGCCAACGCGAATACATCGCGCATCGGAACGTTGCCCGCAGTTGACCGGCGGAGCTTGTCGAGCTCGCCGAGGAATCGTTTGGCGGTGGGACGCTTATCGCTCGCGGCCATGCCGGAGACTACGCGAGTTGCCACTCATGTCGATGTACTCGGCGCGGGTGCGAGACCGACGCTGGCGTAGTGCGCTTGCGCATCGGCGAAGCCGTCCCAGTCCCACGCGATGGGTTCGCCCGTAAGGCACGGCTCGAGCCGCGCAAGAGAGGCGTGCAGCCCGACGACGTAGCAGTTGTCGATGGCGGTGCTTGCGTCGGTCACGAAGTGGCTCAATCGCAGCACACAGCCGGCCTCGACCGCTTCGAGTTCCCATCGCATGAACGAGCCCGCATCGACGTGGGTGTGTTCCAAGAGCATCGGTGGCTCGACGCGCAGGATCGTGCACGTGATCGTCATCGGTTCGTCACCAGTGGCGGTCATCACCATCGACCCGCCCTCACGTAGATCGACGGTGATGTCGGCGTCGAATGGCAACCACCATTCGGCCAATCGCTTCGGGTTGGTGATCGCGTCCCATACGTCCCGAATCGGATATGCGAGATGACGCTCGAATCGGATCACACCTCCATCAGCCGTGCGTTCGATCGTGCCGTCGTAACGAGCAGACGGGGTATGGCTGTTCATCAGTGCTCCTTTGTCGCCGGGGTAATCGGCTGAGAGGTACGTTCCAGGTGACGCTCGAGTGCATCGAGACGCCCCGCCCAATGCACTCGGTATGGCTCGAGCCACGCATCGAGTTCCATCAGTGGTTCGGCGCGCAGCCGATAGATGCGCCGTTGTGCATCACGACGCACCTCGACCAACCCGGCATCGCGCAACACCTTGAGATGGCGCGAGACGCCCGGTTGATGCATGCCGACCTGGTCGACGAGATCGTTCACCGAGCATTCGCGTTCTCGCACCGCGTCGAGGATCCGCCGGCGAGTTGGTTCGGCAATCACTTCGAGCACGTCCAGAGCAGCGGGCATGGACCTAGTATATGAGTCTACATATATATGTGCAAGCGAATATATGGCCGACTCATTTTGGAGATGTCCAGAGCGCGCCGTGCTTGACGAAGGTCACCGCGACCGAACCGCGGGCGTTGCCCAGGGCGATGCCGACGTTCACCGGATTGACGAAGGGTGTGAATGTGGGTGACGCTCCGGCCGCGGCAATCGAGAAGATTCCCGATCGCAGATCGAAAACGACGAGGCTGGCAAAGGTCGTCGCACCATTGGGCTTCACATAGGTGCACAAGCCCAGCACCGACTTGAAACGGGCGCCGGCGATCGTCTCGGTGAAAGTCCCGAGCGTGATCGTGACATCGTCTCCGCACTTCATCGACGGAGTCGCCGTCGCCGTCCATTTGCCGGCGAGCGTCACGGCAGTGGGCCTCTTGCCCGCTGCCGGCAAGATCGCGCCGGCATCGACGCGCAACGCCAGCGGGGCGTCGACCCGATACGTCATCGACGTGGTGGTGAGGTTGCCGGCGGCATCGGTCGCGGTCACCGAGAACGATCGCGACTTGCCGATGATCGTCGTGTCGATCGCGGAGCCCGAAGGCACCGTGCCCACACACGCTTGCGATGCGGCGAGGCCTGCACCGGTGTCGGCACACGCGTAGGACGCAAGCACGACTTCTCCCTGGGTGTAGACCGCGTTGGACGCAGGTCTCGCGATCGACACCGTCGGCGGCGTGCGATCGACGCGCCACGACCGAGTCGCAGGCGTCGCGTCGGTCAGGCCCGCGGCGGTTGATCGCACCGCGAAGTCGTGCACGCCGTCGGGCAGTGCCGAGTACACGCGCGGTGACACGCACGGTGCCCATGTTGCGGTGTCGAGCTGGCATTCGAACGTGGCGCCGGCGACGTTGCTCGTGAAGGTGAACTCGGCTGACGCGGTGTTGACGATCGCGGCCGGAGCCGCGGCGATCGACGTGTCGGGAGGCTGCGCCGTCGGGAGCATCAACACGAGCTCGCCGCGGAGATGCGCCCTCTGCAGCGGTGACTGCAGCAGCAGCGAGCCGAGACCAACGACGGTCGCGTACTCCTCGTTCGCACCTCCGGGATCGAGCACGACCTGGTCTCCGGCGGCGAACCAATCGCTGGTGGCCGCGACGCCCAACTCGGTGCGTTCCATCACGTCGAGGCGGGTGGTGCCGGCTGGCGCGTCCTGCGGAAGGAGCGTCATGGGCGCCGGGTCCATGACACCGGGCGTGCCGGTAGCGAGCGCGTCGTTGTAGCTGATCGGCGTCCAGGTGCGGCCGCCGCCGGCCGCGGGAGCGAACTGCGCGAGGGGCGGCCCGCTGGGCGCGAGCGTGAGCGGCACGCCTTGGCGGTTGAACTGCTGCACCGGCAGCGGCCCCGTGGAGGGTGCCTGCGGATCGCTGTACTTGGCGTTGATCAGCCGGCCCGCGCGCTGGACCCACCCGTTGATGCCGAGGCCGGTGGCCAGTGCCTGCACGAAGTTCACGAAGCCGTCGACGATCGATTGCGGTATCGACCAACCGAGCGGGCCCATGTAGTGGATGAACTTGGTGCCGTCGATGAGGATGAACTCGTCGAACACCTTCACGACCCGGCCGAAGCGGGCCGGCTCGTTGGGCGCCACGATGATCACGAGGTCATCGGGACCCGGCATCCATTTCTCCCGCAGCGTGCCGGTCGGGTCGAACAGCGAACCGGTCTCACCGTGGTTGGTGCCCAGATACGGGTTGTTGTAGGTGGCCTTCATGACGGCGAGGCGCTTGTTCGGATCTGCGATCGCACCGGAGTCGGCGTCGAGGTAGAACACCGCGTCGGGGTCGCTCGCTTGCGGCAGGATGTTTTGCGGCTCGGCCTTGCTGCCCTTCTTCAACTGGTACACGGTGCCGCCGTCGGGCAGGTCGACTTTGGTGTAGTCGAAGCCGACCAGCTCGAACTCAATTTCGACGTGAGGGAGGCCCTCCTGTGTCGACGGGTTGAAGATCTCGGCGATGCCGTGCTTCTTCCACTCCTCGAGCATCGGCAACTTGTTGTGCTTGAAGTCGAGCCATTCCGCGCTACGCACCATCCAGCGGCTCTTCAACTGCTCGCGCGCCTCTCCGACGAGATCAGGGCGTGTACGTGAGAGGTAGTCGTCGACGATGCCATCGAGGTCCGCTTGGAGAACTTTCAACTCGTTCGGCGTCTTGACTCGGGGGTCGGTGAACCGGTCGAGCTCGGCTTTGAACGGCGGCTCGATCGCGACGGCCGTGGCCTTCATGTCGGCCGGCACGCCCATCTCGTCGATGTCGATCTGCTTCACCGTTTTCTCTTTGAATTGCTCACTCTTCGGGTTCGCTTTGCGTTCCCGGATCAGCTCGTCGGCAAGCGTGTCGCGCGTCTTGTACACACCCACTGTGTTCGAATCGTTCGCGATCTCGTGCATCGCGGCCTTGGTTTTCTCGCCGTAGCCCGCTTCGTCCAGGTATGGCTCGGCGTTCATTCCCGGCACGGCGGCCTTTTCGAGCTTCTCGCCGTTCGCGATCTTTGAGGCCGCCTCGACGAAGCGGGTCTCGAGGTAACGCGAGACCGCCTTCGGCAGCCGCTTGTTCAGCGCCGGCTTCATCATGAGCGCGAGCGTCTCGTTGGTCACGATCTTCAAGCCCGCCTTCAGCGGCGCCTCGACGAAGAAGTCGATGTTCTCCCCGGCTTGCACGCCGAGCTCGTACACGAAGTTCTCGTCGCCACTCTTGTAGAGCTGGTCCATCCGCGCGAGGTAGTCGGCGACCGCGCCGGGTATCTGCTCGCTGTAGGCCGTCCACGCCGCGTTCGCGGCGAAGTCCATCGTCGCCATCACCCGGCGAACCTCGTCCACCAGCTCTTGCTGCGATACCGGATCCTGCAGCAGCGCGGCGAACCCGAGCCCGAGGATGCGCGCTTGGTACATCATCGTCTGGCTGCCAAACGGGCCGTACTCGACCGCTGTCTGGAGCATGTGCGGTAGCTGGGCCAGACCGCTCGCGAAGTTCTCGATCCCTTTGACCAGCCCGCACCATGTCCAGTCCGCGTACTCCGGCCCCCACACCTCGCCGCACGACGTCGCCGGATTGAACACCTCTGGCGGATTGGCGCGCAGCGTGTGGGTGATAGGCGATGCCCAGCCGGCATCCGGGTCGTCGACGACGCGCGCTTTCGTGCTGATCTCACTCCAGGTGATGGCGCCGTTGTCGTCTATGTGCTGCTCGAACGCGCGCAGGCGGTACTGCACGAGCGCTTGTGATGCCGAGACCGACGGCAGTGTGCCGATGATCGCGGCGAGCGGCAGCGTCTTGCCCGGTTGCAGCACGAACCCGACCGGTGCCGTCGGCGTGGTGCCGTCGCTCGTCGCCGGGTCGTAGAGGTAGCCGTTGGTCGCGTTCGAGAAATCCGACGTCGCGGTGGCGCGGTAGTACACCTCGGGAAACACGCCAATGGTCTTGTCGGCCGTCAGGTTCACCAGTTGCGCATCCACTTTCACGGCCTGCCCCGCGAGGCGCGGCAATGCCTGGTTCGGGTCGACGCGAGCGCGAAGCTCGACGAGGATCTCCTGGACTACCCGCACCCGGGCGGTGCCGTTCGCACTCACGGTTCCTGCCGGTCCTCCGCCGACCACGAGCACGTTGAGCGGGCTGGTGCCGGCGCGCAACGCTTCGAGATAGAAGACGAGGTCTTTGTGCGCGCCGGCCGCCAGCGTTCCGATCACGCCGTCGGACGACTCGGGCACGTCGAGCTCGATCTCGGGCCGATCGACCGCGAGTTGCGAGTTGCGATAGGGCGGCGCGCCGGGTTCGAGCTCTTCGACGGGGTCGATCACCACACCGCCCTCGATGCGCACGTTCGTGAGTTCGTCCACGCTCTCGTTGGTGGCCCGCACCGTCACTTTGAAGATCGTGTGCTTGCCGCCCAGCTTGTCGGTCAACACGACAACATCGGGTCCGTCCGGCGTGTCGAGCACGACATCGGACTTCGCCGGCGTCACCTCGACGCTGACCAGGTGCCCGATCTGCACATCGCGCACAACGCTGCGGCCGACCGGCTCGCCGTCGGCGTCGCCGGCGACCGTCCAGCGGTAGCGGCCTTGACCTTCGACGTCACCGATGACCGTGTACGACAACAGTCGCGAGTCGCCCGGTGCGAGCTCGGTGGGCGGCTCGGGAGTCGGGCCCGATTCGAGCACCAGTCCGCCAGTACCTGCGACCGGCACCGGCCCGGTGAGCGTGAGCCCGGTGATCGGCACGTCGCCCTGGTTGGCAATGGTGAAGGTGAACGTCGCTTGCTCGCCGACTGCGAGCTTGCTCGGTCCGCTCTCGTAGGTCAGCGTGAGGCTCGGGTTGCCGCAGATCTCGTTGTCAAGGCATTCGAAGCTCGCCTCCGCGGACGCGGACCCGAGCGTGACGTCACTGCTCGGCGGGTTCCACACACCGCCGACGGGTCGCACGATCCAACGCGCCGGTTGGAGTTCGAGCGTGTAGTGCCCGGTGTCGTCGGTGCGCGCATTCTCGGTTGATGGACCCAACGCTTCGACGGGCCAGTTCTTGACTGGCCCTTCGCTGCTCATCAACCAGCCCGAGATGCGACTCGTCTCCTGCACGAAGTCGGTGTTGTTCGCGTCGTTCTGGCTCACGTCGACGCGCCGGCTCGTCGGGTTGAATCGGCCGCGCTCGACGGGCGGCACCACGTCGTAGCTGCCGCGCTCGACCTTCATCGAATAGCGCCCGTCGCTGTCGGTCGTCGCGATCGCGCCGTCGGTGCTGCCGAGCGGGCGCGCACCAACGGCGACGCCCGCGAGCGGTCGCCCATCTGGCGCAGTGACGCGACCGGCGATGGTCTTGAGATCACGCCGCAGGTAGATCTCCGTGTCCTCGTCGACGTAGAACGTGATCGGCGTGTGCCAGCCGGGCAATGGTTCTCGCCCGGCGGCCTCGCCGGAGAACGGATATCGGATGACGGTCAGCGTGTAGTAGCCGGTGGGCACGAACATGCGGAACGAACCGTCGTTGGCGTTGAGCCCGCTCAACCCATTGAGGTCGACCGAGCCCCAACAGAAGTAGCAGTAGCCCTGCGACGGCGTCCCCGGCGGCACGTTTATTTGTTGACCGAAGACGTTGAAAAGACCGTTGTACAGATAGTCGGTCGGAGTGCCGTCGGCGTTGGTGCGTTCGAAGCGGATCGCGGCCGACGGCCACGGGTACGGCGAAGTGAAGTAGGGCGGTGGCAGCAGGTTCTCCACCAGCGCGGTGCCTTCGACGAGGTGGGCGTCGACGTTGAACGCGGCGTCGCCGAAGGCCAGGGCTTGAAGGAGGTTCGCCGGGTTGAGCACCGTCGCAGTGATCAGCCGCCACGCTGGCCCGGTCGCGTACGGCTTGATCGTGCAGGTGCTGTCGCCGTCTTGGCAGCCCGAGACGGTGAACGAGTTCGTCGTCCAGCGGATCACACCCGCAACGCTGCTCGATGCCGTCGCCGTGATGGTCTCGTCGACGAAGATGAACTTTCGATCGAGCGTTACGGTGACGCCGCCGTTCTCGATACACAACCCGGTGCTGGGCCCCATTCCTCCAGGAGGGCAAGGGCCCGGTTCGGGCTCGGGCGCCATCGAGCCGGTGAAGTAGGACGCGGGAAGCGGAACGCCGATGGCGGCCGGCTCGGCCGCGTCCGCTGCGCCCGGCGGGCGGGCGGCCACCACCGTGGCCACAATCGCCGCCAGCGCCACTACCGCGACGGTGAGCATCGTCGGTTGCCTGCGTCCCCGTACCGTCCGCTGCATGAAAGTCCCTCCGCGCTCACAGAAGACAGTAAAAAGCCGCGGTAACGAGTCGGTAACAAGAACCGCGGCAACGGCGGTGGACCAAGTGCCGGCTGGTTGATACATATCGATATGGGTATATGATCGCGCTATGCCTCGTGCCGCAACGACGTCCGACTTGTTCAACGCCGTCGGCGACGCATCGCGACGCAACATCCTCGGAACGCTGGCCCGCGGCGAAGCCAGCGTAAGTGAACTCGTCGAGTGTCTCGGCCTGGCGCAGCCGCACGTCTCGCGACACCTGAAGGTGCTCCGTGAGGTCGACGTCGTGCGCTGCCGCACCGCGGGCCGCCGACGGCTGTATCGCGTCCACGCGCCGGGGCTGAGACCGTTGCAGTCCTGGCTCACCAATCTCACTGCACAGGTCAACGAGCGCTACGACCGACTCGATGATCACCTCCACGAACTCCTCCGAGACCAGAACGACGAAACGAGCACGCCATGACCACACGCCACGGATCCGCGACGGTGACCCTGCCATCCGACACCGAGATTCTCATCACCCGCTCGTTCGAGGCCCCGCGTTGGCTCGTGTGGGACGCGATCACCACTCCCCGTCACCTGCTTCGGTGGTGGGGGCCGGCGTGGTGCCCGCTGGTCGCATGCCATGTCGACCTGCACGTGGGCGGCGACTGGCGCTACGTGTCGCTCGACGACGCCGGCCATGAACTCAGGTGGCACGGGACCTATCGAGAGATCGTCGTTCCCGAACGCATCGTGTCGACCGAAGTGTTCGAAGGCTTCCCCGAAGCCGAGTCCGTCAGCGTGGTGACGCTCACCGAACACGACGGTGTCACGACCCTGCGGACGTTGGTGCAACACACGAGCCGCGAGAACCGTGATGGGCACGTGAACTCGGGCATGGAGGTCGGCATGCAGGAGACGTACGACCGCCTCGACACGTTGCTCGATATCGCCGACACACCGAGCGAGCGGTTCCGGCGCATCGCCGGCGGGTTCACCGACCGGGTCGAGCAGGTCCCCCCGGGAGCATGGTCGAACCCCGCGCCGTGTGAGGGATGGACGGCGCGCGATGTCGTCGGACATCTCGTTGAATGGGTACCGGGCGTGATCGGGCAGGCGGGCATCGAATTCGCTCCGCTATCGGTCGACACCGACCCCGCCGCGGCCTGGACGAGTGTCGCGGCAACGCTGCAGTCGTGTCTCGACGATCCTGCCGTGGCCAGTCTCGAGTTCGATGCCGGTCCCCCCGGTCGGCTCACCGTTGAGCGCAGCATCGACATGCTTGTCACCGGCGATGTGCTCATCCATACCTGGGATCTGGCCCGGGCCACTGGACTCGACGAACGACTCGACGCTGTGTTGGTGCACGCGATGTTGGAGGGAATGCAGCCACTCGACGACATCTTGCGGGCAAGCGGCCACTACGGCCCGAAGGTCGCCACCTCCGACGGCGCTGACGAGCAGGCGCAGTTGCTCGCGTTCACTGGGCGGGACCCCGCGTGAACGATCACGCGCATTTGATCGCGGCGTGGGGCGTCAAGCGTTGACGCTTCGGTGCGTTCCCACGAGGTGGCGTCGAGCGGCCTCACACAGTGCCGCGGACTGCTCGAGCCCGCTGTCGCGGACAACATCATCGACGATTTGGAGAGCGGTGATCAGGACAGCGGATGGAACGCCGCGAGAGCTGAGCACCTCTTCCAACCACGCGATGAACTCGACGAACAGTTGCGGCTCATCGAGATCGATCGCTGCGGTGATATATCGCAGGATGTAGTCGAGGTCTCGGCGTGACGAGCTCAACTGACTGCTCGAGTATGAACTCATCGATGAGATGACCACGAACATTTCCGTCATGCATGCTTCGATCAACTCGCGGCCGTGTAGCTGCAGATGCACCGACTCGCGTGCGGCGAATGTCGAGGATCGAGCGGGCGGCAGCGGGCCGCTCAGCACGGATAGATCGACGTCGGGGCCGATCCACGCCGATGCTCCAATCCGGGTTGCGCGGTCGGGTGTAATGCCGAAGGCGGCCCCTGCCACGACGACAGTACTGCCGAGGTCGGCCAGTGCCGAGATGCACCTCGCGGCACCAGCGAGATGCAGGCTGAGTGTGCAGCTCAACACGATCACGTCAGCTTCGGCGTCCACCACGAACTTCTGTAAATCGTGTGCGGGCACGTTCGCGCCGAGGAACGTGACGTCCCATCCGTCGTAGCGCAGTCGTTCGGCTCCCATTCGCGCAGGTAACGAGTGGTACTCCTCCTCGACACACGCGACGAGTGCGTTGCCTTTCTGCGACGCCGGAGATGTGCGGGGCTGCAGACTGATGGCGCCGAGGACGCCGTCGATCACGGCGGTCGCCGCGTGCTCTTGAGCCACGCTCCACTGGTTCGACTGCCACAGTCGACCCACCTCGCGCTGAACGTCGGCCAATACGTCGAGGATCAAACG
Organism: Acidimicrobiales bacterium; assembly: GCA_039934635.1. GTDB lineage: Bacteria > Actinomycetota > Acidimicrobiia > Acidimicrobiales > WLNW01 > DATLFA01. Next base: position 38,514 of record JBDTLT010000024.1, read on the forward strand.
ATCCGGCGCCAGGCCGTTGGCGACAAGGCCGAGTGCGTAGTCGATCGCGGGACGAGCCCGCCCGATCATCGCAAAGTCGAGAAGCTCACGCGAGGCGATGGGCAGCGTGTTGTTCATCGGGCCACGACCCGGTAGCGGGAGAAATGGGCTGGTTTCGGGGCATCGCTGCCCTGGTCGATGCGGGCGTGTGAGCGTCGGTGGCTGTCCGACAACATGTACGCGCTGAAGTCACTCTTGTGCGCCCACCATGAGACCATTGCGAAATGAGTCGGGTCTCGTTCGTCGTGCCAGACCTCGAGATGATCGAACCCTGGCCATTGCTCGACCTTGCCGAGCCGTGCTTCGAACGCGGCGATCAACGCCTCGGCGCCACCCGCCGGGACGCTGATCTCGCTGAACGCCACGAACATCGTCGAGTCGTCCATCACTGGTGACGCTCGCCCGCGGGCTCGAGTTCGGTCTCGGTTCGGTCACGACCGAGTTCCTTCGCGCGGTAGAGCGCTCGATCGGCCGCCTCGAGTGCCTCTTTGGCGCCCGCGACCGTGATGGCGGCAACACCGGCCGAAAAGGTCACGGGTCGAGGAGCGACCTCGACCCATGCGTCGCGCAGGCGGACGGTCAACTCGACCGCTTGGGTGATCGTCGTACCGGCAGCGATGATCACGAACTCCTCACCACCGAAGCGACAACAGACATCGGTGTCTCTCACCTCGCGGCGCAGCATTGTTCCGAAGTCGGCCAACACCGCGTCGCCGGCGTAGTGGCCTGCTTTGTCGTTGATCTGCTTGAAGTGATCGAGGTCGATCAAGATGACAGCCCCTTCAGTGGTTCGCGGCAATACAAGGTCGAGTACACGGCGGTTTGCGAGCCCGGTCAGCCGGTCGGTTTTCGACGCGTCCTCCAAGCGCTCGTTGCGTCGCAAGAGGTCTACGGCCTCGCGCGCGTCCTCGATCAGCCTCGGGAGAAACCGCTCGAGTTGTAAGCGGGCGACGCTCATCGGGTCGGCTTCCACCAACACCGGTTCACCCTCGCCGAGGGACAGATCGAGCGGTAGCGCATCAGGGCCGGCATCAGCCGCCGGGACCAGGGAACCGCCGAGGGCCACTGCGGTGTTCTGCAACAAGCGGGCCGCTTGACTTGCCTCGCGGATGCGCAGCAGGCCCCGCAGCATCGACGCTCCCGGTGAGTCGTCTGGGAGTGCATTCAAATTCACCACCTCGGGCGCGAGAGTGGTGACCGACATCGCACCCACCAATTCGCCGCTACTCCGCACAGGAATCGGGAGCGCAACGGCGATCCGCCGGGGCGGATCTTGCCCGAGCGCGTCGGTGCCCACCGGGGTCGCCATCGGAATATGAAACTGCCTCGCGAACATCGTCGCGGCGGTGGCTACGTCAACCGCCCGACTCCAATAGAAGCCTTGGCCGCGGTCACAACCGAGTCGCGCAAGGTGGTCGAGCTGCTCCACCGTCTCGATCCCCTCCGCGACAACGTCGAGACCGAAGCTGTGCCCGAGGTCGATGAT
>JBDTLT010000025.1:0-39129 GCA_039934635.1 Acidimicrobiales bacterium
GCGAAACGGCGCCACCACCTCATTCACCGAACGCAGCAACAACGTGCGCACACTCTCGTCGTAGACGAACGCGGGACGACACGACGCGATGCCGGGCACCGAGATGGCGCTCGTCGCCCGGCCGAGGCGGCGCGAGCATCCTTCGCAGGGCGCGGCACCAACGACACCGCACGCCGGGCACCGCTTGGGGAACAACACCCCTCGACCTTACGTACCCCCTACGACACTCCCAATTCCGAACTCGCTGTCGAACGTGGGCCTATGACCCACGTTCGACAGCGAGAACGAGCCCTGCGGGATGCGCGAGCCGAGCGCTCGCGCGAGGCCGCCGACAAGCACAGCTCAGTAGCGGTAGTGATCGGACTTGTAGGGCCCGTCCGACGGGATGCCGAGGTAGGAGGCCTGGTCTTCGCTGAGCTCGGTCAAACGCACACCCAACGCATCGAGATGCATGCGGGCCACCATCTCGTCGAGTCGCTTGGGCAACGTGTGCACACGCCGTTCGTACATCTCGGTGTGGCCGAACAATTCGATCTGCGCCACGACCTGATTGGTGAAGCTGCACGACATCACGAAGCTCGGATGACCGGTGGCGTTGCCGAGGTTCAGCAACCGTCCTTCGGACAACATGATCACCGAATGGCCGTCGGGAAAGACGTATTCGTCGACCTGTGGCTTGATGTTGATGCGCACCACGTCGCTCATGCGATTGAGGCCTGCGATGTCGATCTCGTTGTCGAAGTGGCCGATGTTGCCGACGATTGCGTTGTGCTTCATCCGCGCCATGTGTTCGGCGGTGATGATGTCCTTGTTGCCCGTGGCCGTGATGTAGATGTCGGCCCGATCGAGCGCACGCTCGAGTGTGGTGACTTCGTAGCCCTGCATCGCTGCCTGCAATGCGCAGATGGGGTCGATCTCGGTGATGATGACCCGTGCGCCCTGACCCCGCAACGATTCGGCGCAGCCCTTGCCGACGTCGCCGAAGCCGCACACGACGGCGACTTTGCCGCCGATCATCACATCGGTGGCGCGGTTGATGCCATCGATGAGCGAGTGCCGGCAACCGTAGAGGTTGTCGAACTTGGACTTTGTGACCGAGTCATTGACATTGATCGCCGGAAACAACAGCGTGCCGGCCGCGTGCATTTGATAGAGCCGATGCACACCGGTCGTCGTCTCTTCGGTGACGCCTTTGATGTCGGCCGAGATGCGATGCCAAACCTTGTTGTCCTCGGCAAAGATGTTGCCGAGCGTCGAGAGCACGATCGCAAACTCTTCGCTGTCGGCGGTGTCCGGTGACGGCACTGCGCCGGCGCGTTCGAACTCGACACCTTTGTGCACGAGCAGCGTGGCATCGCCGCCGTCGTCGAGGATCATGTTGGGGCCGCTGCCGTCGGGCCAGCGAAGGATCTTCTCGGTACACCACCAGTACTCTTCGAGCGTCTCGCCCTTCCACGCGAACACCGGTACACCCGAGGGGTTGTCGACGGTGCCATTGGGGCCTACTGCCACCGCGGCGGCCGCATGATCCTGCGTGGAGAAGATGTTGCACGACGCCCAGCGGACCTCCGCGCCGAGCGTCACGAGGGTCTCGATCAACACGGCGGTCTGGATGGTCATGTGCAACGAACCCGTGATGCGAGCGCCTTTGAGGGGCTGCTTGTCGAAGTGCTCGGCTCGCATCGCCATGAGGCCGGGCATTTCGACTTCGGCGAGTTGGATCTCTTTGCGTCCGAACGCGGCCAGAGAGAGGTCGCGGACCTTGTAATCGTTGGGGGCCAATGCCACCGGATACTCCTAGGGGTCTTGGGCGCGCTGACAGGCGCGCGTATGTCTGCGTTGGTGAAAGCTGGGGTCTTCTGACGCCCGTGCAGGCAGCCCTCGGCGACAAGTCTACGGCAGCGATGCCCGAGCGGCCTCGGAAAGAGTGGGAAACGCTTCGGCAGAGTGGCCGCAGGGACTAGGCCAGACGTCCGTCGAGTTCGCCGAGCACCGGAGTCGGCCCCGGATCGAGACCCTCTTGCGCCGCGATGAACAGCGACACGTAGTCGCCGAACGCGATGAGGTCGAACAGCTGCGCCAGACGGCCGACGCCCTCGGCGCGCACTTCGTGCACCGAGGCGACCACTTCTTCTTGGGTCTCGTTGATGAAGGCGAACGAGCGAGCCACCCGAGGTGGTTCGAAGGCGTGGCGCAGGTGCACGGCCGTCAGCACCTGACGGGTCATGTCGCCGTGCTGGCCCCAACCGGCGATCTCGTTGTGGTTGAGTTCGGGCACGACGTTGTAGAAGGCCGGCTCCTTCGCATTTTCGTTGATCTGGCACTTCCAGCGGTAGGCCGCGACCGCGCCGAGCGAGCCGGCCCCGTAGACCAGCGGCATCGTGCGGCCGAGCCGGCGGGCGAGCTCGCGCGCCGCGTTGCGATCGTCACTCATCTGTGCGACGCGTCGCTGCAGCTGTGCGATCGCGGCATCGAGCTCCGCTTCGATACCCGGCAACAACCCGAGGCGACCGAGCAACACGAGCGGCGGAACGGCCACCGCAGCCATCGCCGCGCGTGGCGCGGCGATGGCCGGATCGAGCGCGACAAACGGCACGCGCCACTTGCGGGCCAACTCGGCCATCGTTCCCCCGCTGGACAACACGACGACGCGGGCACCCGCCTGGCGCGCCGCCTCGAACGCGTCGAGCGTCTCTGCCGTCTCGCCCGAAAACGAAATGGCGAACACCAGCGACTCGGCGGATACGAACGCGGGTACTTGATGGTCTTTGACGACGACCACGGGGACCGCCGAGATGGGTTGAGCGATCGCCGCAAGAACGTCACCGCCGATGCCCGACGCGCCCATGCCCAGCGCAACCACGTGGCGAATGGGTGGTGCACCGTGCGCCGGGTCGATCGATTGCACGTCGAGCTCGTTGGCGACGCGGCGCGCGTCGATGGCCTGCCGCGGCCACGACGCCGCCAGCTCGAACAAGCCGAGCGAATCGAGCGGTGCGGTCACGCGGAGAACGTGGGCGATAGGCCGTCGGCCTCGATCTTGCCCATGATGCGATCGTGTTCGTCGTCGGCCACGGTCGTGGCCTCGTCGATGAGCATGATCGGAATATCGTCCCGCACGTCGTAGCGCAGCTTGAGGCGCGGGTTGTAGAGCGCGTTCTCGTCCGCGAGGTAATAGAGCGGACCCTTGTCCTGCGGGCAGGCAAGGATCTCGAGCAGCCGTGGATCGAGGCTCACCGCCAACTCCTAGGGTCGATGCGGAGGCCCGATCTTATACGGCGTCAGCCAAGGTTGTGTCAGCTCGGATTGATCAGCTGGCGCACCTCGGCCACGTGGGCGTCACGGGACTCTGGGTTGGCCGCCTCGAGGTTGAGCCGCAGCAAGGGTTCGGTGTTGGACGCACGGAGGTTGAACCACCAATCGCCACAATCGACCGTGAGGCCGTCGAGACGATCTTGGTCGTTGGTCCCGAAGATCGATGACACGTGCTCGATGACTGCCGACGCGTCGCTCACGCGAAAGTTGATCTCGCCCGACGCGGCATAGCGATCGAGCGGTCGCAGCAACTCGGACAGCGGCCGGCCCGCGCGGCTCATGGCTTCGAGCACGATGAGGGCGGCGATGAGACCGGAGTCGGCGCGGAAGTTGTCGCGGAAGTAGTAGTGCCCCGAGTGCTCACCGCCGAAGGCCGCGCCGGTCTCGGCCATGACCTGTTTGATGAACGAGTGGCCGACACGCGTCCGCACCGGCGTGCCGCCGTGCTCGCGGATCGTCTCGGGCACGGTCTTCGAACAAATGAGATTGTGGATGATCGTCGAACCGGGGTATTTGTCGAGCACGCTCGTCGCCACCAACGCCGTCGTGAGCGAACCGGAGACAGGTCGCGCCTGCTCGTCGACGAGGAACACGCGATCCGCGTCGCCGTCGAAGGCGAGACCGATGTCCGCTCCCGTATCGAGCACGCGCGCCATGAGATCTTTGAGATTCTCGGGTTGGATCGGGTCGGCGGGATGATTGGGGAACGTGCCATCGAGCTCTTCGAACAAGATCTCGAGGTGAAGCGGAAGGCCACGGAAAACCGCGGGTACGACCATGCCGCCCATGCCGTTGGCGGTGTCGGCGACGACTTTGAGCGGGCGCAGCGCGCTCACATCGATGAAGGACCGCACGTGCGCGGCGAAATCTTCGAGGAGCTCGAGCGATGTACCGCGACCACGCTTGTTGCCGTCGACGTCGCGCAACTGCCCGCTCGCCGCGAGCTCTTTGATGCGCAAGAGCCCCGACTCTTCGCCGATGGGCTTGGCGCCGGCGAGACACAGCTTGATGCCGTTGTACTGCGCGGGATTGTGCGAGGCGGTGAACACCGCGCCAGGGGCGTTGAGCTTGCCCGACGCGTAATACAACATGTCGGTCGACGTCAGGCCGAGATAGGTCACGTCGACACCTTGGGTCATCGCGCCCTCGGCGAACGCATGAGACAAGTCGAGCCCCGAGGGCCGCATGTCACGCGCGAGCAAGATGCGGTCGACCTGCGGATCGGTTTCGCGTGCGAACACCGCGAACGCCCCACCAATGGCACGACACATCGACACGTCGAGTTGCTCGGGGACGGTGCCCCGAATGTCATACGCCTTGAATACTTGATCGAACGATGGCATCAGTTGTGCTCCTACGGGCCCGCGGGCAACTTAGCGGGTGAGATTGGTCGCGCTCGCGCCGCGTGGAGGCAACTCGCTCGCATCACTGAAGTAGCGGCCTTCACGAGCCCACCACCGCACCCGCACGATATCGACGACGAGCCGCAGACCGTCGCGCACGATCTTCACGGTCGAACGCTCGGAGTTTTCAACGGTCACGGGCACTTCTGCAAGTGACAGCCGGTGACGCTCGACGAGATGGAAGATCTCGACATCGAAAGCAAAGCCGTCGATCTGCGAGGCGGAGAAGATCAACCGGGCCACATCTGACCGAAATGCCTTCAAGCCACACTGCGTATCTCGGTACTGACCGAGCAACAGCGCGTGTGTCGCCAAGTTGACGAGCCGACCCCCGATCTCGCGAATGCGCCGGGCCCGCACCAACGTGGAGGTCGCGACGTGGCGACGATTGCCCACGACGACGTCCCATCCGCTCTCGATCTTCTCCAGCAGGGTGATGATCTGCGCGGGCGCGTACGCAAGATCGGCGTCGGTGAACACCACGGTGCGTCCCGAGGCCGCCAGCACGCCCGCACGTACCGCCGCGCCCTTGCCCCGGTTCTTCGGTTGCACGAGCACGAGATCCGCTCCCGCGGCGCGCGCGTGCGCCGCGGTGTCGTCCGCGGAGCCGTCGTCCACCACCACGATCTCGACGCCGCCGTCGTGGTTCACCGTCGCGAGGTCACGCCGCAGTCGTTCGATCGTCGGACCGATGCGGCCCTCTTCGTGATAGGCGGGCACGACCACCGACAAGCGGACCGCACCAGGGGCGATGGGCCGATTGGATGGCGCGTCCTGTTCCCGGCGCACGACGCGGAACAGCAGCGAACGATGCGCGCCGACGCGAACGATCGCCGCCAGGGCGACGGCGCCCAGCTTCGGCCAGAACACGGTGTGCCCTGGGCGCGAGAACGCCAGCAGCATCAACAGATCCACGGCACCGGCGACAATGACGACGGGCACGAAGAGTTGCAGCCGCTGCACCCACCGCACGTAGGGATCGTTGCGCAGCGTGATCCACCGGTGCAGCACCGCAGACGTCAACGCGGCGACGACGAGCGCGAGTATGTCGGCACCGACGAGTTGATCGAAGACCGCGTGCGCGACCAGGAAGACGGTCACGTCGACCACGGTCGCGACGAGGCCGACCGCGGCATAACGCCGAATCCGCTGTCTCACTCCCGCAGGCGGTCGGTCGAACCGACGTCCTCTACGGCCGCGCCGAGCGCGACGTCGGGCTCGTCAGGAAAGACGATGGCCTCGTTCGGATAGACGAACGGCATCGCCTCCATCGCGTCGATCGGTGGGCCGTCGACCGCTGGTTTCGGGCGACGACGACACGCACGGCCGATGGGATCCCACAAGGGACGGCGATCGGCTTCGACCTTTGCCCGGAACAACAAGAACAGCGCAACGATGCCGAGCAGTGTGAGCGCGTTGGCGAAATAGTCGATGCCGACATAGCCATAGTGCAGTCGCACGTGGTTGCTCGTGGGTATGACCACCATGAGGTTCGGCGTGACCCGATAGGGACCCTCACCGCCGGATACTTTCCAGTTCGGGAAATACGAGACCTTCACCAACACCGGCACGCCGGGCTGGTCGACGTCGAACACGACTTCGTCATCGTCCCAACTGATGTTGCTCACCTTTATCTGGGGCAGCGGCGTCTGCGGCGGAGAGCAACTGGGGTCGGTGTTGGTCGGCGCGACCACGCCCACCTCGTCGGTGGGAAGACACGCCGCCCAGCGCGTCCATTCTTGCGGACCCGACGCGGCGCGCAACACGCTCCATTCGTCGGGATTGTTGAAGAACTGGACTGCGGGCTGCAGCCAACCAAGATCTACGCAATCGGTATCGTTGGCGGAGCAGGTCGTCTGGTGTTCGGTGATGTTGCTGTAGACAACCGGCTGGAACGAGAGTGGCTGCACCATGTCGCTGCCGGCGACCATGAACACGTGCCACGGACCGGCCGCGCCGGTCGTGACTTCGGTGAGATCGGGATTGAGCCCGGCCTGCCGTACCGCTTCGGGGCTCGATGCCATGTAATAGCGGACACCCATCAGTTGCAGTTGCTTGATGCCGAGCTCGACGTCGAAGTTGGGATACGTGATGTGGCTCTGTGCCCGCGACGGGCCAACGGAGAGTGCCGATTGGTTCAAGAAATGGAACGCGGTGGTCGACGACGCTTCGAAGTACAAGCCTTCTTGCGAGGGGATGCACCCGTCGGTCCAGTGCGGCAACAACATCATCGCCATGGTGGTGCCGTAGGCCTCTTGGCCACCGTCGTATTCCCACATCGCGCGACCACAACCGTGTTGCTCGCCGATCGAGCGCATCATCTGGTTGATCGCGTAGTACTCGGGGTAGCCACCGAACTTGTCTCGGGGCGTGCGCGCTTCGTAGCCGCGCCAATTCCACTCGGCCCACCCCTGTAGGAAGCTGGTGTCGCGCGTCGTGATCAACGACAGCTTCTTGGGCCAGTGATAGACGCCGGCGTCGTCGACATAACCGCCGGGAAGCGCTCGCAACGAGGGGCCGAACACCAACCACATCGCCATGAAGGCTGCAATCGGCGCGCCACTGCGCACGAACGTCTTGAGCTCGGGCGAACGCAGCAGATCGGCCAGCGTGCGAGCGGCCTCACCGACGCCGACCGCGGCGAGCAGATAGACGAAGAGGTAGTACGGCGGCAAGATGCGGCCGTTCCAAAGACGCCCTTCGGGCAGGAAGCGAAAAGCCCCCGCGACTGCGGCCGCGCTCAGCGCCAACACGACACCCATGCGGTTGCGGCGCACGACCGACAACCCGAAGCCGACTACGGCGAACGCGAACACCAACCGGAACGGTGGCGAGTCTTTGAGCACGTGCTCGGTCTCGGGGAAATTGCGCCACAACAGGGAGTTGGCGTAGGTCTTGATCTTCACCCAGCCCATGTCATTGACATAAGTACGTTTGGCGAAGAACGGCAGGACCCAGAAGGCGCTGAGCGCGCCACCGACGGAGCCGACGAGCGCCAGCGTCTTGAGCTGTGTGCGACCGACGCGTACGAGGAACATGATGAGCGTCACGCCGATCACCACGAAGGCCACGAGCAGGTGGCACAGCGCGCACGCGGCGAAGATCGCCGCGGCCCAACCTCGCCCCTTGCCGGTCTCGAGCGCGCGGTGCATGAGCCCGAGGTAGACGAGCGACAGCGAGAGCGACAGCGAGAACGCGAACTCGCCCGCCATCGTCGACGCGATGTTGCCGCCCAAGATGTTGAACGACCGATCGAAGACGAACGGGAGCATGGCCACTGACAACATCGCCGGCACCGGGAACGGCATGTTCGAGAAGCGGCCCAGCAAATAGGCCGACAACGGCATCGACAACACGCCGAGTGCCGCGACGATCTTGAAGGCCACGCCGTAGGGCATGCCGACGACGAGCAGGGTGACGAAGCACGCGGTGGTGACGACCCACCGCCGGTAGGGATACAAGCGCGGCTCGCGGTATGCCCGGTGCACCGCGATCGCCATCGCGCCGACCATCAGCGCGGCCGGGATCGGATCGAGCCCGATGTTGAGCAGCACGATCAACAGCGACGGCAACACCATGTAGAACTGGAATGCCGGGAATCCGTCGTACCAATCGGGTGCCCAACCCGCGAGACGTCCCTTGGGCAGCAGGTGATCGCGCAGATATGCAGGGCCCCACACGTGCGCGCCCATGTCGCCGCCCGTCGGCGTGGTGTTGCGCAGTATCAAGCCGGGATGGAGCACCGACAAGATGAGCAGAGTCGCCGCCGCGACGGTGAGGAACGTGATGATGCGCCGCCATCCGAGCGCCATGAAACGAACCCAGACGCGATCGATCCATACGGGAGCGTCCCAATCGATGTCCTCGCCGTCGTCGGCGTCGAAGGGGGCATCGGCCGGAGCGACCTCGTGCGCCGAATGGGCGACCGGACGCACCGGAGGCGCGGGATCGTCGACGATCGTCGCGACCACCTCGCCGTGAGTGGATGCGGCGGATCCAACGGCGCTGTCTTCAGTCGAAGTGGGGGCTTCCATTGCGCCGTCCATCGTTGCAGGTTGGCTCGCCGCAGTGGGCGCACCCTAGTTGGCAGTCAGCGGCGCATCGCCTCGGCCCGCTTGGCCGCATCGTCGGAGAGATCGGCGAGAACGCCGTCGAGCTTTACCGGCGCGCCGTCGGCTCGCCAACTGCGTCGATCACACTTCGAACATGACTGCAGTGTCCGAGTGCCCTCCGCAACGTTGATCGTGATGATCACCAGACTGCCACCACATCGCTCGCAGGTGTCCACGGGGCCCCTTCCTCGATGACGGGCGCCCGACCACAACCGATCGACTCGCCCACGCGCCGCCCGACGCAGGAAGTCCATCGGCCGGGGCCGCCGTGGTTTGAGGAATTCGCCGCTTCGCTGGAGGTCGAGCTAGCTCAGGAGCAGCGCGATGACGGTCGTGGCGTTGAACGCCACATGCGCCCAGATGGCGGGCCCGAGACGCTGTGACCGCTGCGCCAGCGTGCCGGCGATCGCGCCGAAGATCACGAGTGCCAGGAATTGGAGCACCTGGAAGTGGGCCAGCGCGAACAGAACCGAGGCGGCGCCGACGGCCAGCACCGGTTGCATCCGGCGCTCGAGCGATCGCAACAACAGCCCGCGGAAGAAGAGCTCCTCGATGATCGGCGCACCGATCACCGTCAGCAACACCAGCAACACGACGCCGATGCCGTGGGCCCGATCCGTGAGTGATCGGGCCTCGGCCGAGACATCGGGATTGCCCAAAAGGCGCAGCAACGGCCAGTACACGAGCGGGATCACGACGACCTGGGCGAGGAATCCGGCGAGAAGACCGACAGGGATGTCGCGCCATTCCATGCGCAGGCCGAAATCGGCGACAACACCGCGGCCCTTGGTCGCGGCGTAGGCAACGGCCCCGAGCATGCCGACCCACAGCGGGATCTGGAGCAAGGTGATCAGCCACAGCGGTGTCAGCTTGGGCGCCGTCAGGGCGCCGTCGGTGGCGACCTGGGCCGCGATGCGCCCGGCGGCGGCCCCGTGCTCGCTCCATTTGCCCGTGTAGTCGCCACGGGCGTTGATGACCACGCCCCCGACCACGCCGGCGAGGAGTATGGACACCACCAGGCCGACGAGGGCGTCGGTCAGGCCCCAGCTCTTACCCGACGCGCTGGACGCGCCCATGACCTTCGGCCGCGCCGCCCGGTGCCCCGCGACGGCGGTCGACCAACTCCCATCCGTTGGGGGGCGTCATCCTCGCCGCGTGGCGAGGGCAGAGATCGTGATTGGCCGGATGCGCATCAGGATGCAGGTCTTCGAGCCAAACCGTTCTCGATGCGTAGTCGTACGACAACGTGGTCGCCGAAGGGGAACTGCACCCCGGTCGGGCGCATGAACGGTGCACGCAGCGCACCGTAGCGGGGGCGAAGAGTGATGCCGCGGATCGGCAGTCGCGAGCCAGACCGGGCAAAGGGGCCGTACGATACGTGCATGGCAGTTCCGCCTCCGCCGCCACCTCCACCGCAGCCGCCCCGAGGCGACGCTCGCGCGCCTCGCGCCGGGCGTGACCGCTACCCCCGTTGGCTCTGGTGGCTCCTTGCCGGTGCAGTGATTGCGATCTTCGTCGCTTCGCTGGCCGCGCCGAGCGAAAACCGCGACAAGATCGACTACGGGGCCATGCTGGCCCAGGCCAACGACGGCAAGGTCGACAAGGTCAAAGTCGACAACACGAACGGTCGCATCACCGGTCAGTTGACCGACGGCACCAAGTTCTCCACCACCGGTCCGATTCCGCTGCCCGACGACGACAGCGCGCTGCTGCTCGCCAAGGTGAGCAAGCTCGAGTTCTCCACGCCGCAGGCCAACATCTTCTGGACGTTGGTTCCCTACCTGTTGCCGATCGTGTTGCTCATCGGTTTCTTCGTCTGGATGCAACGGCGCGCCCAAGGCCAAGTGGGCAACATCATGTCCATCGGTCGGTCGAAGGCAAAGGCGTACAACACCGAACGCCCCAAGACGACCTTTGCCGATGTCGCCGGCTACAGCGGCGTCAAACAAGAGGTGCGCGAGGTCGTCGACTTCTTGCGCTTCCCCGACCGCTTTTCCCAGATCGGCGCGCGTACACCCAAGGGCGTGTTGCTCGTCGGCCCTCCGGGCACCGGCAAGACCCTCATCGCCCGCGCCGTCGCCGGCGAAGCCGGCGTGCCGTTCCTCTCGGTCACCGGCTCCGACTTCATGGAGATGTTCGTCGGCGTCGGCGCATCCCGAGTGCGCGACCTCTTCGACACCGCCCGCAAGCTCGGTCGGGCGATCATCTTCGTCGATGAGATCGACTCCATCGGACGCAAGCGCGGTGCCGGCCTCGGTGGCGGTCACGACGAACGCGAGCAGACCCTCAACCAGATGCTCTCCGAGATGGACGGCTTCGAGGCCACCGAAGGCATCGTGATGATGGCGGCCACCAACCGGCCCGACATCCTCGACCCCGCGTTGTTGCGCCCCGGCCGCTTCGATCGCCAAGTGGTCGTCCCGTTGCCCGAACTCGATGATCGCATCGAGATCCTCAAGGTGCACACCAAGGGCAAGCGCATTGCGCCCGATGTCGACGTCACCATCGTCGCTCGCGGTACGCCCGGCATGTCGGGCGCCGACCTTTCCAACCTCGTCAACGAGGCTGCGTTGTTCGCCGTACGCGCCGGCGACGACCAGGTGCGCATGCGCCACTTCGACGAGGCCCGTGACCGCGTGATGATGGGTCAGCGACGCGAATCGCTGGTGCTGTCCGAGCGCGAAAAGCAGCTGACCGCGTACCACGAGGCCGGCCACGCGGTGACCGCCACCGTCTTGCCGACCGCGGACCCGATCCACAAGGTGACGATCCTGCCCATCGGCATGGCGCTCGGCGTCACCCAGCAGTTGCCCGCCGAAGAGCGCCACAGCTACGACCAGATCTACCTCGAAGAACGCCTCATCGTCTTCATGGGCGGACGCATGGCCGAAGAGCTCGTCTTCGGTGTCGTGTCGACCGGCGCCAACAACGATCTGGTCTCGGCCACCGAGCTCGCCCGCAAGATGGTGCGCGAGTGGGGAATGTCCGATCGCATCGGGCCTATGGCATGGGGCTCCCAGGGCATGGTGTTCCTCGGCGAAGACCTGATGCACACGCGTGACTACTCCGACGAAACCGCGCGGGTCATCGACGAAGAGGTCGAAAAAGTCTTGCGCGGCATGGAAACTCGCTGCCGCGAACTCTTGGTCGAGCACCGCAACGCGCTCGACCTCGTCGCCCGCGCGCTGCTCGAACACGAGACCATCGACGGCGCCGAAGTCAGCCGGCTGATCGCCATCGGCGACGGCACCGGGGCTGTGAACTCGGGCACGCTCCCCCTGGCGACGAGCCCGCCCAATCGGCCGCTGTCGAACCTTCCCGCACCTCCGCCGCTGCCGCCGGTGCCGCTGCCGCCGAACCCGACGACCGAGCCCGCCCCGGGCCGGCCGCTGCGCTTCGACGATCCCCTTCCGGGGTAGTTCGCTCGTTCGATGTTGCGCATCGTCATCGTCGCTGCCGTCGTCGCGGTGGCCTTCGCCGTGGCATTCCTGGCGCAGCGCCGCGCGCCGCAGGCACCGACGCGCACGGGCCACGGCGTGCCCGAACAACTCGATCGCGCCGACTTCGTCAACCCTGCTGCAGCGTGGTTGGTCGCAGTGTTCACCTCGGCCACCTGTGAGGTGTGCGCCGACACATGGCAGAAGGCCATTGTGCTCGAGTCGGCCGACGTTGCCGTGCAACAGATCGAGTACCAACGCGACCGCCGCTTGCACGATCGGTACGCGATCGAGGCCGTGCCCCTCGTACTCGTGGTCGACGACCGCGGTGTCGTGCGCAACTCGTTCGTCGGGCCCGTGTCGGCCACCCATCTCTGGGCCGCCGTCGCCGAAGCCCGCGAATCGAACTGAGCGCCGCGCCTCGCTATTCGCCGAGTTCGAACGTGATTGCTTTCGGGATCTGCGCCGTCGCGCGTTCGGGAATGCCCATTGCCGCGGCACGGGCGTTGCCGGCGGCGTTTTCGCGCTCGGCGACAACGGGTGCCGACGCCGTGATGATCACCGCGAAGTTGCCGGTGCCGAGCGCGGCGAACGGCAACGACTTGCGCTCACCCGGCTGTAACTCGAACTCGGTACCGGGCGGCGCGGGTTTGCGCTCACCGTTGATGATCACTTCGAAGCTGACGGCGGCGATCGCGCGGGCATTCGGATTGAAGACGATCAACTCGCCGGGGTCCGCCTCGGTGACCACGCCGTCGATCACGACCATCGGCGCGGCGAACGCCGAACCGGTCGTAGAGCTGGCGCCTGCGCCCGGTTGGCCGGGCGCGACAGTGACCAACCGTTCGACCACGACCGCGGGCCCGAGTGATCGCACGATGACGGAATAGCCGGTGACACCCGCTTCGCTCAAGCGCTTTTCGGTGTGCAGATCGAGGGTGACGAAACGCCCGGGCCCGACCTGGAGGTCGAAGGGCTCGATGACCAACTGGCGGTTGTCGGGACGCACCTCGACAACGACCTCGGCCCGTTCCTCGCTCGGGTTGTACACGACGAGGCGCTCTTGCCGCGGCGCCCCGATGCGCCCCGACGGGAAGAACCACGTGGGGGCGGCGGCGGGTACACCGGCGGTCAGCACCAGATCGCGCCGGGCGCTTTTGTCGTCGAAGGCCTCGATGCGATCGACCACGACGCGGCCCGCTCTCGCGCGCACGGCGGCGGCCACCTGATCGGCGACCGGTACGACGGCCGTGAGATCGACGACCTCGACCGCGCCCGGCCCGACGACCATCGATTCGATCGACGCCACACCCGTGCTTGCCGCGTCGGTCGCGAAGTCGATGTTGACCACCGCATTGTCAGCAAAGGGGTTGTACAACACCAGCACCGCGCGAGCGGTCGGGTTCTTCTCGGTCGCGGTCGCCGAGAGCGGAACGAACCACTCCGCGCTGGCCGTCGCCGCACACGGCGCCCGATCGAAGCCGGTTGGTCCGGCGATCGAATGCTCGACCACGACACCGCCGCCCGACAATTCGACCGTCGCGCTCGCGTACGCGGAACTCGGTACCAAGTCGGCCAGTCGCAACTCGCTGCGCGCGTAGGGCGGCAACGTCACGCGACGCGTCCCGGTCGGACCGTGATTCGCCGGCGCGACGCGCGCACCGACTGCGTTCACCGACGCGACGCGCTCGACGTCGGTGGTGTTGATCAACAACACGTGGTGATCCGCGAAACCATTGTCGGTTGCCGTGCCCCCGGCGCAGAACCAGACGTCGCTGTGCGCCGCGGCGGACGAGAAGCTCGACGGCGCGGTCGCCGCCACCGACGACGCGGCATCGGTCGTGACGCGGCGTGGATCGGGATCGAACAGCAACACGACGAGAAGAACCGCCACGATCACTGCGATGGCAGGAGCGCGTGCCGTCTTCATGTCCGCTCACGATCGGGTTTGTCGTCGAAGCGCGCCGACGACTCGCGACGACGCAGCCGATCGCGCCACAGCAACGTCACCGCGACGACGGCTACCCACAGACCGAGTTGCAACAGCAATGCTTCGTGACGAGATCCGGGTGTTCGATAGCGCAGCGTCGCCGTGCCTTGTGTGGATGGAAAGGCCATCGCGTAACCGAACGCGGAGCGTGGCGCGACGACTTCACCATCGATGTCGAATTGCCACCGTTCGGAAAATGGCGTGGCGACAAAGATCTCACTGTTCGCCGGCACCGGTCCTTGCCAGCTCGCGGGGCCCAGCCGATCGGTCAACACCGGGCTGCCCGTGACGTCGTCCTGCGCGTTCGCATCGGCACCGGGGCCGAGGGCGGCGCGTGCGGGGAACCACGACTTGTTGACGTACATGTGCACCGCGTCGTTGACCTGTTCGATGCGTTCCATGTCGAGTTGGCCGTCGAGCGCGCGCAGCAGTTCGGGGGGCGCCGGCCGGCGTCCACCGGCGCGTCGCCCGACGGGTGAGGTCTCTTCCGCGATGACGAGGTATCGAATACCCAGGGGCGCCAATGAGCGCCCGAGTCGCACGGTCTCGCCGGCCACCGCGCCGCGAAGGAGGTCGGCCGTGCGCAGCGCGACCGGCGAGAGCGGCGGCGCCCAGCGATCGGTGAATTGCGGGCTGCGGCCGTCGGTGAGCGCGAGAACGAGATCGCCGTCGGCGGAGACTCCGTCGGTGGGGTCGGCGTCGAAGGTCGCTCCCGACAGCGGCATCACGTCACGGTTGCCCATCCACGCAACGCGCATCGGCCCGTCTCGTGTCGCCGCCGCGTCGACGAACGCCAAGGTCGACGTCAACCCCTGACGCGGCATTCCCCATCGTCCGTCGACCGCGGCTCGACCGACCGGCACGACGCTGAGCACGAGCGCCGCGGCCGTGACGAACGGAACGAGCTGTCGCCAGCCGAGGCTGTAGGACCGCAGATCTTCCTCGAAAGCCAGCACCGCACCCGCAGCGCCGATCGCCAGACCGAATGCCGCGACGCTGAGCAAAACGCCCGCGTGGGGCAGCGCTGCCGGCAACCAACCGCGCTCGCCCGCCCACTGCACCAGCCATGCGGTCAGCGAGACGAACCACGCCCGCACCACCCAGCTGTAGCGCCAGCCCTGCGCCACCACGAGCGCCAACAAAGCCGGCACGAGATACGCGAAACCGAGCAGGCCGGGGCGGAACGGGCCGACCGACAGACGCAGCAACGACGCGAACGAGTGGGGACCTCCGGCCGCGGTGCCGGGGCCCGCGAAAGGCGCCCATGTGCGCGGCGAACGCAACAACGAATCCGTCCACGGCAAATGCATGACCGCGGCAACGACGACTGCGGCGATCGCGACCGAGGCCATCGCAACGAGACCGCGCTCATCGCCCGCGAAAAGCGAGCCGAGTATGAGGCCCACCGCGACAACGCCGACGACGATCGCGATGAATGGCACGAATGCCGCGACGACGGCGATCAGTACGCCGAGCGAGAGCACGCGAAACGAGAACGGGCGATACGCATGTTGATCGCCAAAAGGCGCGGTACCGAGCGAACGCGCGAGCGAGCGGAAGATCCACGGCACCGACGCGTAGACGATGAGCGCGGTCAGCGAGCCCGACGCGAAGGAGTCATACGCGACCGGAGTGGCGGCGTAGAACAGCGCGGCCACGAACGACGCCCGCGGCGAGCCGAACGTCCGTGCCGCACGCCACGCGCCCGCCGGCCCGATCACGAACGGCAGCAAGGCCAGCAACTTGCGGACCAACGCGAGGTGCCCGAGCGAAAGCATGCCGAGCAACCCGAGGAATGCCTGCCCCGTAGGCGCCGGCGTCTCGACGCCACCGCCGACATCGTGCCAGCCACTCCACCACTCGCGCAGCAGTTGGCGCGCGCTTCCCGTCAGAGGCTGCAATTCGCCGATGGCCGGTATGGGCCGCGTGAGAAGGTGGCGCGAGCCGAACGCGAGCACGAGAGCCATGAGCGCGCCAATCGCCACTCTGTTACGCGCTGCCGGCGTGCGCAGGTTGGCCGCCATGTCACGGCCGGCGCGTGAGACCGCGAGGAACCGATCTTCGCTACGGCCGTGACCGCGCACGAATGAACGGACACGCGCGCTGCCCGTGATCTGCATGTCCCGCAGTTCGCCATCGTCGACTTCGCGAAATTCGGCGACAGCCCGCCGCTTTGCCTGGATCTCGCCGACGCGGCGGAGGTTCCACACCCACGCGCTGACGACATCGCGCGCGTGGGAGAAGCGTCCGGTCAGGATGCAAACCAGCATCTCTCCCACCGACAACAACACGGCCAGCGGGGCGACGCGCAACAGAGTGCGTCCTCGATAACCGGAGAGGATCGTGCGCAACGAATGGCGCAGCGCCAACGCGTGTTCCTCGTCGGCGAACTTGGCGGCGTTACGAGGGTCGTCCGAGCCGGTGCGCGCGGCGCGCCGTTCGAGATGGCGACCCACCGCGAGGGGCACGACCATGACTCGCGCTCCGGCGAGTTGCGCCCGCCAGCACAGGTCGACGTCGTCCCCGCGGAACGTGATGCCGGGATCGAAGCCACCGATCGAGCGGAACAGATCGCCTCTTGCGAGGATGCACGCCGTCGGTACCACGAACACGTCGTTGACCGCGTCGTGCTGCTCTTGATCGAGTTCGCCCTCTTCGGCCACGGGCTGCGGGAAGGCGAAACGGTCGACGCTGAATCCGACGTGCTGCAGACGCGAGGGATCGTCCCACTCGACCAGCTTGGGCCCGACGAGCCCTCCGTTCGACTGCAGCAACTCCTCGACGAGACGGCTCACCGCGTCGGGCGACAAGGCGACGTCGTCGTGGCACAACAGCAGCAGGGGCGCCCGCACCGAGTCGTCGAGGACCGCACCCACCGATGCACCAAAGCCGCCGGGGTCCTCCTCGAGGCGCCGCACATCGGCCGCGGCGAAATGACGGCGCACCAATGGCCCGAGCGGTTTGGCGCTCGCCCCGTCGACCACCAACACACTCAAGCGGGGATAATCCTGCGCGGCCAGCGACTGCAGGACCTCGACGAACCACGGGCCAGGGTCGTGGGCGATGACCACCGCCTGGACGGCCGGCTGGTTTGGCCCCGCGTCCGGCGCGCTCGGTTCGAGCACCTGGTCGACAGGCACCTGGTCGACAGGTTCCACGAGGGCACGAGCCTATCGGCCATCGGGGCCCCCTCTAGAGCAGGGTGGTCACCGTCGGGCCGATTACCCTCTGGGCGCGAGATGCCTGCTCACCCCCCCGGTAACCCGCTGCGCCTGGCGATCGACGCCACCCCGCTGCTCGGCGCGCGCACCGGCGTCGGCCGCTTCGCCGCCCGGCTCGTCGAAGGATTGGCCACCGACGCATCGATCGCCGTGACGGCCTACGCCGTGACCTGGCGGGGCCGGGGCGAACTCGCCACCTTGGTGCCCCCGTCGGTGCGCCACCTCGACCGGCCCATGCCGGCGCGGCCGTTGCACCACCTGTGGCGGCGCGGGTTCGGCCCCGGGCTCGAGTGGTGGACAGGCCCCGTCGACGTCGTGCACGGAACCAACTACGTCGTGCCCCCGGCGCGGCGGGCCAAGCGATTGGTGTCGGTCCACGACCTTACGGCCGTCCACTTCCCCGAGATGTGCACGGCGCACACCCGCACCTTTCCCGCGCTGATCGCCCGCGCCATCGCAGAGGGTGCCTGGGTCCACACCGACGCCGATTTTGTCCGCGACGAGGTGATCGAACACTTCGGCGCCTCGCCCGAACGCGTCGTGACCGTGCCCCTTGGTTTCGATGCGATACCCGAAGCCGATGCATCAGAGGGACGCCGGCTCGCCGGCGGTGACCGGTACATCGCGTCGGTGGGCACCATCGAACCGCGCAAGGGCTACCCGGGGCTCGTGCGAGCATTCGATCGACTGGCCGCGCACGACGCGTCAGTGCGCCTCGTCGTCGTCGGTGCCGACGGCTGGGGTGTCGACGAGTTCCGCCGCGCGATCGACGGGGCGGCGCACCGCGACCGCATCGTGCACCTCGACTCGATCGACGATCGCCGACGCGCGGCCGTCATTCGAGGTGCGACGGTGCTCGCATACCCGTCGATCTACGAGGGGTTCGGCTTTCCCCCGCTCGAAGCGATGAGTGCCGACATCCCCGTCGTTGCCGCGGCAGCGGGTGCAGTGCCCGAGGTGGTGGGCGATGCGGCCATCGTCGTGCCCGTCGGAGAAGATGGCGCACTGGCCGACGCGCTCGAGCGGGCGATCTACGATCCCGCTGTGCGCGAAGACCTCATCTCGCGAGGACGCTCGCGAATCAACAACTACTCATGGGCCGACATGACCCGCGGAATGATCGACTTGTATCACCGGATGGCGACAGCGTGAAGGCCCTGGTCACTGGCGCAACCGGTTTTGTCGGCCGGCATCTGGTCGCCTACCTGCAGTCACAGGGCGACTCGGTGATCGCGACCGACCGGGCCAGTGGTGGACCCGATATCACCAACGCGCAAGCGGTCCAGCAGTACGTGCTCCACAACGAGCCCGAGGTCATCTATCACTTGGCCGGACAGAGCGACGTCCACCGGTCGTGGGGCAACCCTGTCGAGTCGTACCGCGCCAACGTCGAAGGTGCGGCAAACGTCTTCGCGGCGGCCCAAGCCGCCGGAGTGCGCCGCGTCGTCTCGGTGTTGTCCGCCGACGCCTACGGCAGAGTCAAGCCCGAAGACCTGCCGATCGACGAAGACACGCCCTTCCTTCCGCTGAGCCCATACGCCGCGAGCAAGGCGGCCGCCGAATACGTCTGCATCCAAGCGCATCTCGGCTCGGGTCTCGACGTGGTGCGCGCCCGCCCGTTCACGCACATCGGGCCGGGACAGTCACCGCGCTTCGTCGCCGCCGCGCTCGCGTCGCGCATTGCCGAAGCCGAACGCAGTGGCGACTACGCGATCACCGTCGGTCGCCTCGATACACGTCGCGATTTCACCGACGTGCGCGACATCGTGAAGGCCTACCGATTGCTCGCCCTCCACGGAGAATCAGGCGCGGCCTACAACATCTGTTGTGGCGTCGATGTGTCGATCGAAGACATCGCCCATCAGTTGGTCGCCCTCGCGCTGCACCCGATGAAGCTCGTGCCCGATCCCGCGTTGCAGCGCCCCGCCGACATTCCGATACTGCGGGGCGACGCCACGCGCTTGCGCGACGCGACCGGGTGGCAGCCGACGATCACCCTCGAGCAGACACTGCACGACATGCTCGAGGACTGGCGACGACGGCTGGCGGTGGACAGCCCGACCGGTACGCCTTCGTACTTCGACTGAGCGGGGCTCCGCTGAACTGTGCGATCAGCCGAACAGAGCGGCGTCGATGCGCCGCTGCGCCTCGATCAGCAGCGACCGCTCACCCTCGTCGGCGGCGGTTTCGATCTCGGCCATGATGCGGGCCCGCCAAGGTTCGAGCACCACTCGGGTGCGGCGACGGTCGGCATCGGCGATCGACTCGATGAGCGCGTCGACCACGGTGGCGAGCAGCTCGGCCTGCGTGTAGCGGGTGACGACCGAAGGCAGCCGTTCGGCCCTCGCCGCCGGGTAGTCGGTGTCGCGGACGAGCTCCCAGGGTTCGAGTTTGAAGAGGCCCGCGATCAAGGTCACGGTGCGCTCCGACGGCGGCGTGAGGCACGACTCGAGGTGCGACACCGCGACCCGTGAGATCGCCAGCCGTTCGGCCATCTGTTGCTGGGTCAGGCCGTGCTTACGCCTCAGCTCGGCGACCCGATAGCCGAGACGGTCGAACGGATTACGCTCGGTCACGTCTTGTTCGCCAATTCGTCACTGCCAACTCACTTAGCAGACACCCGTGCCCGCAGAGAGTAGAAACGCTACATCATGACTCCTCGCGCGCTCATCACTGGCATCACCGGACAAGACGGTTCGTACCTCGCCGAATTCCTTCTCGCCAAGGGCTACCACGTGATCGGCATGGTGCGGCGTAGCTCGACGGTCAGCTTCGAGCGCATCGCCCACTTTCAAGACAGTGTCGAGTTTGTGTCGGGTGATCTGCTCGACGAGATCTCGATGATCGAGGCATTGCGCATCCACCGTCCGCACGAGGTTTACAACCTCGCCGCGCAATCCTTCGTGCAGACATCGTTCGCACAACCCGTCTTCACCGGA
Source organism: Acidimicrobiales bacterium (assembly GCA_039934635.1). Classification (GTDB taxonomy): domain Bacteria; phylum Actinomycetota; class Acidimicrobiia; order Acidimicrobiales; family WLNW01; genus DATLFA01. Next base: position 20,418 of record JBDTLT010000025.1, read on the forward strand.
GAGACCACGGCGCTGTCGGTTACGCGTCTGCTCGATGCGATCCGCTTGGTCGATCCCGACATTCGCTTCTATCAAGCGAGTTCGAGCGAGATGTTCGGCAAGGTTCTCGAAGTGCCTCAGAACGAGACGACGCCGTTCTACCCGCGCAGTCCCTATGGCGTGGCCAAGGTCTACGCCCACTGGATCACGGTGAACTATCGCGAGAGCTACGGCCTGCACGCGACATCGGGCATCTTGTTCAACCACGAATCGCCGCGCCGCGGTCTCGAGTTCGTCACGCGCAAGATCAGCAATCATGTTGCGCGCATCAAACACGGCATGGCCGACGAACTCCGCCTCGGCAATCTCGAAGCGCAGCGCGACTGGGGCTTCGCGAAGGACTATGTCGAAGCGATGTGGCTGATGCTGCAACAGGACGAGCCCGACGATTTCGTGATCGCTACCGGTGAGACCCATTCGGTGCGCGAATTCTGCGAGCTCGCGTTCAGCCACGTAGGGCTCGACTGGGAGCAATACGTCGTGCAAGACCAACGCTTCTTCCGCCCCGCCGAGGTCGATCTGCTCGTCGGCAATCCGACCAAGGCGCACGACAAGCTCGGATGGAAAGCACGCACGTCGTTCGCCGAACTGGTCCGTCTCATGGTCGATGCCGATCTCGAACTGATCGAGCGCCTGCCCCGGCTCCTTCCGTGATCACTGTGCTCGCCGGCGGCGTCGGCGCCGCCCGATTCCTGTCGGGCCTCGTCCAGGTGCTACCGCCCGAGCAGATCACCGCAGTGGTCAACGTGGGCGACGACGTCATCCTCCACGGATTGCACATCTCGCCCGACCTCGACACCGTCACCTACACGCTCGCGGGTGCGATCGACGGTGAACGCGGATGGGGTCTGGGCGGCGAGACGTGGCAGGCGCTCGACATGGTGCGCCGCTACGGCGGAGTCGGTTGGTTCAACCTCGGCGATCGCGACCTCGGCACGCACATGTACCGCACGCATCGTCTCGGCGAAGGTGCGACCTTGTCGACGGTGACGCGCGAAATTGCGCGTGCCTGGGGCCTCGCGATCGACATCGTTCCCGTCACCGACGACCGTGTCGAAACGCGAGTGACCGTGATCGACGACGACACCACGACCGAGATCGGCTTTCAGCAGTACTTCGTGCAGCTGCGTCACGCCGTCCCCGTGCAATCGGTGCGTTTCGTCGGCGCGGACGACGCTCGCGCTGCGCCCGGTGTGATCGACGCGATCATGGCGGCCGACGTGGTCGTCATCGCGCCGTCCAACCCGATCGTATCGATCGGACCCGTGCTGGCAATCCCCGGTGTACGAGCCGCCGTCGAATCCAGACGCGCGCACTGCGTCGCAGTGTCCCCGATCATCGCGGGGGCCGCGCTCAAAGGTCCGGCCGACAGAATGATGACCGAGCTCGGCCACGAGTCGTCGGTGGTCGGCGTGGCGCGGCTCTATCGCGACCTTGCGCGGACATTGGTCGTCGACGACGCCGACGCCACCAACGCGGCGGCCGTGCGCGACGCGGGGATGCACGCCGTCGTGTGCGACACGATCATGTCCGAACCCGCGCGAGCGGCTCGCCTCGCCCAGCGCGTGCTCGACGCGGCGCGCTGATCGTTGTGCAAGGCTGACGACGCGATGGGCCGCCTCGAAATATTCGGTATCGAAGGCATCCCGCAGATCACTCGCGGTGACGACCTTGCCGGCATCATCGCCGACGCCGCCGCAGCATCACCTGACACTGCGCTGCGCGACGGCGATGTGCTCGTCGTCGCATCGAAGATCGTGTCCAAAGCCGAGGGTCGCCTCGAGCCCATCGATCCCGACGATCCCTTGAGTCACAAGCCGCTCGTCGAGCGTGAATCCGTTCGCATCATCCGCCGTCGCGGCGAGCTCATCATCAGCGAGACCAAGCACGGGTTCGTGTGCGCCAACGCCGGCATCGACATGTCCAACGTCGAAGCCGGTTGGGCATTGCTGCTACCCGAAGACCCCGATCGCAGCGCGCGTCGTGTGCGCGACGGGTTGCGCGCCCGCGCGGGCGTCACGGTCGCGGTCATCGTGTCGGACACCTTCGGCCGCGCCTGGCGCCGCGGGCTCACCGATGTGGCCCTCGGGTGCGCGGGCATCGGCGCGATCCTCGATCTGCGGGGCACCGTCGACGCGCTCGGTCGTGAGCTCCACGTCACCGAAGTCGCGGTTGTCGACGAGTTGGCCGGCGCGGCCGACCTGGCGATGGGCAAGGCCGCCGGCATCCCGGTCGCCGTGGTGCGCGGGGTCGAGCGTTCGTGGCTGAGGGACAGCTCGGTGCGCGCCGAGATCGTGCGTCGCCCCGACGAAGACCTCTTCCGCTGACCCCTCTCACGCTTCGGTCAGAGGCGGTGGGCGCGGAACCAGTCGAGCACGGCGGGCGAGCCTTCGGCCAGCGACGTGCGCGGTTGCCAGCCCAGTTCGCTCCGCGCCCGGGTGATCGCCAGTGCCGACCGGTCGAGCTCGCCGACGCGGGCGGGCGCCCGCAGGGGTTCGGCGGTAACGCCGGCCGCGTCGGCCATCGAGCGGTAGAGCGCGTTCACGGAAGTCTCGACGCCCGTCCCGATGTTGATCACGAGGCCTCCCCCGCGCTCTGCGGCACGCACGAATGCGTCGGCAACGTCGTCGACGTAGACGTAGTCGCGCGTCTGCTCGCCGGTGCCGTAAACGGTGCACGGCTCGCCCGTCAGCAACCGTCCCGCGAAGATCGCCACGACGCCCGCCTCACCGTGCGGGTCTTGGCGCGGGCCGTAGACGTTGGCCAGTGCCAGCGCGGTGAAGTCGAGTTGGTGCAGCGCCCGGTACGCGAACATGTAGTCGCCGAGCACTTTCTTCGTCACGCCATAGGGCGACACAGGATGTTGTGGGTACAACTCGTCGACCGGCAGCGCGCTCGGCAGCGGCTCGCCATAGATGGTGCCTCCGCTCGACGCCGCGACGATCTTGCGAGCACCAGCGCGCCGCGCACCCTCGAGTACGTGCAGGGTGCCGATGACATTGATCTGTGCATCGAGCACGGGGTTGTTGACCGACACGCGCACGTCGGCTTGCGCGGCGAGGTGATATACGACATCGGGCTGCGCGTCGACGATGGTCGTGATGGTCTGCGCGTCGCGAATGTCGACCGCGTGCACCGTCAGCCCGTCGCCGGCATGCTCGCGCGCCATGTCGAGATTTTCGGCCTTTCCCGACGAGAAGTTGTCGATCACCGTCACCGAATGGCCGGCTGCGACGAGTTGGTCGACCAACGTCGAGCCGATGAATCCGGCACCGCCGGTCACAACCGTACGCATGGTTCGTTTCGCCTTTCGGAAGTGGGCGCGCTGCCCGGTCGGCTAACTCGCAGTGGAGGAAGGTAACCGAGCGCCTTCGAGTGACGCGCCGGGCTCTACCGTTTGGCCGTCACCGATCACGCAAAGCGCGGTCATCGACGCACCGGCTCCGACGCTCACGCCGACCCCGATGATCGAATCGCGCACGACGGCCCGTGGGCTGATGCGACCTCCACTCATGATGACCGAATCCACGATCTCGGCGTCGGCGCCGATCGTGGTGCCTGAGCCGATCACCGATCGAAGTATCTTCGCCGTCGGCGCGATCGATGTGCGCCCGTCGATGCCACTCTCGGGCTCGCCTCGTTTGCCGTCGAGGAGATCGAGGTTCACCTCGAGATAGGTGGCGGGTGTGCCGGCGTCGACCCAATACACGTCGGACTTCACCGCGTAGAGGGTGCGATCGGCGACGAGCGCGGGGAACGTCTCTCGCTCGATGGAGACCTTGCGCCCACCGGGGATGCGATCGATCACCGACGGTTCGAGCACGTAGGTGCCGGCGTTGATCCAGTTGGTGGGGGCCTGATCGCGCGGCGGCTTTTCGATGAAGCCCCGCACCAAACCGTTGTCGTCGGTGGGCACGACGCCGTAGCGCGACGGGTCTTCGACTGGAGTCAGCGCGATGGTTGCCTCGGCTCTGCGGTCGTGGTGCGACGCGATGAGCGCGCCGAGATCGAGATCGGTGAGGACGTCGCCGTTGAGGACCACGAACGTCTCGTCGAGTGCGGCGTGCCGCGCCGCGAATCGGATGGCACCCGCCGTGTCGAGGGGTTCGGGTTCGACGGCGTAGTGCAGGCGGACGCCGGCGCACACACCGCTCGGGTAGCAATCGATGAACGCGTCAGGGCGATAACCGAGCGACAGTACGGCGTCGGTGACGCCACCCGCGGCGAGGCTTTCGACCACCCGTTCGATCATGGGGCGGTTCACGACCGGCAACATCTGTTTGGGGGTGCTGAGCGTGAGCGGGCGAAGGCGCGTGCCAAAGCCGCCGACGAGCACGATGGCTTTCATCGGTCGTCTTATCCGCTCGTCGACGTCGGTGATCCAGTGGTGGGTACGGTGCTGGCGGTAGGCGCGGTCGTCGCCGGCGTCGTGCTACCGGGGACCGTCGAGTCGGTCGGCCCGACCGTTGTGGTCGGCGTCGGGGTTTCGCTGGTCTGGCCACTGTCGATGCCGGCCAACGCGTCGAGGTTGGCGGCCGTCGGCGGGGCCGGGATGTCGACGCCGTCGGGTACGAGCGCGATCGTGAACGCCTCACGGTCGGCAAGGAAGCGAACGTCGCCGAGCTTGGACGTGATGATCTCGATCGGCGTATCAGGGTTGTCGATGTCGAAACGGGCAATGCGCAGTGTCGCGTTCTTACCGTTGCAGTCGGTGTCGGACTTGAGCGTGTCGCCGTTGGTGAGCTCGAGCTCGTCGTCGGTGAACTTGAGCCCCATCGTCTCGAAAAACACCTTCATGCGGGCCCGGGTGCCCGACGCCGAGCTGACGAACGGATGGATGTGGATCACCCCGTCGTCGTGGGAGTGAATGCCGGTCGGGTCGGGCCACTCTGCGCCGCGCACGATCGGGTCGGTCTCGAAGTGGTCGCAGTTGTAGATGCCGATGGCGGCGTGCCAGTGGTCGCCGCCGCCACCGCCGGCGAACCCGATGTTGAGCTTGGGCGCGACCGCGTCGCTGCGGGTCGATCGGGCGTAGATGACAAGGGAGCTGCCGAGGAGGATGATCAGCGCGACGACGAGGGGAAATCCCATTTCGCGTCGATCGCGACCCTTGGTTGCCGAACCCGCACGAGCGGCGCGCGCAAGCTTTTTGGCCGAAGAGGCTTTGCCCATAGGGCGATAAACGTATCGGGCCCTGGCCGCGGCGCCACGTCATGGGTCACCCGAATCTCACCATTGCGGCCGGCGCCGGGCGGCCACGACGGCCGTGAGTAGGTCGTCGTAGTGGCTGGCCACCGCCTGCGGCGAAACCCATCCCTCGACGAATCGACGGCCCGATGCCCCCATTGCATCCCGGTCGTCAGGGGCGTCGATCAGCGTGCGCAAGGCCCCGATGAAGCGCGCCGCGTCGTCGGGCGGAACACAGAGCCCCGCGCCGGCGAGGCGGATCGTGCGGTCGACTTCGGTGTCGGGATCGACCGACGCCAGCACCGGCCGGCCGGCGGCGAGCACCGAATAGAGCTTGGACGGCACACTGGCTTTGGCGAGGCCGCGCTTGAGCGGTACGACGTGTATATCGGCGGCGGCGAGCACCTCGCCCAGACGCTCGGGCGGTTGGTACGGCACGAACACCACATTCGGTAGGTCGGCCGCGGCCTGCTGCAAGCTCGTGAGGGCCGAACCGCCTCCGTTGATCACGAACACCACGTTCTGGCGATCACGCATCTCGCGGGCGGCGTCGATGACCAACTCGAGTGATTGCGAGAGTCCGACATTGCCGGCGTACATCACGACGACCTTGCCGTCGAGGTTGTGCTCGTGGCGGTAGGCGTTGTCGCGTGTCATCGGCCTGATCCGCTTCGTGTCGACGAAGTTGGGGATGACTTCGACACGCGTGCGGTGAGGCTTGTGGCGCTGCTCGAGCTTCGTCTCGACGTTGTCGCGAAGATCGTTGCTCAACACGGTCACCGCGTCGGAGTGGGCATAGCTGAAACGCTCGGCCCACGACGCGGCCTTGATGACGCGCCGATCGGTCAGCAGACCGAGCTCGATCGCGACATCGGGAAAGACGTCTTGGATGTTGAAGACGAACGGCGCGCGACGCGCCCGCGCCACCGCGAGCCCGGCGAGACCGATCGGCAGCGGCGGCGACATCGCCAGCACCACATCGGGCCGAGGCCGCGTGATCAACGCCCGCAGGCTGGCGAGACCGGTGAAGCCGGCGAAGCCGAGCGCACGGGCGCGCACGTTGCGTTTGTCGGTGGGAAACGGGTGGACCCGCGAGATCTTGCCCCAGGGGGTCTGCTCGCTGCGGACCAGCCGGCCCTGCCACTTTGCGTCGACCGCGTGATGCTCGTACCACGGCAGCGCAGTCACGACGTGCAGCCGGTGTCCGCGCTGGGCGAGACCGTCGACGATCGCGGTCATCACCACACCAGTGGGCGCGGAGTCAGGGGCGAAGTGCGGGCACAGCACCAGAATGTGCACCGGTTGTTCCTAGCGCCGAACCAGCCCGTCACCACAATCGACGGTGTAACTGCTGCCAGTGCGGGCCTACCCGCGCGGGATGCAGCTCTTCGAGACGGCGGGCGCCCGCGGCAACGAGTTCGCCACGACGCGTCGCGTCCCACGACAGCGCGGTTTCGAGGGCATCGCTCCACGCGTCGATCGACCGCGCCTCGACGAGCACGCCCGCGCCGCCGACAGCTTCGGGCAATGCCGCCGCATCGGCGGCGATCGGCGGGCAGCCGACGCGCAGCGCTTCGATCACCGGCAAGCCGAAACCTTCGTAGGTCGACGGGAAGACGAGCGCGCACGCGAACGCGATCAACGTGTCGAGGTGCCCGCGTTCGATACGACCGGTACGCACGACACGATCGCGGAGACCGAGACGCTCGACGAGTGCGACGATCTCGCTCTCGAGTGGCCCGGCGCGCCCGGTCAACACGAGGCGAGCGCTCGGATGCGCCCGCACGACCGGCGCGAACGCTTCGACGAGCGTTCGATGGTTCTTGTGCGCGTAGGTGATGGCCGGGTAGACGAAGAACGGGTCGCCTGCCTCGACGATGCGCCGTAATTCGTTGGGCAGCACAGCAACGCAGGCATCGGTCATCAATTGGGTGCGATCGATCGGTTCATACGGCGCGGAGATCACCGCAGTGTGATCCTCCGGGACGTGCAGGGTTTCGATGATCGACCGTCGGACCCATTCGCTGACCGATACGACGAGCTGTGCCTTGCGCACCGATCGCGGCAAGGAAAACGCGAGAAACCGGCGCTTGACCGCCGAGAAGCTGTCAGGGAAGTGCAACGGTTGCAGGTCATGCACCGTGACCGCTGACGGTACGGGATCGAACGCAGGCACCCGTCCACCCAGATGATGCATGGCATCGACGCCACGGCTATGTCGCGCCAGCCACGTGCTCTCGGCGGCCACGCGCAACGCGCGGTTTGCCGGTAGTGCCACGGTCTTCGTCACGAACGCGGTGGCGAGGTCGGGGTACGTGTTCGCGAACGACTCACGGGCGAACAACACGACATCGAGATCGTCGGCGGGGTACGCGGCAACGGCGCGCAACACATTCACCGCGTACTCTTCACTGCCACCGACGACGCCGGGCACGAGATACAGCAGGTTGACGCCCAACGTGCGCTTCATCGCGCGATTGCCCGGTATGCCTCGATGGTCAGCTCCGCGGTGCGGGCCCAGGTGAACGTGGCCGCGCGGGCTTTTGCGCGCACACTCATGCGCCGAGCCAACGCAGCGTCTCCGAGGATCGACGCCATCGCGTCGGAGATCGCGCCGTGGTCGAGCGGATCGACACAAATACCTGCATCCCCGGCGACTTCCTCGGTGGCCGTGCCCGACGAGGTCACTATCGGCGCACCGGCCATCATCGCTTCGAGGACCGGGATACCGAAGCCCTCGCGCAAGCTCGGGTAACAGAACACCGCCGCGCCCGCGTAGAGCGCCAGCAAGTTTTCGCGCGACACAAAGCCGAGGGCCCGGATGCGACGATCGTCCGCACCGAGCCGTGCCGCGAGGTCTTCGTTCCATCCGTGCGGCCCGACGAGGAGCAACGTGACGTCGTCATCCGGCAGCGCGCGGAACGCCGCGATGACGGCGGCCAGGTTCTTACGCGGCTCGACCGTGCCGACCCACAGTACGTAACGGCCGGTGATGCCGTGGCCCGCACGCACGCGAGCGATGTCGTCGTCACCCACGACGAACGGGTCGACACCCCACGGCACAACCCGTACGCGGTCCTCGCCGATGCCCAGCGCGGCCAGCTCGGCTTTGGTCGCGGCCGACGGGCACAACACGACATCCGCGTCGCGATCGGTAAGCACCAGTGAGCGATGAAAGAAGCGCAATCCGTGGCGAGTTGCGTGCTGGGGAAAGTCGACGAACGCGAGGTCGTGCACCGTGACGGCGAGCGGCGCCGACTTGGGCGGGATCGCCATGCCGGTTGCATGAATGACGTCGACGCGCCCGGTGGCGCGCTCGACGCGTGGCCATCGCAACCGATGCCAACTCTCGTAGAGCACCTCGCGGCGCAACCGCAGATGCTTGGTCTCGATCGACGGAGTCCACGGCTCAGGCGGCGTCGAGCGATGGCAGGCCGCCACACCGATGCACTCGACGTCGCTGCGATCACGCAACGCGCTGATGGTACCGAGCGCGGACGACGCGGTACCGCCGGGCACCCGGTGCCAGCATTGTTCGAGAGTGACGGCAACGCGCAGCGGGCTCAACGGCCAAGAAACTAGCCGCGCCCGAGCGGCACTCCGGGCTAGTCCGTGAGTTCACCGGTGCGGCGATGGCGGAAGTACTCCGCGGTGCGGACGACTCCCTCGCGCAGTTGGATGACCGGCTCCCAGCCGAGCAGTTCCCGCGCTTTGGAGATGTCGGGTCGGCGTTGCATCGGGTCGTCGACGGGTAGCGGCTCGTAGACGATCTCCGAGCTCGACCCGAGCACGTCGATGACGACCTTCGCGAGTTCGAGGATAGTGAACTCGTTGGGGTTGCCGACGTTGGTCGGCAGGTTCTCGTCAGAGTCGTAGAGCGCGAGTAGTCCGCGGACCTCGTCTTCGACATAGCAGAAACTGCGCGTCTGCCCGCCGTCGCCGTAGACCGTGATCGGCTCACCGTCGAGGGCTTGCATGATGAAGTTGGACACGACACGTCCGTCGCGTTCACGCATCCGGGGGCCGTACGTGTTGAAGATGCGCACGATGCGGGTGTCGACGTCGTGGAAGCGGTGGTAGGCCATCGTCATGGCCTCGGCAAAGCGCTTGGCTTCGTCGTAACAGCCACGCGGGCCGACCGGGTTGACATGGCCCCAGTAGCTCTCGTCTTGTGGATGGACGTGCGGGTCGCCGTAGACCTCGCTCGTCGACGCGAGGAAGAACCGCGCGTCCTTGGCTCGGCACAGGCCGAGCGCGTTGTGCGTGCCGAGGCTGCCGACCTTGAGCGTCTGGATGGGGAACTCGAGATAGTCGCGGGGCGAAGCTGGGCTCGCGAGGTGAAAAACTCCATCGACGGAGCCGGGCACCCAGATGTACTCGCTGACGTCGTGCATGACGAAGGTGAACCCCGCCTGCCCAAAGTGATGCTCGATGTTGGCGAGGTCGCCCGTGCGCAGGTTGTCGATGCATACGACCTCGTCGCCCCGGTCGAGCAATCGATCACAAAGGTGCGACCCGAGAAATCCCGCGCCGCCGGTCACCACTATTCGTGCCATGAACGAATCCTCGCCGTGAGCACCGAGTCAGTTGCGTCCGACGCCGGTGTAGCTGAAGCCTCGCCGTAACAGTGATCCCTTGTCGAGGATGTTGCGGGCATCGACCACACAACGCTTGGCCATCGTCGCTGCGATCTTGTCGTAGTCGAGCCATTTGAACTCGTCCCACTCGGTGAGCACGACGAGCACCTCGGCGCCCTCGCATGTCGAGTAGGGGTCATCGACGACTTCGATGCCTGGCATCGGCGACTCACGTACTGCAGGGTCGTATGCCCGCACGAGCGCGCCCCGTTGCACGAGGCGTGACAAGATCTCGAGCGCCGGCGACTCGCGCATGTCGTCGGTGCCGGCCTTGAACGTCAATCCGAGTGCGGCTACCCGCACACCCTCGAGTGAACCACCGATGCAACGAGCGACCTTTTCGGTCACCCGCTCGAACTGCTCGTCGTTCACCGCGATCACGCCCCGCAGCAAGCTGAAGTCGTAACCGGCATCTTCGGCAATGCGGATCATTGCTCGGGTGTCCTTGGGGAAGCACGATCCGCCCCAACCCGGCCCGGGACGCAAGAACTCATGGCCGATGCGGCGGTCATAGCCCATGCCCAGAAGCACGTCGTTGACGTCGGCACCGACGGCTTCGCAGACTGCGGCGACGGCGTTGACGAACGAGAGCTTCGTCGCCAAGAAGGCGTTGCTGGCGTACTTGATCGTCTCCGCCGATGCGGCGTCGGTGATCATGATGGGCGCGCGGACACCCAGATACAGCGATGCAACCCTTGTGGCGGCCGACTGATCGTCGGCTCCGATGACGACGCGGTCTGGATTCATGAAGTCGTCGACAGCAGAACCTTCGCGCAGGAATTCGGGATTTGATACCACGCCGATGTCCGAGCGGGCGAGCGCCTGCTCGACGAGGCGGGTCGAACCGACGGGAACAGTCGACTTGTTGACGACGACGGCGCCACGGTTCAGATGCGGTGCGATCTGGCGCGCCGCCTGATCGATGTAGCTCATGTCCGCCGAGCCGTCGGGACCTTGCGGCGTGGGTACGCACAAGTAGATGAACTCGCGGTCGCGCACCGCGTTCGCGGTGTCGGTCACGAACTGCAAACGACCGGTCTCGAGTTGCTCGCGCACGATGTTCTCGAGGCCCTCTTCGTGGATCGGGATGCGACCCTCGTTGAGCAACGCGATCTTTGCTTCGTCGACATCGACACAGATGACTTCGTGACCGATGTGGGCGAAACACGCGCCCGTGGTCAGACCGACATAGCCGGTACCGATGATTGCGATGAGTGCCATCAAGGCTCCGTGGGGCGTGCAGGCGAGGGGATCTGGCTCAGGCTACGCAGAGCGAGCCGTCGATGACATGGGCCTCATGCCTTACTTCTCCCCACATCGAGAGCACTCCTGGCCAAACGGGGGGCACTAATAGCGGACACATGACACACCCGGCGGTGGCCTGCCGATGATCCCGCCGTCGGATGCACCGTTGGCGGCGGCCGGTGCCGTGGTGACGGCGCTGCCACCCACCGTGGTGGGCGCCGCATTTCCTGATCGCGTCGTGGTCGGTGCGGTCGACGCGGGAGTAGCCGAGACGCGTCCCGCGGCAGACTCGTCGGCGAGCCGATTGAGTTGCGCGGTGTCTTCGTCACCGCGAGGTTGCGCGCGTACGCCCGCCCAATCGGCGCCCACGATCAGTTGCAGCGTCTCGCCGTTGCGCAGCGTGGCTTTGGACCCCTGTATCTGCTCGAACGCAGGGATCTTGTTGAGATATCGGGCGAGCAGGATTGCGGCGTAGCGCTCGTCGGAGGTGAATCGGATCGTGGTTTGGGGCAACGCGCCGTACACCGACGGCCGCGGTGTGCCGCTGTCGAACTTGACGTCGGCGAGTTGCTTCGTCGGCAACGGCTCGGTGATCTCGGGACGGGCATCGATCACCCGCACGGGCACCTGGAATGGTTGTAGGTCGGGCACGTTGCCGCGGAACACGTCGAGTGTCGGTGCAGCCTTTGCGGGGTCGACGTGCAGGTTGATGCCATCTGAATAAGTCGGCAGCGAATAGCGCTGCAACGCCTCGGGCTTGAAGTTGCCGAAGGCCCGCCCGATGTCGAGCAGATCTTGCGGCGTGAGCTTTTCGTCGAGAACAACCGACTTCGTATCGACCGTCGTCTTCATCAGGCTGCGCATCGTCGACGGGTTGCGACCACCTTTGGCGATCACGCGGTCCAACGCGAGGATGAGGAAGTCGCGCTGCCGTTCGGCGCGGCCGTAGTCGTTCTTGTTGTCTTGCGTCCACCGGCCGTTGATCAACTCTTCGTACTTGCGCGAGCGGACGTAGTTGAGTGCCTGCTCACCGCTGAGGATGTTGCAACCTTGCGGAGCATCGAAGAACGACCCGAAGTCGCGGGCGGCGTATGGAAAATTAACCGGTACCCCGTCGATCGAGTCGATGATCTTGCGGAAACCGGAGAAATTGATCAGGACGAAGTCGTGGATCTCGACGTCGAAACCCTTGGTCACCTTGTTGACCGCGTTCTCGGGACCGAGCGCCACCGCCGAGTTGATCTTGTTGTAGCCGTCGAACGTCAGGTCGCGAGGAATCGACAAGACGGCTGCCGTGGCCGTCGTGGGGTCGATGCGTATGAGCATCATGGTGTCGGCGAGTTTCGCCTCGTCCCGGCCGAGCAACAGGTCGTCGCCCGATTGGATCCCCCCGCTGTCAGTCCACCCCATAACGAGAATGTTGCGAGCGTCGTACTTGATGTCGCCGACCTCGGCCAGCACCCCGGGCGACACTGCCACGCGCGGGATGTCGCCGAAGGTCTCTTTGATGTCGCCGATGTACCACGCGCCGTATAGACACCCGGTGATGAGGACCAGGCCGACCACGAGGATGAATCGCTGGGGCCACGTGCGGCGGTACTTGACCCGCTTGGGCTTGGGGGCGACATCGACCGCCATCGTCTGGCCATCGGGTGGCGGTGCCGGCGCGACCGGAGACTCGACCTTCTTCCTCGCCCGTAGCAGCACGGGGATCCAGGCTAACAGCGGCCGACGGCGGCCCCGCGTCAGGTCTTCGACTTCACGACCGTGCCCGCAAGGACCGTGCCATGCATGACGTGGCGCCGTTGTGCGTCGTCGGTGATCGCATCTTGACGGAGTTGGTCGACGTGACCGACGACATCGGCGCGCTCGATTCGACCGGGGTCTGGGCGCTCGTGCTCCCCTACTCGGGGCGCGCGGTGTGCGCGCGTTTCGCGCGCAGCCGGCCCGCGCGTCCATGGCCGGGGCGGCCATGGTGCGGTCCTTCGCCCGACGCCTGGACCTCGAGCCTCGACCGCGACGAGTTCTGCACGGGCGTGCAACACATCCGAGAGGCGATCGCACGCGGCGACGTGTACCAGGTCAATCTCACGCGGCGTCTGTCGGCGCCACTACCGGTCGCGGTCCCCGGCACCACGACCGACATCGCGGCGCTCGGCGCGGCGCTGGCGATCGGCAATCCCGCGCCATTCAGCGCGGTGGTGCGCCTGCCGCGCCACGGCGTACACGTGGCATCCGCATCGCCCGAGCGCTACCTGACTCGGCGCGGCCGGCGCGTGTGGTCGTCGCCCATCAAGGGCACTGCCGCCAAGCCCGAGGGTCTCACCGAAAAGGACCGCGCCGAAAACGTGATGATCGTCGATCTCGTGCGCAACGACATCGGCCGCGTCTGCGACTTCGGTTCGGTCACCGTTCCTCATCTGCTCGCGCTCGAACATCATCCCGGTCTCGTCCACCTGGTCTCGACAGTCGAAGGTCGCCTGCGCGAGGGCTGCGGATGGGTCGACCTCATCGACGCCACATTCCCACCGGGCTCGGTCACGGGCGCGCCGAAGATCGCCGCATGTTCGATGATCGATGCGCTCGAACCCGTATCGCGTGGTGTCTATTGCGGTGCGGTCGGCTGGGTCGACGCCGACCGCAAGATCGGTGAGCTCAACGTTGCGATTCGCACATTCTGGATCGAGGACGGCGCCGTGCACCTCGGCACCGGCGGTGGCATCACCTATGACAGCGATCCACTACGCGAGTGGGAAGAGACAGAGCTCAAAGCCCGGCGCCTGTTGTCGGTAGCGTCTCGCCCATGAGCCCTGCGCCGGACACCGCGGTCGTCTGGGTCGACGGAGCATTCGTGGCCGCGCCGGCGACGACACCGGCGATCACGGCCCTCGATGACGGTGTGCTGGTCGGTCGGGGCGTGTTCGAGACGCTCGGCATCCGTCAGGGTGTCGCATTCGCGCGCCGTCGTCATCTGCAGCGCTTGCAGCGCTCCGCCGCCATTGTCGGCATCGTGGCCGACATCGCCCGCATCGAACGCGGCATCGACGCGGTCCTCGCGCGGTGGGGCGCGCGAAATGGTCGGCTGCGCGTCACGGCGACTGCGGGCGGCGCGGTCGTCGTGGCGGCGAGCGACGTTTTGCCCGCGGACGCAGTCGCGTCCGTCGTCGTGTCCCCGTGGCCGCGCAACGAACGCAGTCCTCTGGTTGCGGCCAAGACGACTGCGTACGTCGACAACGCGCTGGCGTTCGAGTACGCACGTGAGCGCGGTGCGACCGAAGCGCTGTTCCTCAACACGCGCGGTGAGGTGTGCGAGGGTTCGCGCACGAACATCTTTGCGGTGTGCGACGGGCGGTTGTTGACACCACCGTTGTCCGCCGGCTGCCTCGCCGGTGTCACGCGCGCGTTGGTACTCGAATACGGCGGCGCCGGCGAGGCAACGCTCGACCTGGCGCAGGTAACCGCCGCCAGTGAGGCGTTCCTCACTTCCGCGTTGCGCGGCGCGCAGCCGATCGCGGCGATCGACGGCATCGCAATCGGTGACGGCACTCGGCCCCACGGCGCGCGCATCGCCCGTCTGCTGGCCGATCTCAGCGCAGATGCGTGACGTCGCCGGCCGACAGCGCCTCGTCGACCCCTGAGATGCGCACCACGATTCGCCCGCCGTCGTCGATGTCGACGGCACGGCCTTCGATGTGCGTGCCGTCGGCGCGCGCGACGCGGACATCGCGACCGACGGTGAGCGACCGCTCGAGGTGCAGCTCGCGCAAGCGGCGGGGATCGTTCTCGACGATCGCCAGCGTGGCCTCGAACTCTGCGAGCACCGCCGCGAGGAGGGCTTCGCGCGAGGGCAGTTCATCCATGCATGCCGCGAGCGACGTCGCGGCCAGCGCCGCACGAGCGTCGGGTTCGACCGGCCAGCCCACGTTGAGCCCCACGCCGACGACGATCGCGGCGGGCCCATCCGCGCCGACGACCAACTCGGCGAGCACCCCGGCGAGCTTGCCCGGCGCGGGCCCGTCATCGACGATGACGTCGTTGGGCCAGCGAATGCCGGCGCTGATCGACCCGAGACGCCCCGCGACGTCGACCACCGCGACGGCCATCGCGGATGTTGCGAGCGGCCAGCGCACCGACGGGCACCGAGGCCGCGCGAGGACCGACAGCAACAGGTTCTCGCCCGCAGGGGCGAGCCACTGACGCGCGAGGCGGCCACGGCCGGCGCTCTGGTGGTCGGCCACGAGGGCGAGCTCGCGCGGCGGACGCTGGGCGGCAACGGCGACGAGGTCGCTGTTGGTGGACCCCGTCTCGGCCACCCAGTCGATGGTCGCGAACCTGCTGGCGGCCGCCCGCAAACGAGCGGCGACGACCCACGCAGGAAGCTGTTTCGGCCGTGTTATTTCAGGTGGCACCGCACGACAATACGGGCCGCCGCCGACGAGGCGGCTACTGTCGGCGCGTGTTCTCCAAAGTGCTGATAGCCAACCGCGGCGAGATCGCCGTTCGTGTCATTCGGGCCTGCCGCGAACTCGGGGTCACCTCCGTCGCCGTGTACTCCGATCTCGACCGTGATGCCCTGCACGTGCGTCTCGCCGACGAGGCCTACGCGCTCGGCGGGCAGACCGCGGCCGAGAGTTACCTCAACACCGCTGCCATCCTCGATGCGATCGAGCGCAGTGGCGCCGAGGCAGTGCATCCGGGCTACGGGTTCTTCTCCGAGAACGCCGACTTCTGCCGGGCCATCACCGAGCGCGGTGTGGCCTTCATCGGCCCGCCACCCGCCGCCATCGAGACCATGGGCGACAAGATCTCGGCGCGTAAGGCGGCCGAAGCCGTAGGTGTCTTCGGGGTCCCCGGCACGACCGAGTTCATCTCGTCGCCCGATCAAGTGCGGGCCTTCGGCAAAGAGCACGGCTACCCCATCGCCATCAAGGCGGCCTACGGGGGCGGCGGCCGCGGCATGAAGGTCGTGCCCGACGAGGCATCGATCGCCGATGCCATCGAGTCCGCGCAGCGTGAGGCCAAGTCCTACTTCGGTCGCGACGAGATCTACATGGAGCGCTATCTCACCAAGCCGCGCCACGTCGAGGTACAGGTGATGGCCGACCAACACGGCAACTGCATCTACCTCGCGACGCGTGATTGCTCGGCCCAACGGCGCCACCAAAAGCTGATCGAAGAAGCTCCCGCTCCGGGTATCGACGCCGGCACGCTGCGTTCGATGGGCGAAGACGCCGTCAAGGTCGCCAAGGGGTGCGGATACGTCAACGCCGGCACCGCGGAGTTCCTCTACGAGGACGGCGGCTATTTCTTCCTCGAGATGAACACTCGCCTGCAGGTCGAGCATCCCGCGACCGAGTTGGTCACCGGTCTCGACCTCGTCGAGTTGCAACTGCGCGTCGCGTTCGGCGAAAAGCTGCCGTTGAAGCAAAAGGACGTCCGCATCGACGGCCACGCGATCGAGATCCGCATCAACGCCGAAGATCCCGCGGCGGGCAAGTTCCTACCGTCGCCCGGTCGCATCACCAAGTTGCGCGTCGCCAGTGGTTACGGGGTGCGCTGGGACGGCGGCTACGAGGCCGGCGACGAGATCAGCCAGTACTACGACAACCTCATCGGCAAGCTGATCGTGTGGGGCAAAGATCGCCCCACCGCGATCGCCCGCGCGGTCCGCGCGCTGCGCGAGACGCAGGTCGAAGGCGTCGCGACGACGATCCCCGCCGATCTCGCCATCCTCGAACACGGCGACTTCGCCGCGATCACGCATTCGACGAAGTGGGTCGAAAATGTGCTCGACCTGTCGGCCGTCGGCGCACCTGCGGCACCCGCCGCCGACGCCGAGGCTGCGCCCGAGGCCAAGGTCAAGCGCGAGACCACCGTCGAAGTCAACGGCAAGCGATTCTCGGTCACGATGTGGGTGCCCGAATCCGCGGGCGCACCGGTCGGCCAGGGTACGTCGGGCGCGGCGCCCCGTCCCCGGCGGGCCACGGGTGCGGCTGGCGGTGGCGGTGCCGCCTCCGGCGACATCGCGGTACCCATGCAAGGCACGATCATCAAGGTGCTCGTTGCGGTCGGCGACACGGTCGAAGCCGGTCAAGCCGTGTGCGTGCTCGAGGCGATGAAGATGGAGAACAACATCGCCGCGAGCAAGGCCGGCACCGTCAAAGAGGTGCGGGTCAAGCCGGGCGACACCGTCGGCTCGGGCGACATCGTCGTCGTCGTCGAATAGTTCGCGGTCCGACCGAACGCTCCACCGAAATTCACCCGAACTCGCAGTCAAACGTGGGCGACAAGCCCACGTTTGACTGCGAGAACGCAGAGCGAAGAGCCGCGATCACGCGATCGACTTCGAAGAAGACTTCGACCTCCGTGAATCGCCGGACGGCGTAGCCGGCCGCAATGAGACGAGCCGTCGTCGCGTCATCACGACGGCGATCGGTCAACGCGGAATGATGGATAACGCTGTCGAGCTCGAATACCAGCTGTAGGGGCGCGTGGTAGAAGTCGACACGGGCGAGCCAGCCCGTCTCGTCGCCAATGTCGAACTGAGACTGCAACTCTGAGAATCCCGCGCTCCGCGCAAGCTGTCGGAACCGACGCTCGAGGTTGCTATCTGGCTGGCGCTCAGATGGCGGCCGGTCGGCCAGCAGTTCCCGCATCGTAGTGATGCCGGTGCGACCACGACGTCCGAGCACCTGCAACAGGTGGTGCAGCTCGGCGTTGTTTGTCAACCGGTGTGACAACGCGAAGTCGAGGGCACGTTCGACACGCCGCGGGTGCTCCCTCGCCGCGAGGTCGAAGATCGTGCGCGCCGGAATCGTTACCGGGACGACGTGCAGGGTCGTAACTTGCTCGGGGGTCAACGCCAGCGGTTGGTGCACCGTCGAGATATGCGAATCATGCACGCGTCCGCCGCGGAGGCGGGTCGCATGCCTGGGTTCGAGCATGAAGCCGGGCAGTTGCCACCACGCCGCGGCTGAAGTGTGGGACAACGCGGCCTGTTCGCCGACATCGAGGACAGCGGCGAGGGCGCGTTGCGCGGCTGTGTCCGGTGACCCGCCGATGCGAAAGACGCGCGGCGAGATCCGTTGCAAGGTGCCCGCGCCGACCCGCTGGCGCAAATCGTCCCGGCCTGCGCCCGTCGTGCGCAACTGTTGCCGACTGATCAGCCCATGTTGCGAGGCAGCGATGGTACGGATGGCATGGTCGAGTTCCATCGCACCAGTCCACTCCGGGGGTGTGACACTCCCAGATTGCCCGGTTCTTCTCGAACTCGCAGTCAAACGTGGGCGACAGGCCCACGTTTGACTGCGAGAACGGATCCGGGGTGGCGGTGGGGGGTGGAGTCCCTCAGTCCGCGGCTTCGGCCAAGGCTTCGGCCAGTGACGGGTGAGCGAAGAGGCTTTCGACGATGTCGGTGACGGTGAGCCCGGCGGTGACGGCCAGCGCGATGACCGAGATCAACTCGGCCGCGTGACGGCCCACGATCGAACCGCCGAGCACGACGCCGGTGGCAGGGTCGCTGATGATCTTGACGAACCCGCGCGGGTCGCCGTCGATGAGCGCGCGGGCGGACACCGCGAACGGCACCTTGGTGACGCGGATCT
>JBDTLT010000026.1:0-39090 GCA_039934635.1 Acidimicrobiales bacterium
CGGCGAACGAATCGAGACCGGCGATGTCGGGATAGTTGAGGTCGTTGAACATGCCCAGCGCGCTGATGACGATGTCGGCGTCGATCTCTTCGCCGGTGCTCGTGATCACGCGCCAAAGGGTGCACTCGTCATCCCAATACGCGCCGGCTACTTCGGTCGAAAGTCGAAGGTGCGGAGCGAGTTCGTACTTGTCGACGCAGTGCTGCATGTACTCGAGGATCTCGGGTTGCGTCGCGTAGGGACGGGACCAATCGCGTTTGATCTCGAACGAGAACGAATAGAGGTGCGACTGAACGTCGCACGCGCAACCGGGATAGCGATTGTGGAACCAAGTGCCGCCGATGCCGGGCGCCTTGTCGAGTATGACGAAGTCGTCATAGCCGGCGTGCTTGAGGCGGATGCCCGCACAAATGCCGCCCGGGCCCGCGCCGATGATCACCACTCGTTTGCGCTTGTTCATCGTGAATAGTTCTACCACCCCGCGATTCGACCAGCCCACGGGTGAGCGCTCAGTGCGCGGCTTCCATTGCCAGAAGTGCACGCTTGGTATCGGTACCGCCCAGGTATTGTCCGATGGAGCCGTCGCTACGCACGACCCGATGGCACGGCACCACGATGGGT
Organism: Acidimicrobiales bacterium; assembly: GCA_039934635.1. GTDB lineage: Bacteria > Actinomycetota > Acidimicrobiia > Acidimicrobiales > WLNW01 > DATLFA01. The sequence continues at coordinate 622 of JBDTLT010000026.1, forward strand.
AGTGGATTGGTCGCGCAGGCGCTGCCGACGGCGCGCACTGCGGCGGGGCTGCCGGCCGCGGCGGCGATTGCCGCATAGCTGGCGGTGTGTCCGTACGCGATGTCGCGCAGGTGGTCGAGCACGTTGCGGCGAAAGCCGTGCGACAACTGCAGATCGAGGGACAGCTCGAACCCGTGACGCTTCCCTGCGAAGTATTCGTCCAATTGCATCGACGCGCGGTCGAGTCGCCTCGGCGACTGCAAGATACGCGGGCTGATGGTCGTCGCGAGGCTCGAAAGAACCGCGTCGTGATTTTCGAGAGCGAAGGCGATGCGAACCAAACCTTGTGTCGTGGCCGCCAACAACAGCGCGCCGTACGGGCTGTCCACTGTGCGGTAGCTGATGTCGAGCAGCCCGTCGCTCTCGGCGTCGGTCACGAGCCGCTGGTGCAGCCGGGCGACCATGTCGGGGTCGGGTCGCGCGATCTCGTCGAACAGGCGGTTGATCGTCTCGGTGTCGTTCATCATCGTGATTCGCTTCCTCTTGTGTAGTTCTTTCGTATGTTGGCGATGCCGTCGGACGCGCTTCGGCGCGCCGCGGCTTCGCTGGAGTCGAGCAACGCCGCGACTTCGGCGTAAGGAAGTTCGGCGAGATAGTGATAGATGACCGCGCCTCGTTGCTTCTCCGGCAGCGCCTGCAGAGCGGCGCGCAGTTCGGTATCGATGCCAGACACGATGTCGTCATGCGACGAGGCTTCGGGCAACGTTGCGGTGGGTTGCGGCGCCCGCGACTGGGCCCGTATCTGGTCGAGGGCTTTGCGGTAGGCGATGGTCACGAGCCAGCCGCGGATGTTGCTATCGGGCCGGAGGTCGGGGTACGCGCGCAGCGCGGCGATGAACGTCTCGGACCACGCATCGTCGGCATCGGATGCGCTCAACATGGAGCGACAGACCCGTAGTACGACGGCCCCGTGTTCGGCCACGATGCCCTCGAACGGTCGCACGATCGTTTCCGCTAACACAGTCACATCAGGTAAACGAGCCAGCATGCCCTCGGCGTGAGGTCGTCAGAGCCATTCTTTGTGGCGGAACAAGCCGTAGAGGCCACCGGACAGCAAGATGACGAGCGCCGCCGAGAGCGCGACACCCCAGTCCTTGCCGGATCCGGGGTACGGCACGTTCATGCCGTAGTAGCCGGTGATGAGCGTCGGTACTGCGATGATCGCCGCCCAGCTCGTCACCTTCTTCATCACTTGGTTCTGCCGGTAGTCGCGAAGGCTGATGTTCGTCTCCACGATCGTGGCGACGAGGTCGCGAAGCGCATCGGTCGATTCGGTAACGCGCAGGATGTGGTCGTAGACATCTTGGTAGTAGGGATAGAGCTCGGGAGATACGGCCGAGTGCTCACGGCGCATGAGCCCGCTGATGGCCTCGCGCATCGGTACCACGAGGCGATGGAAGCGCACGAGCGCGCGTCGCATCTGGAACCAATGGCGTTGCTGCGACGGATTCAAAGGATTGTCGGAGAAGATGCCTTCGCTGATGTCGTCGTAGAAGTCGTCGAAGGCCTGCACGGTCTCGAAGTAGCTGTCGACGACCACGTCGAGGAGGCCATACAGCAAGAACGAGACACCGTTGTGGAGAAGGTCGGATGAACGATCCCAGCGCTTGAGCACTGGACCCATCGGAAAACCCTCGTCCTTGCGAACGGTGATCAACCAGCGGCTGCCGACGAACGAGTCGATCTCCGTTACGTCGAGCCCGCCCTCATCGGTGTTGACGCGCACGGCGTGACACGACAAGAAGAGATGGGATTCGTAATGATCGAGCTTGGGTCGCTGGTGTTCGCCGAGCGCATCTTCGACCGCGAGTTCGTGTAAGCCGAGTTCGGTCGCGAGCTCGTGGAGTTGTTCCTTGGTGGGCGCGCAAAAGTCGACCCATACGACCGTGTCCGGATCTTCGAGGTAGTCCGAGACTTTCGCGACGGCGAAGTCCTCGGACTCGAGGACGCCGTTGCGGTAGACGCGCGTGTGGCATTGCCCCATCGAAGGTCCTTCCAAGTGCGTTGGCTACCCATCGGCAGCTCGCGCCGGGTATCGCGAGTTTTGCACTGCCAATTGCTCGGTTGGGCGACGGTGTCACTCGCCGGTGAAGTTCGGCTCGAACGAGAACGTCCTGGAATCGCCGTGGCCGCTGTCGAGCACGATGAAGCCGATGCGATTGCCCGCCGAGGTGGCACCGATCGGGATCGAGCTGAGCGAGATCGTGCGCGTCGGCGCCAGCTCGGACTCGGCGAAGAAGTTCTGATCCATGTCGACGGAACTGTCGGGCCCGGTCACGGTCAGCTCGGCCAATAGCTCACCGGGGGCGAATGGCGTGCCCTGGGTCATCACCAAGTCGAAATGAATGCGATCGGTGTCGTGGCTGTAGAACGGCGTGGTACTGAAGAAGATGCGATCGGCGCTGAGGTCATGACCGCCGCCGCCACCGCCCCCTCCTCCTCCGCCGCGGTGGGGGCGCTCCCGGTTGTGCCCGCCCGGCACGCCGAAGGCCCCGTGCAACAGCCCCCACGTCTGGTTGCCGACGACGCCGTCGACGGTGACGCCGCCCGCACTCTGCACGGCCTTGACCGCGCCTTCGGTGAGCGGCCCGAAGATGCCGTCGACCGCGCCGGGGTCGACGCCGTTGTCGATCAATCGTTGCTGGAGATACGACACCCATCCGGTGGGTGGGTCGCTGTCGGTGTCATGGATGTACAGCGTGATGAAGTTCGAGGGATCGAACGTTTCCTGGTCGCTCATGCGGCTGAGTATGCGCTTGCTCGCCGGGCCAAATCAATTGTCAGAGCGTCTTCGGCCGGTTGACGAAGCGGCGCGCGGTGGGGGAGAAGAACCATCCGGCGCCGGCCTTGGTGCCCCCGTCGACGGGGATGTTGTGCCCCGTGACGTAGCCCGACATGTCCGATGCGAGGAAGAGCGCAACACGTGCCTGATCTTCGGGCCACCCGAGGCGGCCGACCGGTGCCCATGACGGCCAGAGATGGTCGGCGTCTTCGAACCCTGTGAGGTAGTCGACTTGCGGGGTCTGCGTGAGATCCGGCCCGATGGCGTTCACTCGGATGCCGTGCCGTCCCATGTTCACCGCCAGGTTCGTGGTGAAGTGCGCGACGGCGGCTTTCATTGCGCCATAGACGGGTTCACCCGGATAGCCGCGCAAGCCCTCGACCGAATGCACGTTGACGATCGAACCGTGGTGATGCTCGATCATCGACCCGATGAACGCGCGGGTGACTGCAAAGAAGTGCTCGAGATTGATCGAGTACATCGCGTTCCACGACTCCGGTGACGAGTCCTGAAACCGCACGAGCGGGCGATAGTCGCCGACGTTGTTGATCAGTACATCGACGCGGCTGTGCATGCTCAGTACCGTCTCGGCGAGGCGCTCGACATCGGCCTGCTTGGTCACGTCGATGACATGTGCTCGCACGGTGCCGCCACCCGCTTCGATCTCGGCCCGTTTGCGTTCGGCGCGCTCCGGGTCGATCTCGGCGATCTCGACGAGCGCGCCGTGTTCGGCGAAGAGCCTCGAGACCGCGCCTCCGATGCCGTCACCTCCGCCGGTGACGACCGCGACCTTGCCCTCGAGCAGTCGGTTCCAATTTTCGATCGGGGTGACGTCAGTCGGTTTTTGTGAGCTCATGACTGCATCCTTGCAGCAACGAGTCGCCGGCGTCGGCGGACGATTTGCTAGCGCCCCAACCGGGGACCGTCGGCCCGGTCCCGCAACAGCCCGACAAACCCGCGTCGGTCGGGCTTGTCGGCACATGCAACCGGCGACTAGTTCTAAGATTGCATCTTTCGAAACCTGATTTATGACTGTTCGTGGGGGAACGCATGCCTGAAGACGTCGAGTTTTTGAGCGGGGGCGAGACTGTTCGCGGTCATCTCTACCGGCCCGAGGGCGCCACTGGCCCTGTGCCGATCATCGTGATGGCCGGCGGTTGGTGTTACGTCAAAGAACTCGTGCAACCGCATTACGCGGCCGCATTCAATCGTGTCGGGTGCGCCGCCCTGGTGTTCGACTATCGCAATCTGGGTTCGAGTGACGGCGCGGTGCGCCAGCACCTCGATCCGTGGGAGCAGATCGAGGACTACCGCAACGCCATCAGCTTTGCCGAGACACTCGAGGGCATCGATACCGACCGCATCGGCATCTGGGGCATCTCTTACAGCGGCGGGCATTCGTTGGTCGTCGGCGCGCTCGACCCGCGGGTCAAATGCATCGTTTCGACGATTCCCGTCGTCGACGGCTGGATCAACATGGAGCGCGTGCACGGAGCGGTCGGCTTTCGTCGCCTTCGCGAGGCGATCCTTGCCGATCGTCGGGCTCGATTCGGTTCGGGCGAGCACGGTTACCTGCCGATGTCGAGCGCCAATCCGGCAACCGAACTCTGCACGTGGCCGTTCCCCGAGGTCACCGAAGTGTTCCTCGACCTGCAGCGCACGGTTGCACCGGCCCACGAGCACCGCAACACGGTCGCCTCGGTCGAGTTGCTCATGAACTACGACGTGTTCCCCTACACGAAGCGGTTGCTCAACACCCCGACGCTGATGATCGTCGCCGAAGGTGACGACATCACGATGTGGGACCACGAGATCCGGGCGTTCAACTCGATCCCAACGACAAAAAAGCGGTTGTTCGTCGTTGATCACACGACGCACATGGTGCTCTACAGCAATCGCTCTCAACTCGAGATCGCGGCGGACCAAGGTGCGCGCTGGTTCTCCGAGCATCTCGTCGAGCCCTTCAAGAACTGATCGCGTCGCATGCTGCACGCAACGAGGCCCTCGTCGATAGCCGATCGACCCGGGGTCCGTGTTGCGTCTCTGGCCGAGCCGCTGCGCAATCGAGCCGCGTCCGACCCTGATCGGCTGGCCATTGTCGACGGCCGCGTCGAGCTGACCTACCGCCAGCTCGATGCAAGGTCCGCCGCCCTTGCGCGCGCTCTCTGCGAGCGCGGTGTCGGCCGCGGTGATGTCGTCACGATGCAGCTCCCCAACTGGTGGGAAGCGGCCGTCGTCTACCAGGCGACAATGCTGCTCGGCTGCGTGCTCAACCCCATCGTGCCCATCTACCGAGCACGCGAGATGTCATTCATCGAGCGTCAGTGCCGGCCGCGGGCCGTGGTCGTTCCTCATGTGTTTCGTGGCTTCGACCATTTGGCGATGCAGCAGCAGCTGACCCTCGAGCTCGACGAAGCGCCGCTGGTCGTCGTGGTACGACCCGACGGCGACGACGTTCCTGACGGCGCGATTGCTTTCGATGAACTCGACGGATCGGCCGGTGAGTTGCCCACGGGCGTCGGGCCCGACGACATCTGCCTGTTGCTGTACACCTCGGGCACCACCGCGGATCCAAAGGGCGTGCTGCACAGCCACCGCACGATCGCCTACGAAGTCGACTCCATCATCGAGTTGTGCCGACTGGGTATGGATGACCACATCTTCATGGCCTCGCCCGTCACCCACATCACCGGCTATCTCTACGGCTTGGTGATGCCTGCAGTCACGGGCGCGGCGGCGATCCTGCAAGACGTGTGGGACCCACACCGCGCGGCCGATCTGATCGAAGCGAGAGGGTGTCGCTTTTCGGTTGGCGCAACGCCGTTCCTGCACGGACTGGTGGAAGAGTACGCGCGACGGGGCGCACCGTCGGCGCTGCAGACGTTCCTCTGCGGGGGGGCCGACGTGCCGCCACCGCTCGTGCGCACCGCGAGCCGGCAACTCGACGCGCTCGTGACTCGTGTGTACGGCTCGTCAGAGTTTCCGACCGCGACGTGCGGTCGTCTCGATGACCCGTTCGAGATCACCGCCGACACCGACGGGGTGCCGATCGGGCCGGTTGCGTGCCGTCTCGACAACGCCGACGGCGCGGGCGTCGGCGAGCTCTTGGTGCGCGGGCCTGATCTCTTCCTCGGCTACCTCGATGCGTCACTCAACGTCGAGGCGTTCACCGACGATGGCTACTTTCGCACGGGCGATCTGGCCTCGATCGCGCCGTCGGGCGCCGTCACGATCAGGGGCCGGCACAAGGACATCATCGTGCGCGGCGGCGAGAACATCAGCGCGAAGGAAGTCGAGGATGTCTTGTTCGGGCACCCCGCGGTGAGTGAAGTCGCCGTTGTCGCGATGCCTGATCCCGTCATGGTCGAGCGTTCGTGTGCGTTCGTGGTGCCCAAGCCGGGCGCCGTGATCTCGCTCGTCACCCTGACCGCCTTTCTCGACGAGCATCACTTCGCACGCCAGAAGTACCCCGAGCGCGTCGAGATCGTGTCCGAGCTCCCGAAGACCGCCAGTGGCAAGGTGCAGAAGTTCGTCTTGCGGGAGCAGATCATCAAGCAGCTGGCCGCCGAAATACCCGCCGCGAGTTCCAACAGCTCGGCTGAAGCGTGAACACCGAATGAGCGAAGCGAACAATGCCCAGCCGAACCGGCGGCCGAATCGACCGCGTCGGCGCTACAGCCCCGCGGAAGCGGTCGCCGATCGCTTGCGCGACCGCATCTTGTCCGGCGAAGTCGCCGATGGTGCCATGCTTCCCAAGCTCGAAGACCTCACTGACGAGTTCCGCGTCAGCAAGGCGTCTCTGCGCGAGGCCTGTCGCATTCTCGAAACGGAGGGCCTGCTCAGTGTGCTGCGGGGCAACGTCGGGGGCGCGGTCGTGCACGTGCCGCAACCGGTGCACGCCGGCTACACAGTGGGCCTCGTGCTCCAAGCGCGCGAGGTGGAGGTGCGCGACGTAGCGGCCGCCGTTCGCCGTTTCGAGCCAACGTGCGCCGAGTTGTGTGCCGAACGAGAAGACCGCGTCACCGCGGTGCTGCCAGAGCTCGTCGCCGCGCAGCGTGCGCTTGCCGCATGCATCGAGCGCGGCGATGGCGCGGGCGCTTCGCTCGCGGCACGGGCCTGGCACGAGACGCTCGTCGCTCGCTGCGGCAACGAAACCACCGTCGTCTTGTTGGGCGCCCTCGAAGCCGTGTGGACATCGCACGTGCGCACGAAATCGGCCGAGTACGCGCAGCGCGGTGTTGCAATGTCGTCTGAGCTGAGCCGCAAAGTCTACGAAGAACACGAAGAAATCCAGGCGCGCATCGAGGCCGGCGACGTGGCCGGGGCCGCGGCGGCCGCGCGAGCACACCTGCTCAACGCGCACATCCATCCTCCCTCCGAGGATGAGGAAGCACAGCTGGTGCGAGCGACAACCGTCCGCGACCGAGTTTTCGGCTAGCGCGTTCGTACAGCGCCTGCGCTATCCCATTGATGCGGGCGACCTCTGTGCCCGGCACTGCCCTCATCAGCCCATTCCCGCCGGCAATCGCCGTCGGGGCATGGCGCTATCATTCGCCGATCAGCGCTCGAAGAAGCTCTCGCACTAGGTGGTCGCGCATATGACGAGTCGTCCGTTACAAGTGTTCTGTTGCATGATCACGCCCTTCGATGCCGATGGCGCGCTCGACGAGTCCGCCGTTGAACAATTGGGCGAGCGCATCGTCGAAGCGGGCGTCGGCTTGGCGGTGGGTACCGCCTCGCCGGGCGAGGGCCATTCGCTCACACCGGCAGAGACCGAACGTCTCTACGCTGCCGGCAAACGTGTTGCGGCGGGCCGCGTCCCGGTCATCGCAATGGGCTGCGAGCAACGGTCGGCCGCGGAGTTCGCTCCGTTCATCCGTATCGCCGAGCAGGTCGGTGTCGACTCAGTTCAGCTCTATCAGCCAGAGCTCATGCACGCGTCCAAGCCGGGCGTTGACGAGCTCGAGCGCTACTTCCGCACGTTGCTCGAGGGCATGACGATCCCGGCACGATTGTCGACGCACCAACAGAATGGGTACACGACTCCGATCGATCTCATCGATCGTCTGCTGCACGATTACCCGCATATCGAGGGTATTCATTGCACGACCGACATCGAGTACATGCGCACGCTCGTAGAGGTGGTCGACGGGCGTGCTGACATCTTGCTCGGTGGCGCGCAACACCTGCTGCCTGGCTTGTCGTTCGGCGCTCAGGGCTATCTCGACAGCACCGGCTGCCTGCTTGCGCCGCGCCTCAACGCGTCGGTGATCGAGCACTACAAGGCGGGCCGGCTCGACGAGATGGCGACGGCCTATCACCAGATCACGCGGCTGTCCGGCATCTCACGCGTGCAGACGGCGCGTTTTGGCACCGGATCCGTGCGCGTCGCAAAGGCTGCGCTGCGCGTACTCGGCCTGCCGGGCTCGACGCTGCGCCCGCCCTATCTCTCCCTCGACGAGAAGGCGCACAGTGACGTGGCCGACTATCTCAAGGCGATGGCGATCCCCGAGCTCGAGCCGCTTCTCGCGACCGTGTGATCCTTCAGCCGCAAGCTGATCGGGCTGCGCCGGTATCGTCTGCCCCAACGCAAAGTAGCGTCACGCCGAAGTGCGTGTCTCCGGGGAGGTACTGCGGTGACAGATTCGCAGGGCTTGTTGATCAAGGGCGGCACGGTCGTCGATGGTACGGGTGCCCCCGCGAGGCGCGCCGATGTCCGGGTCAAGGGACGGCACATCGCGGAGATAGGGCCTGATCTCACGCACGAGGGCGAGTCGCTGATCGATGCGTCGGGCGCCTACGTCACACCCGGATGGATCGAGTCACACACGCATTTCGACGGTTCGATGTGGTGGGATCCGTCGTGCGATCCGATGCCCGCGCACGGCACCACGACCGCAGTCATCGGCAACTGTGGCCTCACGGTTGCACCGCTGAGCAAGAGCGCGCGGGCGTCGATGCTCGAGCTGTTCTGTTTCATCGAGGACCTCCCACTGCATGCGTTCACTCACGCGGTCCCGTGGGAGTGGGAGACCTGGCCCGAGTATCAACGCGCCATCAACGCGCACCCTGCGGCCATCAACACCGCGGTGTTCGTCGGTCATCAGGCGCTACGCACCCACGTCATGGGTGAGCAAGCATGGGAGCGGGCCGCCACCTCGTATGAGATCGACGCGATGTGTGTGCTTCTCGACGAAGCGTTGCGCCATGGTGGCATCGGTCTGTCGACAACGTTCATGGATACCGATCGCAACAACCGCGAGGTGCCGTCGCGCAAGGCCAACGACATCGAGTTCGGCTGCCTTCTCGATGTCGTTGCCCGTCATCCGGGCGCGACGCTGCAGTTCGTGCCCCGATTCATGCAGCCCGAATACTGGCAGGACGATTTCGATCGCATGGCCTCGCTCAGCGGGTCACGCGGCATCAAGGCCAATTGGGGCGCGTTGCGCTGCGAAACACAACGCGCCGACGAGCTCAACTCGCGCTACGCGCACAACAAAGCGGTCAATGCGCGCGGTGCCCAGGTCGCCCCGTTGTTCTCGCACGCTCGCACCTATGTCAATCTGCACTTCGACCGCTCGATCATGTGGCACGGCGTGCTCGCGTGGCACGAGATGGCCAATGGGCCGATGGCCGACAAAGAGCGGCTCCTGGCCGACCCCGCGTGGCGGGCGCGGGCGCGGGCCGAATGGGACGCCTGTACCTACACACTCGCACCGATCCGAACGCCCGAGCGCTTCATCTTGGATCACTCCGAACGCGAGCTTCCCGGTCAGACCGGCATGTCCCTCGTCGAGTACGCGCAACAACGCAACTTGCACCACTCCGATGCGATCGCCACGTGGCTACTCGAAAACGGCATTGCGTCGTCGATGCGCACCGCAGAGTGGCCACTCGACGAATCGGCGGTCTGCGAATTGATTCGTGATCCACTGACCGTCACCGGCGCGAGCGACGCCGGCGCGCACATCCAGATGTTCAGTGGCGCCGGCAATTCCACCTACCTCTTCACCCGCTATGTCCGCGACGCAGGGTTGTTGTCGATCGAAGAAGCGGTGCACGCAGTGACCGGCAAGCATGCGGCGTTCTTCGGGCTCAACGATCGCGGCGTTCTGCGAGAGGGCAAGGCCGCCGACATCGTTGTGTTCGCGCTCGACGAGATCGAGGTCGGTCGAGACGTACGCGTCGACGACGTGCCTGGCGGCAGCTGGCGCTACACCCGTCCCGATGCCGGATATCGCGCAACCATCGCCAATGGCGCGCCGACCTATCTCGACGGTAACGCCACCGCAGCGCGCGCCGGTCAGATGGTGGGCCTCACGGCGCCCTGAAGGTTGTTAGCGCAGTGTCGCCGGACGCGCCGCGGCCGCGGCGGCCGGGTCGTCCTCGAAGTACTGAAGCAGCAGCGGTGAGTTCACCCAGCGCGCCGGCGTGCGATACCAACCTCCGGCGGCGAGTGTCCCACCGTCGGCGACGATCGACTGTCCGATGACAAACGAACCGAGTTCACTCGCGAGGAACAACACCACCGCGGCGATGTCAGAGCCTTCGCCGTAGCGACCGGCGGGCACCCAGACCGGAACGTGGCGGTCGTACTCCTCGGGAAAGCGCCCGTAGCCCGTTTGGTACGAAAGCGTCTTGTCGACCGCGACAGAGTTGACGGTGACGCCGCTGCCGCCCACGTCGATCGCCACGCTACGAGTGAATGCATCGACGCCCGCCTTGAACGCCGTGTAGACCGCCAGGCCGGGCGCGGCTCGCATGCCTTCGACCGACGAGAAGTTCACGATGCGACCCCAGCCGCGTTCGCGCATTCCCGGTAAGAAGGCGTGCGTCGCGCGGAAGACGTGAAGGAGGTTGGCGCGGTAGAGACGGTCCCAAAGCTCAGGTGAGGTGTCTTCGAACGACGAGGCGGGTGCGAGAGCGTGGCCCATTGCGTTGACGAGTACATCGACTCGCCCGAATGTTGCGAGTGCAGTCGCCGCCATCTCTTCGATCGAATCGTCGGCCATGAGATCGCATACGACACCGAGGGCTCGCCGGCCTCGTTGCTCGACATCGGCGACCACGGCCGCGGTGCGGTCCGCATCGCTGTCTACAACGACGATGTCGGCACCATGGTCGGCGAACAGGGCGCACGTGGCGCCCGCGATCGCGCCCGCACCACCGGTGACGACCGCGATGCGGTCACGCAGCAGCGGGCCGCTCCAGCGACCGTCGTGTCCGGGCGGATAGGTCGGTGATGTGCGGTCGTTCATTGGTGCCCCCGGCGCGACGTTAGCCCCGCGAGCGGTTCTCAGTGGGGTTCGATGAGTTCGATGCGATTGCCGAACGGGTCGTCGACGTACGCGTGGTCGTAACCGTCGAGTGGTTCGCCGTCGCGGACCTGTACCGCGCTTGAGCGCAGCCGATCCAACAACTCGGCCAGTCCGTGCACCTGCAGCGCAGGGTGAGCCTTCTTGGCGGCGACGAAATCGGCCTCGACGCCGAGGTGGATCTTCAGTTCGCCGCGCTCGAACCAGCAGCCGCCGCGCCGCGCGAGGTGAGGAGGCTTGGTCACCTGCGGAATGCCAAGCAGCCCTTCGTAGAACTGGACGGCATCGGGCTCTCGCCCCGGGGGCATTGCGAGTTGCACATGGTCGATACGAGTGATCGGCATGTACACCATTCTGGGGCATCTGACCACGTCATGTAGTCACTCTGTCGATTACGCCGCGCACGATGGCGGCGAACTGCGACGGTTGTTCGAGATTCACGTAGTGGCCGCAGTCGGCCACGCAGTGGAACTCTCCGTCACTCGCGTCGCGCGCCAACTGTGCGAACCTCTCCGGTCGGTTTTGATCGCCACTGATGACGACCAGCGGCTTGGTCCACACGCGCGCGAACTCGCTCAGGTCACGCCGGCTATGAAATGCCCGCACTCCTCGGACGACATCGTCGATGTCTTGGTCGAAGGCAAGCGTCCTCGCCGCCTCGACGATCATCAGGTCCGTGGCGCGACCGATCAATTGCGCCCAGTACTTCTGCCAGGCGCCCGCCATCCCGTCGGCCTGGAGCGTGCGGACGACTTCGTCGCGGAACTCTGGCTCGGGCCGATGTCCCGCTTTCGCTTCCGCCAGCACCACCGCCGCAACTCGGGCGGGTGCGAGCGCCGCAATCTCGAGCGCACACGAGCCACCCATCGAGGCGCCGACCACGATCAGTTGCTCGCCGTCGGTTCGATCGACGATCGCCCGCGCCCACTCTTCGATCGACCGGCCGAGCCCGTAGAGGTCCGGTGCAATGGTCGCTCTCGGCAGAAGATCCATCTGCTCGGCCCACATACGCCCGTCGAACGGCAGCGCATGCAGCAAGACCAGATGCATCAGCGCTCAGCGCGCGGCGATGACGCGTGCGGGGATCGGGTCGTGGCCCAAGTTGCCGGGGATCGGCGGGTAGTGCACGGAATCGATCGTCTCCATTCGATCGACGCGATCGAGCAAGGTCTCGACCGCGATGACTGCCTCGAGTCGGGCCAACGTGGCACCGGGGCACACGTGGGAACCCGCGCCGAACGTCAGATGCGCACGCGGCTGAGGGCGATCGAGGCGGAAGGTCTCGGGGTCGTCGTATTTGTCTTCGTCGCGATTGGCCGACGCGATGCCCATTTCGACCCGGTCGCCCGGAACGAACGGGACACCGCCGACTTCGATCTCATTGGTACAGCGCCGGGTTGTGCGCTGCACGGGCGAGTCGTGGCGCAGCGATTCTTCGATGAAGTTGGGCACGAGTTCGCGATGGGCTCGCAGTTGGTCGAAGACCGACTGGTCGAGCAGTAGTCGTTCAACGAGGTGGGTCAACAAACCGCGGGTCGTGTGCACGCCCGCCTGCACCATGAAGTGCAGCTGTGTCACGATTTGCAGGTCGGTGAGCGGCTCGCCGTCGATGCGGGCCTCGGACAACGTGCGAAAGACATCGTTGGGCATCTCGGGTAGCGCTCGGCGTTGCGCCAGTTGTTCGGCGAAGAGGTTTTGCAGCCCGTGGTTGCCCGGACCCACATCGGGCGAACACGGCCGCTTGAGAATCGTGCCGTCCTCTGACCACTCGTTGAACTTCGCGGGCGTGTCGTCGGGCAATCCCATGATGTGGGTCATGACGAGGCCCGGAATCACCATCGCGTAATCGCGGTGCAGATCGGCCACGTCTGCCTGCATCATGGCGTCGACCAACATGTCGCAGATCTCGCGAATGAGCGACTCGAGCTTGTTGACCCGATGCGAACCGAACGTGGCGTTGTACAGACGGCGCACTTCGCCGTGCGTCGGTTCTTGAAGTTCCGAAAGAAAGAGTTCTTCGCGGGGGACATCATCGACGCTGCTCAGCCCCGAGTAGGCGGAGAGATCAGCACGGAATGTCTCGATGTCCTTCAGCGCGGACTCGACAAGGTCGAAACGCGAGAGATACCAAGCGCCTTTTGGAGTCGGGCATACAGGACGTTCGTGGCGCACCCGTGCGAGGTGGTCGAACGGCACGCCGTCATAGAGATGCTGCGGGTCGTGCGGGTCGAAGGTGATCGTCACGACCCGACCGTACCCTCGGGGGCGTCAGGCGACTCGTCGATACAGAAGATCGGATGGTTGGGCGCGATGCGCCGTAGCTCTTCGTCGGATGACTTCGAGCTGACGCCGTCGAAGAAGACGCCGACCTCGGCCTTCCAGCGTTTGAGGTAGGCACGCAGGATCGTCGGCTTCTCGTCGTCGAGGATCTCGACTGCAGTGAAGGCCTCGGTGCGCCGGCCGACCCGCAGTTCGCCTTGCTTGGCCACCCGCAGGTTGCGTACCCATTGCGTCTCGCCTCGAGGGGCGACGAGATAGCGGGTTCGATCGACGGTGAGGAGGTTGACGGGCGTGCTGCGCCATTCACCGCTCGTACGACCCCGCACGCGCAGCTCGCGCGAGCCCCACACGCTGATGCCCAGGCGGGTCAAACCCGCGACGATGCGGTTGAAGATGTTCTTCGTGAACCAACCGGGTTGTACGTAGCGAGGTTCACCGTCAGTCATTGGCGTCCTCCGCGATCAGGTTGTTCTCTCTAGCGGCACCGAAATTTTGAGCGCCAGCGGCACCGAAAGGGCGATGATAGCCCTATGTCCGATCTGCGAGATCTGTTGTTGCGCACGGCGGAGCACATCGCCGACTACCGCGAGACCGTGGGCGATCTTCCGGTCGCTCCTGCCGTTCAGCCCGGTCGACTGCGGGTCGCTCTCGGTGGACCGATGCCCGCGACAGGTACGGACCCTGCCGCAGTGATCGAAGCGCTCATTGCGGCCACCGCTCCGGCCCTCGTCGCCAGCGCCGGGCCGCGCTACTTCGGCTTCGTGGTGGGCGGTGCCATCGACTCCGCGACCTGTGCCGATCTCCTCGCGACCGGCTGGGATCAGCCCGCCTTCAACGCGGTGACCGCGCCCGCGGCGGCAATCGCCGAAGAGGTGGCTGGTGGCTGGTTGAAGGAAGTTCTCGGCCTGCCGGCGAGCGCATCGTTCGGGTTCGTGACGGGTGGTCAAGGTGCGAACACTGTCGGCTTGGCGGCCGCACGACACCACGTGCTCGGCAAGGCCGGCTGGGATGTCGAAGAGAAAGGGCTTGCCGGCAGTCCGCTGATTCGGGTGGTCGCCAGCGAAGAACGTCATGCCACGATCGATCGCTCGTTGCGCTTGCTCGGTCTCGGCACGCGCTCGGTCCAACCGGTGGCGGCAGACGTCAACGGTGCGACCGATATCGCTGCGTTGACGCAGGCGCTCGAGGACAGAGGTGACGGGCCGACCATCGTGTGTCTGCAAGCGGGCAATGTGAATACCGGCGCCTGCGACGATCTTGCCGCCGCGTGCGAGGTCGCCCACCACCACGGCGCGTGGGTGCACGTCGACGGAGCATTCGGGCTATGGGCGGCTGCGAGTCCGTCGACGCGGCATCTGGTCAAGGGGATCGAACACGCGGACTCATGGGCCACCGATGGCCACAAGTGGCTGAATGTTCCCTACGACTCGGGCTACGTGTTCTGTGCGCATCCCGATGCCCACGTTGCCTCGATGTCGTTCACGGCTGCGTATCTCGTCGGACACGGCACCGGTCCGGTACGCGCGCCGTCTGACTACGTGCCCGAGTCGTCTCGGCGAGCGAGGGGCTTTGCGACGTGGGCTGCGTTGCGCGAGTTGGGCCGCGACGGCGTGGCCGATCTCGTCGCGCGCTGTTGCGCGCTCGCTCGCCGTTTCGCCGGCGCACTGGGGGCGCTCGACGGGGTGACCATCGGTAACGACGTCGTGCTGAATCAGGTACTGGTCGACTTCGGCGACGACGATCGCACCGATCAGGTGATCGCTGCAGTGCAACACGACGGCACATGTTGGATGGGCGGCACGACATGGCGGGGGCGCCGTTACATGCGGATCTCGGTCTCCAACTGGTCGACAACCGAGGCTGACGTCGACCGCTCTGTCGAGGCGATTGCACGATCACTCGCCGCGGTCGGCTGACTCGTAGGGTTGCCGCACCCGTCAAAGGAAGGCGCCGTGCGTTTCTCGTTGAGCATCCTGCCGTTCTGCGATCCGCAGAGTGATCAGCCGTACCGCCGCACGTTCGAGCTCTGCCAATTGGCCGAGTCGGTCGGGTTCGACACGGTGATGGTCGGGCATCATCACTTCCTCGAAGGTCAGATCAGCGATCCGTTCACGTTGCTGGCGGGGATCGCGGTGCACACCACGACCTTGCGCGTCGCGACTGCGATCTTCCTGCTGCCTCTGCATCACCCGTTGCAGGTCGCCGAACGGGTCGCGACACTGGATCAATTATCGGCCGGCCGCGTATCGCTCGGCGTGGGTGTCGGCTGGAACCCTGTCGAGTACGCGGCATTCGGCTCGTCGCTCGCCGAGCGAGGCGCGCGCATCGAAGAGTCGCTCTCGTTGCTGCGTCGACTGTGGACCGAAAACGACGTCGCCGGTACCGGTCGGTTCTGGAAGTTCCCACCGGTGACCGTCTACCCGCGGCCCGTCCAGGCGCCGCATCCGCCGTTGTGGGTCGCGGGCAACGCTGCCGCGGCGATCGACCGCGCCGCTCGTCTCGGCACCGACTGGTTGTGTGATCCGGTGCAAACCATCGACAGGGTGGCCGAGCTCCACGCGCAGTATCGGCAAGCGTGTGTTGCCGCCGGCACAGTGCCATCGACCGTGTTGCGGCGTTATGTGTGGCTCGGTCGTGACCGCGCCACCATGGAGCGCGACTTTTTGCCCAACTTCGTCAACAAGCAGCTGGCCTACTGGCGCGTCTCGACCGAAGGCGACGCCGAGCGGCGCCTGTTCGCGCGCATCGACGCCGGGGAAGATGTCGCGCCAACCGAGGTCGCGCGTGGCCGGTTCTTCGGCGGTTCTCCCGATGACGTCATCGCGGGGATCGCGGATTGCCGCGACCTGACCGGCTGTACTCATATCAGCGTCGGTTTCGGTGGCGGTCTCAGCGGACGGCCAGAGGCGGCGTCGTCGATCGAGAGCTACGAGGACACACGCGGCATGATCACGAGGTTCGGTCGCGACGTGATGCCGGCGTTTTAGACTTCGACGCATGCGACAGGATGCACTAGGGGCCGCGCGATCGTCGAGGACCGGCACGTCACGTCGCGATCGGCAGCCCAACCGGCTCAACGAGAACGGGCGCGAGACCCAAGAACGCATCTTCAACGCGGCCGAGCGGCTATTCGCCGAGCATGGCATCGACGCCGTGTCGACACGCGACATCATCGACGCCGCGGGGGTCAACGGTGGTTCGATCCACTATCACTTCGGTACGCGCGAACAACTGATCGTGGCGCTTGTCGAGCGCCGGGCGGCCCACTTGGGTGTGCAGCGCAATCGGTATCTCGACGAACTCGAGGCATCGGGCGAGATCACGTTGCGATCGGTGGTCGACGTGCTGGTGCGCCCGACGGCAGAACTGGCGCGCGATCCGGCGGGGCGCCATCACGCCGGGTTCATCGTGGCGGTGACGAACAAGCGCGACCTGATGCCGGTGGTGCGGCGCGTGTTCGATCAATACACCAATCGCTATCTCGCGGTCCTCGCCCGAGTGACGCCGCAACTCGACGACAGCACCCGCCGCCTGCGCTATGGCGTGGCCCGTGACATCGTCAACCGCGTGGTCGGCCAAAGCGACGGTGCACTGCAGCGTTGGATCACGTTGCCCGACGAGACGACCCATTACCAGCTCGACGAGGAACTCATCGCCGCGGTGACCGACATGGTCGTGGCAATGTTCGCCGCGTAGCCCGCGGCGCGTGCGGCCGGCGGTCTACCAGGTGACGTCGAGGCGCTGTGGGCCCCGAAGTTGCAGCGTGTTGCGCCATTCGAAGGTGTCGCCGGCGGGACGCAGGCCAGGGAACCGGTCGAGCAACGTGCGCATGCCGACCGAGATCTCCGTGCGGGCCAACGCTGCGCCGATGCAGTAGTAAGCGCCGAACGAGAACGCTAGGTGGTGTGTGAGATCACGTTGGATATCGAGCCGATCTGGTTCGGGGTAGCGCGCGGGATCGCGATTGACGGCCCCGAGGAAGACATAGATCATGCCGCGGGCGGGGATGTCGACATCGCCAACCGTCATGCCGTCGAGCGCCACACGGTGGTTGATCTGAACCGAACCGTCGTACCGCAAGAACTCTTCGACGGCGTTCTTGGTGAGCTCGGGATGATCGCGGAGCAGCTCGAGTTGATCTGGGTTGCGGAACAACGCGACCTGTGCGTTGCCGAGCAGGTCTTGGGTCGTCTCGTGACCCGCCTGCAACAACAGGATGCAGTTGGCGACGAGTTCGGTGTGCGTCAGCTTTTCGCCGTCGGCTTCGGCTTCGAGCAACGATGTCAGAAGGTCTTCGCCCGGTTCACTACGGCGCTTGTCCGCGAGCTCACCGAAGTACTGGACGAAATCGCGGGCGGCTTGGTCACCGAGACGAGCGACTTCGGCAGTGACCTGCTTTTCTCCTGCCCGCGCGAAGTTCCACGCGAGCTGCTTGATACGCGGAAAGTCTTGTTCGGGAATGCCGAGGATGTGGGCGATCACGTTGAACGGCAGCTCGTAGTTGTATTGATCGACGAGCTCGGCCTGCCCGTTCGCCTCCATGCGATCGCACAGCTCGTTGGTGACGCGCTCGGCGATGGGGCGCCAACGAGCGATGGCCTTGGGCGTGAACGCCGACTTGACCAAGTTGCGTACACGCTGATGCGGTGCGGGCTCTTGCCAGATCATCACATTGGCCATGACGCTCTTGAACGAGCCGTCGCCATTGTTGAACGCCTCTTCTACGACCTGAGGGTCGTTGACGGCGCGCTGGTCGCGAAAGATCGTGTCGGTCTCGGCGAAGCGAGTGAACATCCACGCACCGTGGAAGATCTCGGGCCGGTTCTTGTAGACCGGTGCCACGCGTCGCAATTGGTGGTAGAGCGGGTAGAGCTCGCCGCGCTGCACCGGATCGACCAGGCGCATCATGATCTCGTCGGGGTCGGTCGGCAGGCCCGGAGGATTCCAGTCAACCGGTCCGAAACCTGCGGGAGTCCCGGGTGCCTTCGTCGCAGTCGTCATCGTTTGCCCCCCGACAGCGCCAGAGTTCAGGCGAATGCATGAACTTCTCCTCCAGTCAAACACCGCGACGGCCCTACGTCAATCACCGTCGGCGAGCACGGTGGGCCCGGGGGCGCGGTGTAGTAGGCATAGGCGAGACGAAGGGGAACATCCGTGAAACGCATTCTGTATTCGGGCAGTGTCCATGACCAGGACGAGAAGGACGCGGTCATGGCCGTCCTCGACGGCGGAGTCTCGAGTTTCGCCCTCGGTGAGAACGTGGCCGGCATGGAGCGCAGCGTCGCCGCACTGTTCGGCAAGTCCTCCGGGGTGATGGTGAACTCCGGTTCGTCGGCGCTGTATCTGGCAGTCGAATTGTTGAACCTTCCGCCGGGGTCCGAGGTCATCACGTCCACCTGTACGTTCTCGACCGACATCTCGTCGCTGGTACGCGCCGGCCTGATCCCGGTGTTCGTCGACATCGAGGCCGACACGTTCAATGCCGATGTCTCGCGAATCGAAGAGCTCGTGTCGCCCAAGACGCGGGCCATCCTGTTGCCGAACCTCATCGGCAACGCTCCCGATTGGGATGCGGTGCGAGCCATCGCGGATCGCCACGAGCTGCTCGTGGTCGAAGACTCCTGCGACGCGCTGGGCCACACGCTCCGGGGCACGCCCACGGGCACCCGGTCGGATATCAGCCTCACGAGTTTCGCCAATTCGCACATCATCACGTGTGCCGGCAATGGCGGCATGGTGCTCCTCGACGACGACAACCTGCGCGATCGCGGCCTGTTGTTGCGCCGCTGGGGTCGTCGTTCCGAAGTGCAGCTCTATGGCACGCGCACCGGCGAACGCGACTTCTGGGAAGAGGTCGACGGCGTCCGCTACGACAACATGTTCATCTTCGACGAGCTCGGTTGGAACTTCGAGCCATCCGAGATGGGTGCCGCGTTCGGGTTACAGCAACTCAAGAAGCTTCCTCGCAATTATGAGCGCCGTCAGCGCAACTTCGCGCTCTACAACGAGTTCTTTGCGAAGCACGTAGATCGCATCGTCCTGCCGCGCCAGACCGAGGGGCTCGATACCGCTTGGCTCTGCTATCCGATCATCGTGCGGCCCGACGCGGGGTTCACCCGCAGTGATGTGCAGCTGTTCCTCGAGCAGCGCGAGGTCGACACGCGCACGGTATGGACGGGCAACGCGGTTCGCCAGCCGATGATGAAGAACGTCACCTTCCGCGCGCCGGCCGACGGCATGCCCCACGCCGATCTCGTGATGACCGGCGGCATGATCCTCCCGATGAGCCACGCGCTCGATGACGACGCGGTCGGCTATGTCTGCGAGCAGCTCGCCGACTTCCTCGCCTCGCACTGATGGAGCGCATCTTCTACTCGAGCAGCGTTCACGACGAACGCGAAATCGAAGCCGTCGTCGAGGTACTGCGATCTGGGCCACAGGGATTGTGGCCCGGACGGCGTGTCACCGCAATGGAGCGCCAAGTCGCGGCGCTCTTCGGCAAGTCGCGCGGCGTCATGTGCAATTCCGGTTCGTCGGCGCTGTATCTCGCACTCGAGTTGCTCGATCTGCCCCGAGGCGCGGAGGTCGTCACCTGCGCGCTCACGTTCTCGACCGACATCGCGCCGATCGTTCGGGGCGGATGGGTGCCGGCACTCGTCGACGCTGAGCCCGACACGTACTGCGTCGATGTCGAGCGCATCGAGGAGATGATCACACCGCGCACCGGGGCGATTCTCATCCCGAATCTCATCGGCAATGCACCCGACTGGGACCGCATCCGGGAGATCGCGCAACGGCACGGCCTGCCGGTCATCGAGGACTCGTGCGACACGCTCGGCGCGCGGCTGCGAGGCACACCGACCGGCGAGCGTTCGACGCTCAGCGTGACGAGCTTCGCGAATTCGCACATCATCACGTGCGGGGGCAACGGCGGCATGGTGATGACCGATGACGACGGTCTCCGCGATCGCGCGCTGATGCTACGCCGGTGGGGACGTCGCTCCGAGTTGCACTTCTACGGCTCGAAGAAGCGCGACCGCGACTTCTGGGAAGACCTCGACGGCATCAACTACGACAACCAGTTCATCTTCGACGAGGTGGCGTGGAACTTCGAGCCGTCGGAGATGGGTGCGGCATTTGGGCTCGAACAGTTGAAGAAGCTGCCGCAAAACCTGGCCCGGCGGCGGCGTAACTTCGATCGCTATACGGAATACTTCGCCCAGCACGCCGATCGATTCTCGCGGCCGCGACAACTCGATCAACTGGAGACGGCGTGGTTGGGGTATCCGCTCATGATCGACCCCGAGGCCGGTTTCGTCCGGGGCGATCTGCAACGCTTTCTCGACGACCACGGCATCGACACCCGCACCATCTGGACGGGCAACGTCACTCGGCAACCGATGCTCAAGGGCGTCGAGGTGCGCCTTCCCGCGGGTGGCCTTCCAGTCGCTGACGACGTGATGGCCCGGGGCGTGTTGTTGCCGCTGAGCCACGCGCTCGACGACGACACGCTCGACTATGTGACCGGCACCGTCACCGAGTTCCTGGCGGCGCACTAGCGAAGGCGCGCGCGGTTACTCGGCCTTGGGCAGCCAGGCATCGACCGATGGTTGGTTCTCGGTGTTGCCCTCGTCCGCATAGCGAGCGACCGCGGCGGTGATGGCGGCGGACATCCCGCCGAGCAGCACTTCGGAGTTGGCTCCGGTCCACGTCTTGCTGGCGAAGCGGGGCGCGGAGCTCCCGCGCAATGCGGGCACGACTTCTTCGGCGAAGAGCGTGAAGCTCCGCTTCTTTGCTTCCCACGATGCGCAGTCGTGGGAGAGCAACAGCAGCGTGCCGAACCCACCGGTTCGTTCGCTGAGTTGCGCGATGGTCTCGATGGCATCGTCGGGAGTACCGACGGTCGCGACGCCAAAGCCGGGGAAGCCGCGGGTCGACCATTGCTCGACGGCCAGCGCGGGGGCATTGCCGTACGGCAACGGCTTGCCCGTCAAACCTTCGATGTAGCCGACCAGCGAACCGAGGATGCCCGACTCGGCTTCCTTGCGTGCCTGCTCGCGCGTTTCGGCAAGATGCATCGCGACCAGCACGCGCCACCGCGAACGATCGGTGCCACGACCGGCACCGGCTGCGGCGCGTTCGAGATGGCCCCAGTTGACGTCGAGTGCCGAGAATCCGCGAGGATCGGTGGCG
The DNA here is from genome assembly GCA_039934635.1 of Acidimicrobiales bacterium. GTDB lineage: Bacteria > Actinomycetota > Acidimicrobiia > Acidimicrobiales > WLNW01 > DATLFA01. Next base: position 22,231 of record JBDTLT010000026.1, read on the forward strand.
GCGAGCGACAGCATGCCGAACCCGAGGCGTCCCGCAAGGATCGCGCCGGTAGGGGAGACGACCGAGGCAACCGCGATCTCGAGGCCGGCCGGATTGTGCGGCAGCAGTTGCAAGTGGGCTTCGCGCAGATCGAACCAAGACGTCGCCCGCGTGACCTTGTTGCCCGCGAGCAACTCGACGATCACTTCGGCCGCTTCGATCATCATGTCGCGTTGTTGCGCGGGGTCGATGCCGAGCATGTACGCGTCGGAGGCGAGTTGTCCCGGCCCCATCCCGAGGATGGCCCGTCCGCGCGTCAGGTGGTCGAGCAGCACCAACCGGTCGATCAGCATCAACGGGTTGTGATACGGCATCGAGTTGACGCCGGTGCCGAGACGGATGCGGCTGGTCCGTTCGCCGGCGGCCGCGAGCACCATCTCGGGGCAGGCGATCGTCTCGTGCCCGGACGAGTGGTGTTCGCCCACCCAAGCCTCGTCATAGCCGAGACCCTCGAGGATTTCGATCAACTCGACATCGCGCCGGATCTGCAGCGTCGCATCGATGCGGGGATCGTGATGGGGGGCGATGAAGGCGCCGAATCGTGCGGGCGGCGGGGCAATCGGGGATTCAGCCATGGACTTCCTTTACATTGCGTCACGTAATGTTATAGTCGAAGGGTGCCACTGGTCGAGGGCAACCGTAGCGAGCGCGAGGACACCGATCCGCAGGACGGGCCGAAGGTGATCCCACTTGGTCGCCCCCGTGATCCGGCGATCGATGAGGCCGTACTCGCAGCTACCCGAGCCGTGCTGGTCGAGTTGGGCTACAGCAAGTTGACGTTCGATCTCGTGGCGAGGCGCGCCGGTGTGTCCCGGCCGACGATCTATCGCCGCTGGCCGTCCAAAGCCCATCTCGTGCACGAGTCGATCTACAGCCGCGCCGGACTGTCCTCGCTGCCGGATACCGGCGACTTCGCCAACGACGTCCGCTCGATGTTGCGGCGGTCGTTCGCGTCCTACGCCCGCCCCGAGGTCCGCGCCGCGCTGCCGGGGCTCATCGTCGATCTTCACTCGGATCCTGCGTTGCGGTCGAGCGTGCTCGACGGGCTCGAGCAACCCGTGCGCCGGCATCTCGCGCACCTCGTCGATGCGGCCGTGAAGCGCGGCGATGTGAGAGCCGACATCGATGCCGACGCACTGTTCGATGCGCTCTACGGCGCGCTGATCCAACGGGTGATCGTGCGCGGCCTTGTCGACGTCGAATTCGCCGATGCGGTCGCCGATCTCGTCGTGCGGGGCACTCGCACCACTTCGAAAGGACAACTAAATGGATGACGTACTCGTACGTGGCGGCTCAGTGGTCGACGGCACCGGCGCGCCGCCGCGAACGGCCGACGTCCGCGTCCGCGATGGTCTCATCGTGGAGGTTGCACCTGCGCTACAGCCAGACGGTGAACTCCAGATCGACGCCAGCGGCGCGTTCGTCATCCCCGGCATCATCGAGACCCATACGCATCTCGACGGTGCGATGTGGTGGAACCCCGACCTCGATCCGCTGCCTGCCTACGGCAACACGAGCGCCGTGTTCGGCTACTGCGGCAACTCGATTGCGCCGCTTGCGGGCAGCCAGCGTGACGACGTCGTCGATCTGCTGTGCTTCCTCGAAGACCTGCCGGTCGAGGCCTTCCGCCGGGAGATCCCGTGGACCTGGGAGCGGTGGCCCGACTACATGACCGCCATGGCGGGCCGCCCGACGTCGCTCAACCTGCTCGGTTTCTTCGGCCACGTCGCACTGCGCACCTTCGTCATGGGCGATGCCGCGTGGGAGCGCCGCGCCACCGACGACGAAGTCCGCGCCATGTGTGCCCTTCTCGACGAAGCGCTCCGCCACGGGGCCGTCGGTCTGTCGATCAACCACTTCGACAAGGACCGCACCCTGCGCCTCGTCCCGGGCTATTTTGCCGACGACGCCGAGTACGCCGCACTGTTCGACGTCGTGGCGCGCTATCCGGGGCGCACCGTGCAGGTGATCACGCGATTCAACGACCCTGACCACTGGCTCAGCGATGTCGAACGCTTCGCGCGGCTGTGCCATCGTGCCGGCGTGCGCGGCCAATGGCCCGGGGTGCCGACCGATGTCCTCGAAAGCGACAAGCGCGAGGCCGCGTGGAGCCTGCACCACCGCCTGCGCGCCGAAGGTGTCGACTTCTGGCCCAACGTCGTCTTCAAGCCGCTCGAGCCGTTCTTCGGCTTTGAACGGTCGATCGTGTTCCAGCGGGTACCGGCGTGGAACGAGATGGTCAACGGGCCGCACGACGCCAAGCTGGCATTGCTGGCCGACCCGGCGTGGCGGGCCCGCGCGCGGTACGAATGGGACAACCGGCCGCATATCGCGACGTCGCGGGTCGATCGGCCGCAGTCGCTGATTTTCGCGATATCCGAAAACGGTGTGGGGCCCCTCGGCATATCGCTCGCCGACTACGCCGCGCAGACGCGGCTGCATGTATCCGATGCTCTTGCCGATTGGCTCGTGCGCAACGGTATCGAGTCGTCGCTCGTCGGCACTCCCGACGAATTGAACGAGGCCGATGTCGTTGCGTTGTTGCGCGACCCGCAGACGCTGACGAACATCAACGACAGCGGCGCGCACTTGCAGCTGTTCTGTGGCGCCGGCCAGAACGTGCACTTGTTCACGCACTACGTCCGCGATACGGGCCAACTGTCGATCGAAGAGGCAGTGCACTCGCTGACCGGTCGCTCGGCGTCGTTCTTGGGACTCACCGACCGCGGGACCGTCGCGCCGGGCAAGCTCGGCGACCTCGCCGTATTCGCACTCGACGAGATCGAGTTGCGCCAAGAAACGCGGGTGCACGATGTGCCCTTCGGTTCTTGGCGCTTCACCCGCCCCCCGGCCGGATTCCGCGCGACAGTGGTGCGCGGTACGCCGACGTGGCTCGACGGCGCGAGCACCGGCGCTCGACCAGGGACCGTTGGTTCGCCGTTCACGTAGAGCCGGGCTCCCCGTTGGCCGTGACGCAGCGGCTATTCTGGCGAAAAGGAGAGGAACCAAATGGCTGACGAGCGGGTAATGGGTGGCATCGCGTCGAGGGTGCTCATGGAGAACGACCGTGTACGCATCTGGGAGATGCGCCTTGCACCGGGCGAAGAGTCCGACCTGCACCGCCACGATCTCGACTACATCATGATCCAGATCTCCGGCGACAAGATGGCGGCGCGCTTCGAACCCGACTCTGGCGGCGAGTGGGTCGGCCTCGATTACGTCGAAGGTGAGATCCAACCGGGCAACGTGCTCTATGCGCAACGCGGCGGCATCGAGACGGCAGTCAACGTCGGCAAACAGGAGTTCTACGAGATCGTCGTGGAGTTGAAGGACTGACTGCGCTGACGAAGTCCACCGACGAACGGTGGGCTGCCCTCGGCATCGTTCTGATCGGTACGTTGATCGTAAGTCTCGACTCGACGATCGTCGGCATCGCGCTTCCGCAGATAGGTGAATCACTTCACGCCGGAAGCAATATCCAATGGGTCGTCACGGCCAACCTGCTCGCGTTGTCGGTGTCGATGCCGGCCGCCGGATGGGTGGCCAATCGACTCGGCGCGAAGCCGGTGTTTCTCGTGTCGCTGGCGGCATTCAGCGTCGCGTCACTGTGTGCCGCGCTGGCGCCGAATCTGGGTTTTCTCATTGCGGCGCGAGCGGGCCAAGGCATCTGTGCGGGCATCTTCAACCCCGTGAGCATGACGATCGTGCTCGACCTCTTCGCTCCCGACGAGCGCGGGAGGGCAATGGGTGTCTGGGGCCTTGTCGCGATGAGCGCACCGGCGGTCGGCCCGACATTCGGCGGCTACCTCGTCACCGCCGTGAGCTGGCATTGGTTGTTCCTTCCCAACGTACCCATCGGCATCATCGGCGCGATCGCGGGCCGTCGGTTCTTGGTGGACACCGCACGTCGCGCGCAAGGCAAACTCGACTTCGTCGGCCTGGTCCTCGGTGGGTCGGGCCTCGCCTTGTTCATATTCGGCCTCGCGCAGAGTCGCAGCTGGGGCTGGGACGATCCGGGGACGATCGGCTGTCTGTTGGGTGGCCTGGCGCTGCTCGCGACGTTCACGTTCCACGCACTACGCACGCCCGAGCCGTTGCTCGAGCTGCGCCTGACGCGCACGCCCGTGTACCTCTCTTCGCTCCTCGTCATCGGCCTCGTGACACTGCCGCAGTACACGAGGGCGGTGTTCGTACCGCTGCAGCTCGAACGGCTGCGGGGCTACAGCGCGTTGAAGGTCGGAGTGATACTCACGCCGTCGGCAGTGATGACGGCGATCAGCATGTCGGTGGGAGGGCGGCTCGTCGACCGGATGGGGGCGCGCCGCCCCGCGGTCGGGGGCTGCCTGCTGATGATGATCGGCGCGGCCGGCAACGCGTTCATCTCGCCGAGCACGTCGGTCGTGTGGATTGCGACTTCGCTGGCAATCCAGGGCATGGGCGTCGGCGTGGTGATGATCCCCGTGACCGTTGTCGGGCTCAATGCCATCGCCGATCATTCGATGGCTCACGCGACGACGATTCGATCGCTTACCAATCAGGTCGGCGCCGCCCTCTCGGTGGCCGGCCTCTTCGCCCTCGTCAATGCGCGGCTCGCGTCGGCGAAGTCGGTGAACGCCGAACAATCCGCCTACAACAGCACGTTCATCGTCGCGATGGTCGTACTCGCGATAGCCGTGATCATCGCGTGGCGCATGCCTGACGCCGGCAGCCGGCCGCGCCGCGGCTGACGAAGGGCCTCCGTCGCCGGCGATCGTTACTATGCGGTCGAAGGGGGACGTCATGGGACGGTTCGACGGACGCAATGTGGTGGTCACGGGCGCGAGCCGAGGCATCGGCGCGTCGATTGCCGAGCGATTCGCGGCGGAGGGGGCCAATGTCGTCATCACCGCCCGAACGCTCGATCAGCACGACCATCTCGCGGGGAGCTTGCGCGAGACCGCGCAACGCTGTGCGCGGCATGGCTCGACGGTCGTTCCGTTGGTCGCCGATCTGGCGAGCGGTGACGATCGGGCCCGCGTCGTTCCGGAAAGCGAAGCCGCACTCGGTGGACCGATCGACATCCTCGTCAACAACGCGGCCGCCGGCATCCATGTGTTGAGCGCGGCCATGTCGTTGAAGCACCGGCGCATCATGTTCGAGGTCAACTTCCACGCGCCGATCGACCTTGCGCAAGCGGTGATCCCTTCGATGCGCGAACGGGGCGAAGGGTGGATCATCAATCTCTCGTCCGGAGGCGCGCGCCTCACCGATGGGCCGCCCTTTGCACAGACGGCGATGGGAACGACCAACGCCGCGTACGGCGCGACCAAGGCTGCGCTCAATCGCTACACCAACGCGCTGGCCGTCGAGCTCTATGGCACCGGTATCCGCATCAACACATTGGAGCCCGACAAGCCCGTCGCGACCGAGGGCGCCATTGCGCACCTGGGCGATCGCATCGCGGCCGACCTGTTCAATCCCGTTGAAGTCATCGTGCAAGCGGCGGTGGTGTTGGCCGAGTGCGGAACCGATCTCACCGGTCGCATCTGCGTAGACCAACCGTTGCTCGACGAGCTCGGCGTCGCGGTCCATTCGCTCGACGGGCGCCATCTGCTCGCGGGTTGAATGGACGCTACCGATATCGGCGAAGGAACTTTCGGACGTCACGTGAAGTGTGAAACGTGATCACCTCGGCGTGTTGCGCGTGCTCATCCAACGCAGTATCGAGCCTCGGCTTGCTGTCCTTCGGATAGCGCCATATCCACCGAAGAAACTCACGGTCGAGGCGCTCAGGACAGCCGGGGGCCTGCACTGCGCGACCGCGGTTTCGAAGTGACCGTCGGGCTGCTCGAAGAACACAGCGGGCACGAGAGATTGCGAACACGATCACCGTGTCGGCGCGTGCCAGGCGAATGTCAAAGGTTCCGCCGTAGTTGCCGTCGGCTATCCAGCTGTCTGCGGCAAGTAGGTCTTCCTGGATCGAGCGCCACTCGCCACGTGCCGTCGGCTCCCAACCGGGTTTCCAGAAGTGCTCGTCGAGATGAATCACCGGTAGGCCGGTGCGATCTGCGAGTTCACGGGCGAAGGTCGTCTTGCCGGCGCCCCCGGGACCGACGACCGCGACTCGTTGCACCGCTCAATTATGGCGGCTGGCCTCACGGTGTTCGAGCACGTTGACAACAACCCCGTTGGGATCGCGAACGAAGAACCGGCGCACTCCCCACGGCTCGTCGGTCAAGGGATACACGATGTCGTCGCCACGACCAATTGCCTGCGCGTGAACGCCATCGACATCGGTGACTTCGATCGTCATGTTGGGCGTGATCTCGGGCATGGCGGCCTGGGTGACGGTCACCTGCGCCGTTGGGTTCGCCGGCGAGGCGTAGGTGACGACCCAACCGAGGTCCATGACGACTTCGAGGCCGATCAAGTCGACATAGAAATCTCGCGTTGCCCCTGGGTCTTGGGTGGTGATGTCAGGGACTACTCGGCGCACGGTCATGTTGCAGTCTGGCGCCGGCGACGCCGGTAGCGACAACGAGAAAGAGAACTATCGCCGCGATGCGTGCGCATCCGGCGACGAGGCCTCGAGATGGCAAGGGCGCCACCGCGAGCAGAAGTGCGCTCACGACGCACGTCGTCCACGTTTTTCCGTAAAGGAAGAGGAGGCCGACCGTGAGTGCGATCGCCGGTACCAGAAAGAAAGCCGCAGCGAGCAGGTAAGTGACCCGGCTACCAGTGCGGCTGCGCCGCAACGCGAGGGCGGCTACGCCGCGCGAGCAATGAAGGATGGTCGAACCAAGTGCGGCTATCAGCAGCTGCGTTCGAGGTCTACCTCGTTGTACGCGGGTTCACCGGCCAGACAGCGCTTGATGCTGTCGAAGCCGTTGCGATTGCAGAGGAGAGCCCGAGCGACTCTCGTAGCAAAAGTGCACACCCGCCGTGCATTCTTGCTACCGAAGGTTGAAATGTGCGGCACCGACGAAGACGTGCTCAGTAGCCGCGTTCGAGGTCTACTTCGTTGCGCAGGGGCTCGCCGGACAGCCATCGCTTGATGTTGTCGCGCCACAGCCGATGCAGGTTCACGAACAAGGCGGCCGGCGAACTCGAGCAGTGGTACGACAGATAGAGGTTCGGTGCGTCCCACAGCGGATGATCGGAGGGCAGTGGCTCGATGCTCGCGACGTCGAGCGCCGCACCGCGAAGGTGTCCGCGGCGCATCGCATCGATCAACGCGTCTTCGTCGAGCAGGGTGCCTCGGCCGACGTTGCAGAAGAACGCACCCGGCTTCATGGCAGCAATGGCCGCGGCGTCGATGAGGCCGATCGTTTCGGGTGTCTCGGGTACGGCCGACACGATGGTGTCGCAGCGACCGAGCATGTCGTGAAGCTGATCGGTGGGGAACAGTTCGGCCACGTCGGGTGCGGTCGCTCCCGGTCGAGCCGACCGGCGCGACGCAAGCACGGTCACGCCGAACGGCGCGAGCCGTGCCGCGACCGCGGCGTTGATCGCGCCGAGGCCGATGAGCCCGACGGTTGCGCCCGCCAATTCGCTGCCGTAGAGCGCGTCCCAGTTGTGGACTTGCTGCAGCGCGTCGAGCTCACGGAACCGTTTGCGTTCTTGCAGCAGACGTCCGATGACGAACTCGGCAATCGCGACCGCGTTGCTGCCGGCGCTCGTGGTCAGACGGATGCCCGCTTCGGCCAACCCGGCCGATTGCAGCTGGGCCGACCCGGCACCGACGCCCTGCACCCACCCCAGCTTTGGTGCGACTGCGCCGACGTCGAATGGCAGGTCGAGCGTGACAACCGCGTCGACTCGCTCGAACATCGCCCGCTGCGCGTCGGTGAGCGCCGGCGCGAGCCCGCGTGCCGCCTCGGCGCCGCCGATGCGACCGCGCTCGGTTCGCAACTCGTGCGGTTCGTCGTAGGTCTCGACGGTGACCGCGATACGGGGATCGATCGATTGCACTGTCTCGATCTCTCGAGCCAACGCGTCGGGATCGCCGAACCACACAGTGGGGTAGAGGATGCCGAGGTTGATCGGGCCGTCGGTGGGGACTGGGCGTACGGGCATCAGATGCTCCTTGCGTCGCGGTGGGGCGGGATCAACGCGTGCCGTAGGAGGCGCCGCACTGCGCTTCGCGTTGGCGCGTCGTGGAGTGAATCGGATCGGTGTCGAATTTGGGGATGACGTACTTGCCGAACGTCTCGTACGACTCTCGGAGCGCGTCCATGTCGTAGTCGCAAACGGTCGACGAGAACGTCAGCTGATCGGCGCCCACATCGATGAATTTCTGGACCGTACGCGAGATCTCGTCGGGGTCGCCGACACAACTCGCCGCAGCGTTGGAGCCGGCCTTGAGCTCTTCGACAGTGGGATCGGGCGGGAGATCGGGCCACACGGGGAAGCCGTCGGGCCGGGGGAAGGAGTCGAGATAGCGAAACACAAGACCGGTGTGATAGCTGCTGCGGTTTGCCGCGAACAATCGCCGCGCCTTGTCGCCGTCCTCGAGGCACATCATGTCGCCGGTCACCATGATGTTGTTGTTGACGTACCCGCCGACCGGTTCGGCCTTTTCGATGTTCTTCTTGTAGATCTCGATCAACGGCGCCAACGTGTCGGGCGTGCCGAGGGTGAAGCACAACACGCCGATGCCGAGGCGTCCCGCTTTTTCGAACGTGCCCGGCGAACCCGCCGCAACCCAGATCGGTGGGTGCGGATCGGTGTACGGCTTTGGCAGCACGCGTCGCGTCGGCATCGAGAATGCGGTGCCTTCGTAGGAGTACTCGTCCTCGGCCCACATGCGCACGATCTGCGGGAGCGCCTCGTCATAGAGCTCACGGGTTCGTTCCATCTTGTCGATGCCGAATCCGAAGACCTCCATCGATGACGACCCGCGGCCTGTGCCGAACTCGAATCGGCCCTCGCCCAAATGATCGAGCATGGCGACGCGCTCGGCGATGCGAGCCGGGTGGTTGACCGGGCGCGTGATGTTGAAGATGGCTGACCCGACGTGGATGCGCTGCGTCTTGGCCAGTGCATACGCCATGAAGGTCTCGGAGTCGGAGAGGTGCGAATACTCGTCCAGGAAATGATGTTCGGCCGACCACGAGTATTTGAAGCCGGAGCGGTCGGCGAGCTGGATGTACTCGAGCTCGTTCTTGAGGGTCTGGTGCTCGCTACGGACCTTGCCGTCGCGCCAGTGCTTGGGGTGGTACATGTTCGTGAAGATGCCGAACTCCATGAGATTCCTCCGTAAGCGCGTGTGGCGCGTCGGCCCCCCTCGGGCCCTGGCCGCCGGGAACAGTAACCGGGGCACGGTGGGGCGTGCGGAGTCGCCCGCCGCGTGGAGTTCTTGGGTTCACTCTGCCCCGCCCACCCGGCGTCAAAGGGGATCGACCGGCGTCAGCCGTTCCCAGTCGTTGGTCAAGACACGCTTGGCGATCAGCCACGACCCGTCGTCGTTGCGCACGAGATCGTCGATGTAGTGCAGATGACGCGTGCGCAGCGTGGGGCCGGCGCCTGCATCGAAGACGAGATATCCGATGCCGTAGGTGTCGGCAGTGGCGCGCGCTCCGTCGAGTTCGATGTACATGTTGGCCAGCAGGTGAATCGACGACACGATGCGGAAGCCCGAGGCAGCGGTGTTGATGTAGGCCAGGATCTGATCGCGGCCGCGCCCGAGGTCGTTGCCTTGGAAGTTCGCCCATACGTCGTCGGTGAAACACGACAGCATGAGGTCCCAGTCTCGGCGGTCGATGCCCGCGGCGTACCGCAACAGCGTCTCGCGGATCGCTGCCTTTTCGAGTAGTTCGCTATCGCGTGATGACGTCACAGTCAGACCGTGCGGGGCGGGATTTCGATCGAATACAGGTCGCGCGCATTGGAATAGACCATCTTCTCGACCGAATCGAGGGCCACGCCTTGGAACACTGACTCGAAGACGCGCCGTGAGTTCGGCCACTCGCAGATCGAGTGCGGATAGTCGGTGGACCAGCACACGTGATCGAGATTGAGCCGATCGCGCTGCTCGACGCCTGATCGGTCATTGACGAACGTGGCCCAGATGCTCGTACGGAACACTTCGCTCGGCAGTCGCCGCATCTTGTCGACCGCACCTGTGTAGAAGCGGAAGCGCATGAAGCTGTCGTCCATCTGCTCGAGCAGGGTCGGGATCCAGCCGATGTTGGACTCGACGAGGACGAAGCGCAACGCGGGAAAGCGCTCGAGCACGCCCGAGAACACCAACATGGCGGCTACCGGCATCGACTGCACGCCGGCCTTGGCCGTCGAACCCATGGCCAGCACGCCCATGCCATCGAGATCAGCCCACATGCCTTCGGGATTGTTGGGAAGGAAGCTGCCGGTGTGCACCGCAAGGGGGACGCGAGCTTCTTGCGCGAGTCCGAAGAATTCGTCGTCGGTCGGGTCGAGCGCGAACCCACCGTTGGGGAACGCGGAGAGAATCGCGCCGCGATGCCCGGTGTCGAGTGCGTGACGTAACTCTGCCGTGGCGTCGGCCGCGTTGGTCGCGGGCATCACCGCCTGCGCAACGAGCCGGCCGCCCGAATCGGCACAGAATTCGACCATCCAGTCGTTGTAGGCGCGCACGCATGCGAGTTGCAGTTCTCGGTCACCGCTGTAGCTCTTGGCGCCGGTGAGTGTGACGCTCGGATACAGAACCTGAGCGTCGATCCCGTCGATGTCCATCTCGATGAGACGCGCCTTCGGGTCGAAACTCGCCGGCCGTATCTCGGAGTACCGCGCCCCCTTGGGTGCGTACTGCGTGTAGTCGAGGCCGGCCGTCGCGGTGAGGCCGAGGTTCCACGTGCGCTTGCCGCCGTCGAAGGACCAGACGTCGCCGAAGTCGGCGTGCACCAGCTTTGGTGCACGGTCGCGTAGGTGATGCGCCACGCGCGACTGCCACAGATCAGGCGGTTCGTTCACGTGCGCGTCGGCGTCGATGACAGGGCACGTGATATCAGCGAGTTGACGAAATGTTGCGGTCATCGGTTGATTCCTTGGTCGAGCGCGTGGCCATGCACCAAACTGACGCGTACGGCGTCGTGGTTCGGGTCAGATCGCGTGAGCAACGCTATTGCGCGGTCGAGCGTGTCGAGCGTGAACACCTCACCCAGTAGGGCCTTGGTGGGATACGCGCCCGAGTTGAGGACTTCGCCGGTCGTGCGCATCGACTGCGCCGTCGAACCGGCGCCGCCGACAACGGTGAGGCCCTTCAGCGGCACGAGATCGGAGATCATCGTCACGGGCGTCATGTTCTTCAGGCCGGCCCACAGCACTCGTCCACCCTGACGTACCAACTCGAGGCAGGCACCGACCGGCGCAGCCGCGTCGGTCAGATCGACGGTCACGTCGGCCATCGCGCCGCCGGTGATCTGCGCGACGCGTTCGATCGCTGACTCGGCGTCGACATCGATGGTGAAGTCGGCACCGACGCGATGCGCAGCTTCGAGTCGTAGTGCGTCATTGCTGCGGCCCGTGACGATCACCGTGCCGGCACCGAGCATCTTCGCGTAGGCCGCGCAGATGAGCCCCATGTGTCCGGGGCCTTGGATCACGACGGACTCACCGGCCTGCAATCGCACGCCACCAAACCAATTGACGACGTTGGCCAGCGGCTCGAACAACGAGAGCTCTCGGGCGCTGACGGTGTCGGTGAGCGGCACCAAGTTCGTGTTGGGCATGATCTCCATGTACTCGCCGTAGCCACCGTGGAGCCCACTGCGCACGTCGAGGCCTTGGGTGTAGCCGTACAACTGCATCTTGGGGCAGTACGGAGAACCGGTGACGCACACTTCGCAGATGCCGCACCGGCGAACGAGGTCTACTCCGACGCGCGCTCCGACCGCGACCCCCAGCTGCGAATCAGGAGCAAGCTCGTGGACGCGCCCGACGATCTCGTGTCCCGGAACGAGCGGGCTCACTTCGCCGGGAACGTGCTTGTGACCGTGGAGCTGTGCGACGTCGCTCGCGCACAGACCGACGGCTTCGACCGCGAGCACGGCACCGCCAGGCGGTGGGTGCGGCACGGCGAATTCACGTACTTCGAACGTGCCGTCACCGTTGAATACTCCAGCGCGACATCTGGCCATCGAACCCCCTCGTCGTCAGAGCGGAAACTAGTGTGTTCCCCCGGGGGTACTGAACTCATGGGGCAGAGGCTGGCCGGCAAGGTAGTGATCGTGACCGGCGGTGCGGGCAGCATCGGACGCGAGCATTCGCTGTTGTTCGCAAAGGAAGGCGCGCGTGTAGTCGTGAACGATCTGGGTGTCGCGGCCGTCGGCGATGGTCAAAAGGCGAGTGCCGAGCGGGTCGTCGAGGAGATACATCGAGCGGGCGGCGATGCCATCGCCAGCTCGGCGAGTGCGGCCACGTTCGCGGGGGCCGAGGCCATCGTGCAACAGGCGGTCGACGCATTCGGCACGGTCGACATCCTCGTCAACAACGCCACCGCAGGCGGCATCAACGACATGTGGCGCTTCAGCGAGAAGCAGTTCGACAAGACCGTCGACGCCAACTTCAAGGGCTACTTCGCGATGATCAAATACGCGGCGCCGCACATGTGCCGTCAAGGCAGCGGCGTGATCATCAACACCAGTTCGGGCTCGGGTTTCGGGCATCCGTCCAACAGCGTGTACGCCGCCGCGAAAGAGGCGCTGATCGGCCTCACGCGCACCGCGGCGCGAGAGTTGGGTCGATTCGGTGTGCGGTGCAACGCCATCCGCCCGGCCGCGGCGTCGCACACCGCACTCAACTCCTACCAACAGTTGACGGCCCGCTGGTCCGACCTGATGAACATCACCATGCGACCCAAAGGCGCCTCCGCGGCGGGTGGGAACGCATCGTTCGACCCTGAGGCCCGAGCGCCGCGCAAAGTCTCGCCGTTCGTGGTGTGGCTCTGCACCGACGCCGCCAGCAACGTCAACGGGCGCACATTCCATGTATACGGAGACTTCGTCGCGCGCTACAGCGAGCCCGAGGACGAGCGCGTCATCTATTCCGCCGGTGGATGGGACCTCGACGCGCTCGATGCCGCGGCGCCGCAACTGACCAGCGACCTCACCAACGACTTCACACTCGACGAATATCCTGCGCTCAAGATCTTCGACGAGTAGCCGCGACGCAACAGACGGGAGTGAGCGACATGATCATCGATGTCGATACACACTGGGAAGCCAGCAGTCACGCCCCTGGTGAGCACCCGCTCGAGCCGTGGTTGCCGCAGTTGCCCGCAGGTATGGCGATGCTCGCGTTCGGCATCGCCGGCGATCTGTTGCGCGCGCTGCCCGAATCGCGTCGCCCGTCGGCGTCCGAGCTTCTCCCGGGGCTCATCGCGATGGCGAAAGAGCGCGGTGGTCCGGTGATCCTGCATCCGATCCACGATTCGACGGCGGCCGAGCGAGTCGCATGGATGGATCACATCGGCATCGACCACTGCCTCGTCAACCCGGGTGGCTACTGGCAGCAACTGGAGTTCATCGGACCCGATCGCGCACTCGGAGCGCAGCGCTGCAACAGCTACCTCTGCGAGCAGTTGGCCGACCGCGCCGATCGCTTGCACGCAGTCGCGGTCATCGACTTCAACGATCTCGATGCTGCAGTCGTCGAGTTGGAGCGAGTGCGTGCTCTGGGGGCGCGCGCGTTCTTCCTCTACACCGACAACGGTCGGCCTGGAGGTGGCATCTCACCTGGGCATCCCGCGTGGGACCGCGTGTGGGCGGCGACCGCGCGACTTGGGATGGTCGCGGTGATCCATGTGGGGAATACCGCGGCGGACTTCACTGGTTGGGCCGACATCGGTTGGGATCTCGAGGGCGGCGCCGGCGTGGCGGGCCTCGTTCGCCTGGCGAACACACAACGAGTGCACGCCGCGCAGAACCTGTTGTCGGGCCTGCTCTACGGAGGCGTGTTCGCTCGGCATCCCGACATCACCGTGATGCTCGAAGAGATGCGCGTCGGCTGGGTGCCATGGTTCGTGGAGATGCTCGATCGTCAATCACGGTCGTCGGCAGCGTTGGGCGCCTGGCCGTGGGATTTGTCCGGTGGCGAGATGTTGCGGCGCAACGTGCGCTTGACACCACTGCCCGGCTTCGGCGACATCGAAGCGCTCGATGTACTCGCGCAGTTGCCGGCGATGTGTGTGTTCTCGTCGGACTTCCCCCACCAAGAAGGCAATGCCGACCCGATCGAGCTGTACCGTCCGGGTCTCGATCTCCTCGACGACGAGGTGCGCGTCGCGTTCATGGGCGCCACCATGCAGGAGTGCTTTGCTCGCATGGGGGAGCCGTTGTAGACGCCGCTCTTTGCGTGGTCAGCGGCCGGTCGGCGGAGGGTGACTTTGACCCCCTTTCGGACAAAATCAGTGCCAAGAATCCTAGACTCAACCTTTACGTAATGGTAGAGTTGGCGCATGTACTCATACCGCCATCGGTCACGGCTGTCGCCTTCGGCCTCGAGCGTGCGGTCGTCTCGGTCGTGAGCGAGCATTTCGAGGTGAGCGACGGCTCCGATGTGGTGATGCGACTGCCGAGTTTGTCCTATGGCGCGCTCTACCAGACGATGTTGCTCGACCGGGTCATCGAACACGTCAAGGAAGGCCAGGTCGCCTGCGCATGGGCGGTCGTCGCCGACGCCTCGGCGCTGGCCGAGTCGGTCGAGTGTCCATGGTGCGATCACCTCGGCTTGCACGAGCTCTGTTGGTCGCCTCGCGTCGCCGACTCGGTTTGAGCCGGCCCTAACCCCTCCAAATGGCCCGTATCACATGACGACCGCCGTCGGTACATTCGAAGTCGTGTCAGCTACCACGGCTACTTGCCCGGTCTGTGCCGGTACGGCGACGTCAGAGTTGCTGCACCACTCGGCGGTGCCGACCAACAATGCCATCCTCTGCGACGATCCCGCCTCGGCCCAAGGCTGGCCGGTCGGCTCGTTCCGGCTGACGCTTTGTCACAGCTGCGGGTTCATCTTCAACGCCGATTTTCATCAACATCTCGTCGAGTACTCGGGTCGTATCGAAGAGACGCAGGCGTTCTCGCCCCACTTCGTCCGTTATGCCGAGTCGCTGGCCCGCGATTGGGTCGACCACTACGACATCCGCAACAAGTCCGTTCTGGAAGTTGGTTGCGGTAAAGCCGAGTTCTTGTCGTACATGTGCGAAATCGGCGACAACAAGGGCATCGGTTACGACCCCGCAGTGCATCTCGACCGCGTCGCGGCACCGGCTGCTTCCCGGCTGACCCTGATCACCGAGCTGTTCGGTGACGAGCAAATCGGCCTCGACGCCGACGCGCTGGTGTGCCGGCACACGCTCGAGCACATCCCCGCCGTTCACGAGTTCTTGTCGATGCTGCACCGGTGGGCCGTCGCGCGTAGTACGCCACCCGTCATTCTTTTCGAGGTGCCCGACGTCGAGCGGGTGCTCGACGAGGTCGCCTTCTGGGATCTCTTCTATGAGCACTGTTCCTATTTCACTGCCGAGACGCTCAGGTATGCGTTCGAGCGGACGGGGTTCGATGTCCTGTCGATCCGCCGCGTCTACGACGGTCAGTACCTCGTGCTCGAAGCACGGCCCCGCGCCGTGTCGGCGCCCGCAACGCGGCAGCCAGATTGCGACTCCGTCGCGCCGGTCGTTGCTCTCGCGGCACGTTTCGTCGATCGCTATCGGTCGATCACTGCCATGTGCCGAGCCAACCTCGAGCGTTTCGTGAGCGAGGGCAAGACCGTGGTTCTCTGGGGTGGCGGCGCCAAGGCCGTCTCGTTCCTGACCAGCCTCGAGGTGGGGCACCTCGTCGAGTTCGCCGTGGATGTCAACCCGAACAAACAAGCCAAGTTCCTCGTGGGGACCGGTCACGCGGTGCTCGGCCCCGAGCAACTGCGCAACTATTCATCGCTGCAGTTGGTCGTGATGAACCCGGTCTACGTCCCGGAGATCACCCAGGCGGTCGAGGCGCTCGGCCTCGACGCGCAGATCACGTCGGTGAACGACCTGCTCGGCGCGTCGCCCGCACTCGGTTGACGCAACAGAAGTGGGCAATTGAGCCCGAAGTAGCCCAAAGCGCTTCCGTTCTTTCCCTGTCTTTTCTATTATTCTCCCCATGGTCGCTGTGTACGTTGATCGGGTGTTGGACGAACCGACTCGGCGAGCAGGGATCTACGCGGGCGATATTCACATGTGTACTCGAGTGCCTCAGTCGCGAGCGATCGTCGACTGGGCTCGCTCGCTGATCGGCGAGGCATTTGACAATCTGGACCCGCAGCGGGCGCAGTTCGGCTTGCCTCTCGATGACTTTGTGGCTCGTGTAGGCCCCCTCAAGTCGAAATTCACCAACGACGACCGATCCAAAGAATTCGTCCGCGATCTGCTCATCGCCATGGGCCACGATCCCGAGCGCACCTACTTCGATCTGCCGCGGTTACGGGTCGTGCCGTCCGATGCCTATCTGACCTCGGGCGTGTCTTACGCCTACAAAGCGCATCGAGACACGTGGTATGCCCACCCGAAGGTGCTGGTGAATTACTGGGTGCCGGTGTACGACTGCGTGGGCGACAACGTCATGTCGATGTGGGTCGGCTACTGGGACCGCGCCGTGCGCAACTCTTCGTCGGGTTTCGACTACGAGCGTTGGGTCAACGAACAGAGGTTCAAGGCGGCGGCCAACGTCGGCGTCGAAAGCCGTCCGCATCCAGTGCCACTCGAACCGATCGACCCGTCGCTCGAGGTGCGCATCGCCGGCAACGCCGCGGACATCATGTTGTTCTCGACGTGTCACCTGCACTCGACCGCACCCAACGTCTCCGGCGTGACGCGGTTCAGCTACG
>JBDTLT010000027.1:0-38558 GCA_039934635.1 Acidimicrobiales bacterium
TGCCCGCCGGTGAGCTGCGCCATCAGATGATCTCGCCTTCGATCGTGATGCGATGGAGGATGCGCTCGGCGGATCCGTGATCGGGCACCACGCGGTGTTGCACGCTGCGGTTGTCCCACATGACCAAGTCACCGACCTGCCAACGGTGACGGAATGTGAACTCGATGCGGCCCGAGTTCTCGTACAGATACTCGAGCAGCCCGCGGCTTTCGGCTTCGGTCCATCCCTCGAAATGCTTCACATAGTTGTCGTTGACGAACACCGCTTTGCGGCCCGTCTCGGGGTGGGTCAAGAAGACGCGGTGCGCATGGGTGACCTGTTCGGCGTTGAGCCCGACGCTCTTGGCCATCTCCGTGCCGTAGTGCACCGCCCGCATGTTCTCCAACGCTGCTTTCAATCCGTCGGACAGCGCGTCGTAGGCCATGTGCTGATTGGCGAACGCAGTGTCGCCACCGATCTCGGGCACCTTCTGCGCGACGAGCATCGTGATCTTTGGCGGTGCGGCGCTGTGCGTCGTGTCGGCATGCCATGTCTCGGTGATCGCGTGCACTTGATAGATCAACATGATGCCGGGATATCCATCGATCGACGGCACATACGGATGTGCGTACACGTTGCCCCAACGTCGGCCGAAGTCGAGTTGCTGATCGGGTGTGATCGACGAACCGCGAATGCACAACACGTGGTGATCGAGAAACGTCTGGTGCAGGTAGTCGAACGTCGTCCCGTCGATGTGGTCGAAGTCGACCCCGCGAACGATCGCGCCGCCCGCAACCGACATGCGCTCCATGGTCAGGCTCGTGGTGGAAGTCGTCACCGGAGTCCCCCTAGTTCATAGACCTGCTGCAGGATAGGCGAGGCGGAGCCGATGGATGGCGCTGTCGCCCATCTCGACTCGCAACGCGAGCACACGGGCGTAGTACGCCGGCGGTACCTGATCGAGGTAGAAGCCCACCCCGCCATTTATTTGATGCAAAGCCGCGGTGACTCGGTGGGCGGCATCGTTGGCGATGATCTTGGCGCGCGAGGCGTTCGGCGCGGTTGGCGCGCCGGCGGACTCTTCGACGGCGAGCTCCGCCGACTCGGTGTCGATCGCCATGTCGGCGAGTCGGTGGGCGAGGGCCTGATAGGTCGCGATCGGCGCACCGAATTGTTCGCGGGTGCTGGCGTAAGCGATGGCCGCGGCGAGCGCGCCCCGTGCCAGCCCCGCAAGTTCAGCTGCGGCGACGATCGTCGCCTTGTCGAGCGCGGCCACGACGGACGACCACGGCACTCGCCCGGCGTCGTCGTGGCGCGCGGAGTCGTCGATGCGCACCCCGGCCAGGTGTACATGGCTCAGCAAGTCGGCGCCGATGCTCGGGCGCGCGGTGCGGATCACGCCCGGCGCCGAGGCGTCGACGACGAACAAACCGAGCGGCGCCGTGGACGACGACGGGGACTCGGTGCGGGCCGCGATGAGGAAGGTGGCCGCGGTGCTGCCCCAGGGGATCGCGCCGGCGTCACCGGATAGCACCCAGCCGTCGTGATCGTGGAATGCGCGCACTCCTACGTCGGTCGTGGCGCCGCAAACGAGCGCCATGGCGACGCGTGGCGCGGCCACGCCCAGGAAACCCGCCGCCGCGGCCGGCACGAGTGGCGTTGCGCGACACTGCGAGCCCAGTTCGAGGGCGCGCGCGACCAACGCGGACAAGTCGTTCGGCGCCGACGCGACGTTCGCCCACGGGTTCATCGACGACGCACCGGAAGTTGCAGCCCAAAGCGGGCGATGCTGTCGCGCTGGATCTCGTTCGCACCGACGCTGACCGTCGGATGGATGCGCTCGATCAGTTCGTAGGCGAAGCGACCGCGTAGGGGAGCGCCGGCGCGTGGGCCGAACAGCACTTCGTGCCAGAGGCCGTCGACGCCGAGCAGATCGACGCCCGCGAGAGCGAGGCGTTGCAGCAACTCGGTGACATACACCTTGGACATCGACGCCTCGGCGATCAGATGTTGACCGGCGTCCTGCAACGCCATCACGCGCGATGCGAACCGGCGCGCAATCGACAACTCGACGTCCAATTGTGCAAGCCGGTCGGCCACCAATGGGTTGCCGAGCGGACGGGCCCAGTCGACGAGCTGTTCGTACAACCGCGTCGCCCATCCCAGATGCGCCATGCCCGATCGTTCGTCGGCGAGTGCCGATGTCACTTGTTGCCATCCCCGGCCGACTTCGCCGAGTACCGTGGAGGCGGGCACGAGTGCGTCGGTGAAGGTGAACTCGGACAGTGTCCACCGGTTGGCGGTCACTCTGCGCGTGCGCTGCAAGCCCGCGGTGCTCGTGGGTAACACGAACATCGTCATCGACTGGCGAGGGGGAGCGTCGCGGTCGGTGCGGGCGATCGTCACGCACCAGTCCGCCTTGTGGCCGCCGGTGATCAATGCCTTGTGGCCGTTGAGCACGAAGCCACCCTCGACCGCGTCGGCCGTCGTCGACAGCGCGGCGAGGTCACTGCCCGCGTGGGGTTCGGTGTAGGCGATGCATGCCTCGATCTCACCGCGCGCCATCGGCGGCAGCAACGCTTGCTTCTGTGCGGCATTGCCAAACGCCTCGAGGGCCGAGCCGGCCAACGTCAGCGCAGTATCGATCGACGGCGCGTCGTGGTAGGCGGCCTCGTAGCTGTAGGTGGCCTTCCAACTCGGCGGGCGCCCACCGCCGCCGTATGCGACGGGCGAGCTGATCGCGAGATAGCCGCGGGCACCGGCGCGAAGTTGATGCGCCCGTTCGAACGACTCCGACAGGCCGGTGAGATCGGTCGGATCCGCGTAGGCATCGGCATCGCGCATCTCGTCGCGGAGGAAGGCCTGTACTTCGGCGCGCCATGCGTCGAGCTCGGGAGTCGACCGGAACAACATCGGGCGCGGACACTACCCTCCCGCAGCAATGCAGATTGTTGCGCCCGGTCGGGTCAATCTCATCGGTGATCACACCGACTACACCGGTGGGCTCGTGCTGCCGATGGCGATCGACCTCGAGACGACGGTCCGAGGTGACCGTGGCGGCGACCGCGTCGTGTTGCGGTCTGATGCCGCTGCGGGTGTCACGGACATCCCGACCACCGTGACCGACCCAAGGTCGGCAAGGCCAGAGTGGGCGCGATACGTGGCCGGGATCGTGGCCGAGTTGCGCCCGCAACTGGGCTTCATGGGCGAGATCACGACGACGCTGCCTCTTGGCGCGGGCCTGTCGTCGAGCGCATCGCTCGAAGTCGCCGTGGCGCTGGCCATCGGCGACGAGCGCGACCCGCGGCGACTGGCGCAGCTGTGCCAGAGAGCCGAGCACCGCGGTGCGGGCGTGCCGTGCGGGATCATGGATCAGTTGATCGTGGCGGCGGCGGTCGAGGGTCACGCACTGATGATCGATTGTCACTCGCTCGAGTGGCGAGCGGTCGAGATCTCCGACGACGTCGCGATCTACGCAGTCCACTGCGGCGAGCACCGTCAGTTGATGACGTCGGCGTATGCCGATCGGCGCGCCGACTGCGCCGCGGCCGAATCGATCGTCGGCCCGCTGCGCGAGGCGGACGTCGATCAGATCGAGCGCATTCCCGACGAACGTGTGCGTCGGCGCGCGCGTCACGTCGTAACCGAGAACAGCCGCGTCCGCTCGTTGGCGTCGGCCATCGAGCGCGGTGACTACGAGCGCGCGGGTGCGCTCATGGTCGAGAGCCACTACAGCCTGCGCGACGATTTCGAGGTGTCGACCGCCGCGCTCGATCAGCTCGTCGATCGGCTGCTCGCCACCCCTGGTGTCTTCGGCGCGCGGGTCACCGGCGCCGGGTTCGGTGGCTGCGTCGTGGTGCTTGCCGACGCCTCGGCCGAGGTCGGCGGATGGCGCCTGCGGCCGAGTGGTGCCGCGAGAGTGTCAGGCGAAGCTCTCCGGTAGCGCGAAGTGGCTGTTGCCGCTGAGCGGCAACACGATCTGCAACCAGAGGATGTCGAGCGGTTGCGACAAGAACGCCGTCTTCTCGGCGAGGTCGGAGATCAGGATCTGCCCGTCGCCCATCGCGTCGGCCCGCGCCACCTCCATCCAACCTTCGCGAATGTGGCCGCGGCGGTTGATGACGTCACCGACGAGCACTTCTCCGGCGCGAATCTCCACCACGGTTATTCGGTTGCGCCGGGCCATGCTCCTCCATCGACACGGCCGGCCGTACCTTTAGCGTCGGCTCGGTGGGCCACTCGGGCCGTTGGTCCCCGCCCGGAGAAGTGCATGCGCTACGGTCGAAGCCGAGGAGGCGATGTGCCCGAACAAGAGACCTTCGAGCAATTCTTCGCTGCGGTGACCGGCGGATCCTGGGCCGACCCTGCGGACCCCCATCGCCGGGTGTCCGAAGCATTGCGTCGACTCTCGCATCGCAGCGTCGTCCATCAACCTGATCGCGATCTGGGCGAATTGGCAGCGCTGGCCGACCGGCTCGAGGCGTTGCTCGACGGCCCTGATCCCGATGCGGCGACCAGTCGTTACGACCCGGCCGACATGTACGACATCCAGACCCATCGCGTGCGACCGAACAGCCGCGGCACGCATCCGCTGATGGGCCTGGCCAACGCGGTGTCGCCGCCGCTGCTGGTGGGCTTCGACGACGATGGTGTCTTCGCCGATGTGCTCTACGACGCGCGTCACGAAGGTCTCTACGGTTTCGTGCAGGGCGGCTTCATCGCGGCGGCATTCGATCTGATGCTCGGGCAGGCGGTGGCCAGCCGCGGCGGACGGGGTGTCACTGCGTCGCTGAACGTGACCTTTCGAGTGCCGACGCCCATCGGCCAACCCCTTCAATACCGCGCGCAGTTCGTGCGCATCGATGGGCGCAAGGCCTACTCGCAAGCACAGCTCGTACGCCTCGCCGACGACGTGGTGACCGCCGAGGCCGACGGGCTCTTCGTGACGCCGCGGCAGCCCCTTTACGAAGACAACTGACGACCGACAGGAACGACATGGTGATGAAACTGAGCAGTCCCGGCATCGATCTCGGCATCGTCGTGAGCGATCTCGACCGGTCGTTGCAGTTCTACCGCGGCCTGTTGGGCCTGCATCACGAGGGAAGCAACCCCGTGCCGGGCGGCGGCGCCATGCACCGGCTCTGGGCCGCGGAGAGCATGATCAAACTGGTTGCGCCCGAATCACCGGCCGAACAACCGGTGATCGCCGGCGGGCTGCGGGCCGGCGCGCTCGGGCTGCGCTACTTCACGTTCTCGGTGGCGGATCTCGATGAGTTGATGGCCGACCTCAAGGCCAACGACGTGCCGGTGATCCGCGACGTGACCGAGATGGGGCCGGGTGTGCGCATCGCGATCGTCGCAGACCCCGATGGCAATCACGTCGAGTTCTTGGAACGCCTCTGATCCGAGAGCAGGAACGACGCGGCCAGCATCGCCGTCGCGCCCCCGGCACCGATCGCGTAGGGCGCGAGGAAGTCGTGGCTGCCGTGCACGGCAGCGCCGCCCAGCGCGAGCAAGACGATCTGTATGCCGGTGACGGTACCGAGACTGATCGCGGTGTTGAAGATGCCTTGTGCGACGCCGAGATCAGATGCGTCGACCGAGTTCGCCACTGACGCGGCGAAAGGGGCGGTCACGAGACCGAACGACAGGCCCGACATGATGAGTGCCACGATCAACAGCGGTACCGACTCGGCGAGCGTCGTGACGACGAACAGCATCATCGAGGCCAGCATCGCGACCGAGCCGGTGACCGCGGTGCGACGACCGCCGAAGCGACCTTCGAAGCGCGCGCCGATAGGTGACGCGAGCCCGAACGTGAGGGGCCGCAAGATCAACAGCGCGGTGATCTTCGAGAGCTTCGTATAGCCAAACACATCCTTCAGCAAGATCGGTGAGATGACGAAGCCGCCCATGTACGCGATGTGTCCGGCGAAGTAGGCGATCATCGGGCCGCTGAACCCCGCACGACGGAAGTAATGCAGCGGCACCAATGGGTCGCGCATGCGGCGTTCGATGAAGACGAAGCGCACGGCGGCGATCGGCCCGAGGACGAGTAGAGACAACGTCACGGGGTCGGTCAAACCGCGTCGAGCTACGAACGTGAGACCGAGCATTGCAGCGAGCACGGCCGTGCCGAGCGTGAGACTGCCGGCGACGTCGATCGACCGTGTCTCGGCCGCCTCGACTCGGGCCGGTTCGTAGAGAAAGGCCAGCGCGAAGCCGAGTCCCACCAACGCGATGACGCCGTAGATGACGAACAGCGAACGCCAACCGAGCGCGTCGATCATGATGCCGCCCAATGCGAGCCCCATGGCGGGCGCGGTGATACCGACGAGATTGAACCATCCGAGTGCGCGTGAGCGTTCTTCGCGGGCGAAATACCCGAGCACCATCGCCATGCCGTTGGGCATCGCGATCGCGGTGCCGATGCCGGCCCCCGCGCGGCTCGCGATGAGCGCACCCGAGCTGTGTGCGAGCGCGGCGCCGCCGGTACACACCGCGAACACCGCCACGCCGACCAAGTACATCCGCCGCCGGCTGCGCAGGTCGCCCATGCGCCCGAAGATCGGATTGCCGATCCCGATCGCCAGGAATGGCGCGGTGATCGCCCATGCCAACGTGGCTTCGCTCGAACCGAGATCGATCGCGACGTCTTTCAGCGCGGCCGAGAGCACGGTGTTGACGGTGCCCTGTGCGAACTGCACGATGAGCACCGTCGACAAGACGATCCAGCGATAGCCGGGTCGTGCTACCGCCCGGGTGGCTCGGGTGCTCGCGGCATCGCCGGCAGCGTGGGTCTCAACTGTCACGTTCGGCGAAGACCGCGCTCGCCACGCGGAAGGCGGCGGAGGCGGCCGGCATTCCCGCATAGACGCCGAGTTGCATGATGACCTCGCAGATCTCGGTACGGGTCAGACCGTTGTCGAGACCCATGGCGATGTGGGTGCGCAGTTCCTCGAGACGCCCGACGGTGCCGAGCACCGAGATGGTCATCATGCTGCGCTGGGCCGGTGGGATGGCGGGGCGCTGCCACACCGTCCCGGCGGACTTGGTGATCATCTCGATCATGTCCTCGCGGATC
This sequence comes from Acidimicrobiales bacterium, assembly GCA_039934635.1. GTDB lineage: Bacteria > Actinomycetota > Acidimicrobiia > Acidimicrobiales > WLNW01 > DATLFA01. The sequence goes on from JBDTLT010000027.1 coordinate 7,064, forward strand.
TCCTCGGGGATGGGCATCGCCTTCAGGATGTCGGGACGCGGAACGTTGTATTCGGCCATGGTTGGATCCTTGGAAGAGGGGCAGGCGAGTGCTTCGGATGGAACCCTACGCCGAAGCCCTGTCAAGATCGGTTTCCGGCACGAAGGAGTCGCTATGCCCGACGCACTGGTCGAGATCGACAATCACATCATGACGGTCACGCTCAATCGACCCGCCCGTAAGAACGCGATGACGCTGCACATGTTCGCCCGCATGGACGACGCGTGGCGACAGGCGAGCGAGGACCCCGACATCCGTGTGTGCATCCTGACCGGGGCCGAGGGCAACTTCTCTTCGGGCATGGACCTGCGAGCGATGGCCGGCGATGTCGACAAGAGCGACGACCTCGACGTCGAGGCGCGGATGAAGGCCGACTCGGGGTTCATCTACCGTGGGCTGTTGAAAACGTCGCGCCCGACCAAGCCGGTGATCGCCGCGGTCGAAGGTGTTGCCATCGCGGGCGGCACCGAGATCCTGCAGGGCACCGACATTCGCGTCGGTGCGGAGAGCGCTCGTTTCGGCGTGTCCGAGGCGCGGTGGTCGCTGTATCCGATGGGCGGTTCGGCGGTGCGACTCGCTCGACAGGTGCCGTACACGATCGCCGCCGACATCTTGTTGACCGGCCGACATCTCACCGCGGCCGAAGCGAAAGAGATCGGCCTGATCGGCTACGTGGTTCCCGACGGACAGGCGTTGGCGAAAGCCCGCGAGATCGCGGAGATCATCGCCGGCAACGGTCCGCTGGCAGTCGAGGCGATCCTGAAGACGCTGCACGACACCGAGGGCATGACCGAAGCCGAGGCGTTCGCCTACGAACAGGAATACGGCAGCGCCGTATTCCGCTCGGACGACGCGAAGGAAGGGCCGAAGGCCTTCGCCGAGAAGCGCACGCCTGATTTTCAGCGGAAATAGGGACGAACAGTCGTCGCCTCAGACGATGACGGAGCGCAGCACTTCGCCGTTCTTCATGGCGGTGAAGGCGTCGTTGATCTGATCGAGCGGCAGCCGTAGCGACACCATCGAGTCGAGGTCTAGTCGGCCCGTCTCGATGAGCGAAATGAACTTGGGGAAGTCGCGCGTGGTCCGCGACGACCCGTAGTAGCTGCCCTTGATCGTCCTGTCCTCGAGGATGAGGGGCAAGATCGGCACGGCGACTGCGGTCGTGTAGTGGGGGACGCCGACGAGCACGGTCGTGCCGCCCTTGCGCGTCATGTTGAGCGCTTGCACGATGAGATCGTGATGACCAACGGCTTCGAACGCGAAGTCGACGCCGCGCCCATCGGTCATCGCCTTGACTTGTTCGACGGGGTCGCCCGCGGTCGGATCAACGGAGCTGGTCGCGCCGAAATGCGATGCCGCGCTGCGCTTCATCTCGACCGGGTCGATGGCGATGATGCGACTCGCGCCGGCGATACGCGCGCCCTGGATCACCGACGTGCCGACGCCGCCACACCCGATGACGGCAACGGTTGCGCCCGGATACACGGCGGCCGTGTTGAGCGCCGCACCGAGGCCGGTCGTGATGCCGCAGCCGATCAGGGCGAGTTGATCCGCGGGCAGATCGGTCTTGACCGGGATGCACGACGCCTCGTGCACCGCGATCGAATCAGAGAACGTGCCGAGCCCCGACAAACCGCCACAGGTCGACCCATCGGATCGCGTCGCCCGTTGCGTGCCGTGGACCGCCGAGCCCATTTCGCAGAGGTGCGTTTCGTGGCGCAGGCAATGCCAGCATGCGCCGCAGACCGGCGTCAGCGACAAGATGACGCGGTCGCCAACGCGCACCCGCGACACCTCCGAGCCAACCCATTGCACGATGCCGGCGCCTTCGTGGCCGAGAATGAGCGGGCCGCGCACCGGCAGCGTGCCGTTGATGATCGAGAGATCGCTGTGGCACACACCGCTGGCATCGATGCTTACGACGACATCGCGAGGGCCGGGGTCGATGGCGGTGACGGTCTCGACCGATAGGTCCTTGTCGTTCTCGAGGAAGATCGCGGCGCGCATGATTGCTCCTTGGTTGGGGGTTGATCGGTCAGGATCGGTGCGTCACCATGTTCGGGGGCACGCGCTCTGGCCTAGCCTACGCACGGTTATGGAACACACTGAATCGAACTGGGTCGAGCACCTGGGTCTCGAATGGGACGAGCAGTCAGCTACCCGCATGCGGGCCCACGTCGAGATGGGCGCGAAACACCATCAGCCGTATGGCATCGTCCACGGAGGCGCATGGGCGTCGATCGTCGAGACGGTCGCGTCATATGGAGCGGCGATGGCGGCGATCGAGATGGGGAGCGCGGGTGTCGTCGGCGTCTCGAATACGACCGACTTCTTGCGTTCGCACAAAGAGGGACGCGTCGACGTGGTCGGCACACCGGTATTCGTCGGGCGCACGCAACAACTGTGGACCGTCGAGATCAGCCGGCCGAGCGATAGCAAGCTCGTGGCCCGCGGCCAGGTGCGGTTGCAAAATCTCACCGTCCTGCCACAGGAACGCTGAAGTCCCGAGGCGCCCGCCCGCGACTACTGCTTGCGGAGCAAACGATCGGCGCCCGAGTCGAAGCCGGGCAACTGCCGGTCGAGCGCAACACCGTGGCGCGCCGCGCTCTCGTACACGAGCTCTTCGACTTCGAGCCAGTTTGTCGCGCGTACGCCCTCGACGTGGCGGTTGTACGGCTGATCGAACACGATGACTTCGTTGCCGCCGGCGAGCAAGGCCTCGACGTTGTGCGGTCCGTCGTCGATGTAGAGGTCGGCTTCGACTTCGGGCTTGGCACCGAGAAAACAGATGTCGCGGTAGGGGATGCGCGCTTCGTCGAGCCATGTGACCGTGTCGCTCACCGCAATGGCGTGGCCCCAGTTGACGTACAGGCGATGCGTGATGATGCGGATCCACACACCCGAATCGCTGAGGCGCCACAACGCATCGGCGGCGTCTGCGATGACGGGTAACTCGCGCAACAGGCGATGCTCGGTCACCGCCAGCAGATGGATCTCTTCATACGCTTCTGGTGTGAGATTCCATTCGCGAAAGTCCCACGAACGTTCGAGCGGCAGCTGCGATTCCGGGACGCCAAGGACGTCGGCGGCGATGCGACGCAGCCCGGCGGTGTAGTCGGCGCAGACTCCATCGAGATCGACGCCGAGTATGAACGAATCGGTCATCAGCCTGCGGTCACGCCACCATCACACGACAGGATCGATCCGTGGATGTTGCGAGCTTCGTCAGAGCAGAGGAACAAGAACAAGTTCGCGATGTCGTCGGCCTGGCCCATGCCGCGAAGCGGTGTGTAGCGACCCATCAGCGTGAAGTCGACGTCGGGAGGCACGCGGAAGTTGTGAACCAACGGTGTCTCGATGCCGCCGGGCGCGATCGCATTGATACGAATCGTTTGTTTCATGAACTCCATCGCCAACGCCTTGGTCATGTTGACGACCGCGCCCTTGGTCGCGCAGTAGGGGACCGTGTACGCCTGGCCCATGAGCCCCGCGTTGGATGCGATGTTGACGATCGAGCCGTTGGTCTCGAGCAAGTGCGGGATCGCAGCCTGCGCCATCCAGAAGTACGCGTCGACGTTGACGCCGAACATGCGGCGCCACTGCTCTTCGGTGACTTCGCTGACGTGCTCGGCCCGGGCGATGCCGGCGACGTTGCCGAGGATGTCGACGCGGCCGAACCCGGCGTGCGCAGCCTGCACCGCGTCCTGGCAGTTGGCGCGCGACGTCACATCGGTCTGGCGGGTCTCGACGAGCCCACCTTTGGCCCGGATCGTCTCGGCGGTCGCGTCGAGACCGGCAGCGTCGATGTCGATGCCGAAGATCGCGGCGCCCTCGGCGGCGAGTCGTTGCGCGATGACCCGGCCCATGCCGGAGGCGGCGCCCGTGACGATTGCGGTCTTGCCGGTGAAACGGTCCATGCCGGCGACGCTAGGCCGTGACACCGACTGCGGGCAATGTTTGGCGCAAGCCGCCCCAGCGCCCTACGGGCAGTGCTTGTGTTTCAATGCGGCCATGAGCTCATCGGTGGAAGAAGCAGTGCGCAACCTGACGGGTCGCTATTGCGCGGCGGTCGTCGACTTCGATCGCGACGTCTTCGGAGCGTGCTGGACGGCAGATGCGCAGTGGCACGCCAAGGGCAACGTCATCGAGGGTCGCGAGCGCATCTCGAAGGTGTTCGCGAAGTTGCGGGGCCAGTTCTCGCTGTGCGTGCAGGAGCTGTTGTCGGGTGTGGTCGAGGTTGTCTCGGATACCGAGGCGACCGCGACGTGGCAGATCCGTGAGGTCCAGTTCCCACTCCAAGGCCCCGGGGTGCAGCTGCTGGGCATCTACGCGGACCACTGCGTCCTCGACGCGGGCCAGTGGCGCTTTGCCCGCCGCGCCTTCCGTGAGCTCTACCGCGGTTCGCTCGACACGAGCGGCACGCTGTCGGCCCCCTAATCTGAGGCTTTCGAGCGCAGGGGGTATCGATGGGTCGCGTCAGCGGCAAGGTGGTCATCGTCACGGGTGCGGCCCGGGGACAGGGCGAGGCCGAGGCGCGCATGTTCGCGGCCGAAGGGGCCAAGGTGTTGATGGGCGACGTGCTCGATGATCAGGGCAACGCGGTTGCCGCAGATATCGGAGCGGACGCGCGCTACGTGCATCTCGACGTGAGCTCCGAGAGCGACTGGGCGGCTGCGATCGCCGTCGCGCTCGAGTGGGCCGGTCGCGTCGACGGGCTCGTGAACAACGCGGCGATCATCCGCCCCGCGGCGATCGAGGACACCTCGTTGGCCGACTACATGAGCGTCATCAACGTCAACCAGGTGGGCACGTTCCTCGGCATGAAGTCGGTGATCGGACCCATGAAGAAGGCCGGCGGGGGAGCGATCGTCAACATCTCGTCGATCGACGGCATCCAGTCGAAGAACGGGCTCATCTCGTATACCGCGTCCAAGTTCGCCATTCGCGGCATGACCAAGACCGCGGCGCTCGAGTGGGGTCGTTTCGGTGTGCGCGTCAACTCCGTGCACCCGGGCGGCGTCAACACGGTGATGGGCAACCCGTACAACGAGCCCGCGCTCGAGAAGATGCCCTACCAATTCCAGGCGATTCCTCGCATCGGCTACCCCGACGAGATCGGGGCCGCGGTGTTGTTCCTGATCTCTGACGATGCCTCGTACATCACGGGCGCCGAACTGTCGGTCGACGGCGGTTGGGCTGCCGGACGACTCGAGCCCGGCCTTCCGGGCAGCGGCAAGGACAGCGCGTACGGTTACACGGCACCCAGTGCCGGCTGAACTCGCGTCTACGGTGCAGGCGCTACGGGCGCTGATCGACGAAACACGACGGTGTGACGCGCCCGACGACGCGCTCGCGCGCGCTCGTGCGCTCATTGTCGAGGCGTCGGCGTTGTTGCACCCGTACCGCTACGAGGGCGAGGCGATGCAAGCGGCGCTGCGGGGCCCGAACCCCTTGCTCGACCTCGACGACAAGTCCGCGCCGAGCGCGTACTTTCCCTACAGCCCGATCGTCGGGCCGCTCAATGCGATCGCGCCACCCGTTCGACTGCACTTCGACGGCGACCGCATGCGGGGCCGCCTCATTCTCGGTGCGGCCTACGCGGGGCCGCCGGGTTGCGTGCACGGTGGGGTAGTGGCGCTGATATTCGACGAGTTGCTCGGCTGTGTGAACGTGTCGCAGGGCTATGGCGCGTTCACGGGAACCTTGACGGTGCGCTACGAACGCACCACGCCGATCGAAGCACCGCTGACGCTCGAGTCATGGATCGATCGCGTCGAGCGGCGCAAGATCTTCACCCACGGCACGATCAGCCATGAAGGCATCGTCACGGCGCGCGCCGAAGGTATCTTCATCTCGACGAAGCCCGTCAGTGATGACGGAAGCTCAGGCTGAGGCGCGGCGCCGCGTAAGCCATCTTGGGTACGCAGTGCTCGAAGCGATGCTGACAACTGCCACCCATCACGATGGCGTCGCCTGAATAGAGGGTGAAGCCGTGCGAGCGACCGCCGCCCTTTGGTCGCAGCCCGAATCGACGCGGGCCGCCGAGCGACACGATGGCGACCATCGGGTCGAGGAGCGCGCGGCCGATGCGATCGGAATGCCACGCCACGCTGTCGTGGCCGTCGCGGTAGTAGTTGACGAAACAAGAATCGAACACGACGCCGTACGTCTTGGTGAACGTGCGGGCCAGTGATCTTACGACCACCGGCGAGTCGCTCAGGTCGAGGCCGCAGCTGAGCCGCGGCTCGTCGACCCAGCGGTCGTACATGTGGCGCCGGCTCTGTGTGAACGGCAACTCTCGCACGAGGTCGCTGAACAAGGAGTCGGCGCCGAGCAAGAGGTCGCGGGCGACGTCGGCCCACGACGTGTCATCGAGCGCGACCCGCTCGAACGTCGCGGTCGCCGCCACGGTGGGCTCGAGCGTGCCGAACAACGTCATCGGCATCGTGATGGGCGGCGCGACCACGCAGTGCAGGGTATCGAACAATTGTTCGTCCGACAAGGGTGTCCTCGGGCGCGGCGCGGCCCCGGGGCGAGGCGACTAGAAACCTGGTCATGCACTATGACCATCGTCTTCGCCCGGCCCAGCCCGACGCCCCGGCCGAGGGGTTCACGATTCACCGGTCGGTGGTGCGAGACGGTGTAGCGATGGCCTACGTCCACGAGGGCGTCGGGGGCTATCCGCTGCTGTTGGTGCACGGCTATCCCGAGACCAAACGCATCTGGTGGCGCAACATCGAAGCGCTCGCCGTCGCGGGGTACGAGGTGATCGTGCCCGACTTGCGCGGCTATGGCGACTCGGATCTGTCGCCCAACGACGAGTACGACCTCGCGGTGTACAGCCGCGATCTGTACGCATTGGTGCACGATGTGTTGGGCCACGAGCACTGCGGTGCCGTCGGTGGCGATGTCGGGGGCGCGGTGCTCGTCGACATGATCCACCGCTTCCCGGACTTCGTCGACAAGCTCTGCTTCTTCAACACCGTGCCGCCGATGCTCATCGAGGAATACCGGCGGGCGGGCATCACGCCCGACCAGATTCCCGCGATTTCAATGGGCCAAACAGGGGACTATCGCTACCGTCAAGGCGCGACGCCCGATGAGTTGGCCTCCGAACTCGACACGCCCGACAAGCGGCGCCGTTATGTCGCCGAGATGTACGGGCACCGCTTGTGGGCGTCGCCGGGAGCATTCGACGCAGACTCGATCGCGTTCATGACCGAACCATTCGCCGACATCGAACGACTGCGCGCCGGGTGGGCGGTGTATCAACTCGCGTACGCGCGCGTGGCCAGCGAACCGGCGTTGATGAGCCGGCGCGTCGATGTGCCGACGTTGGTGTTGTACGGCCCCGACGATCACGTGGTCGATCCGATGTTCGTGCACTGCTGTGAGGTCGCGTTCGCCAATCGCATCGGCCCGGTCGTGGTCCCGGGAGCGGGACATTTCCTGCAGTGGGAGCGTGCCGACATCCTCAATCCACTCCTCGTGCACTTCTTCGCCGACCACCGCAGCGAATGGTTCGCTTGACCTATGCCGTGGCGCGGACGGCGGCCGATTCACAATAAATGACGTTGAATTCGGCGTACGCGGTACGACTCGGATCGATTGTCGCCGGTATCGCGTGGATCTTGCTGCTATTCGCGCCGGGATCGCGCGCGGACGATTCTCCCCGTGCCGTCATCGGGGCCGGTCGTGCGGACAACGGCAGCGTGTCGACGACATCGGCACCGACCACGACGTTGTCGCCGCCGACCACGGCCACGCCGGCGACGACTGCTGTACCGGCGTCGAGTGCGCCGGCTGCGCCGACTACTGCGAAGCCCGGCGCCGCGCCGAGCACCGCCAAGCCGGTGACACCCGGGGCGGGCGCGCCGCGGGTGGTCTCGCTGCGCGATTTTGTCGGCGTGAGCATCGAGCGCGGCGCTACGTGGATTGCGATTGCGACGACGACGGTCGTCGATCAGACCGGCGCGCCGGTGGCGGGGGTCGACGTCAAGGCGACGTGGAACTTCGAGAACACCGACGCGTCGTGTCGCACCGACACCGCCGGCAAGTGCTCGATGTACCGGTCCGGGTTACCGACGACCCTCGACGCAGTGACCATCACGATCGCGCCGCCGCTGAATGGCGCCAAGACCATTCGCCGCGAAGGCGTCAATTGAGCCGAGGCTCGAAGGGATAGTTCGCGAGTCGCGCGAGCGGGCCGCGTTGGCGGCGCAGGACCGCACTCCACAAGTCGTCGGTATCGACTGCGAACGGATCGCCGGCCTGCGCGTCGACGACGATCCAACCGCCTTCGGCCATGAGCTCGGCGTCGAGTTGCCCGGGACCCCAACCGGCGTAGCCCGAGAAGATGCGTAGCTGGGTCAGTTCGGGCCCGACGACCGCGGGATCGGCCTCGAGATCGACGACGGCCCAACCGTCGCGCAGGGAACTGACGCCGGCGACTTCCGTCGAAGCGGCGCGAGCGAGAGCGAACCCTGCCTCGGGTGCCACCGGACCGCCCAAATAGACGTACGGGTCGGGTCGGGCGAATGGCGCCCACCGTTCGAGCACGTTGACGAGCGGGATCTCGCTGCGACGGTTGACCACCAAACCGAACGCACCTTGTTGGTCGTGGTCGAGTACCAACACGACGGCCCGGAAGAAATTCGGATCGAGTAACAGGGGACCGGCGAGCAGCAGCTTGCCCCGTACCGAGCCCGGCGTCGGTTCGTCGTCATCGGAGACGAATGGGTCCTCGTCCATCGACCGGGAGGCTAGCGAAGTCGGCCGCCGGCCGGACTGAGCCGGGCCTCGATGGACATTGCGGCGCGGCGAACGAGCGAGTTCGTGGAGTCGCCCTTTGGCGGCCGGGACATGAGCTGCTCGAAGGAGTGGCTGCGCCCGTCGACCTGGTTAAAAACGAGGTACTCGCGACCGAAGTGGGGAAAGCCGGTAGCCGCGGCGAGTTCGACGCTCTGGAGCTCGCGGAACGAATAACGACGAGTCCGCAGTGTCGAACGCGTGGTCACACCCACCTGATCGACCACAACGGCCGTCGCTCGCAGCGCGCGAAGCACGAGGTATGGACCGAACAAGGTGAAGAACACGCCAGATGCTGACGTCGACTCACGCAACATGTCGAGCCCGCTTGCCAGGACGAGCGCCCCGCACAGCACGGGCACAAGACGGGGCACGTGGTAGTGGAAAAGATCTGTCTGGCCGAGTTCCTGCGCCACGCCCTGCAGGGTAGAACGATGGACCAGGCCCCTGCTCGCCACTGATGGCTTCGCCGTCTGGCCTCCGTGCTCCACGAAGTACCCTGCGCCTATGGATCCTGGTGCGGGTGCGGCTACCGGCGGCGGAGGGTTCACTCCACAGGGCTCGCGATTTGTCGCTCCCGAAGGAAGAGCGCAGCTCAACTCTCCGAGTTATTCAGTGAGTCTGCGAAGTGTTGTGATCGTCGTGGCGGTGATGATCGCGCTGATCATCGGCGCGATTTTGGTTGTCACGTAAACCCGCAACTGTGGACGACCGCTCGCGAGGTCGTCGCCCCTCTGACCTGCGGGCCAATGCCCTGTAGCCTGGGAGTTATGGACATTGGTGGGGGAATTGGCAGCGGCAGTGGTGGAGAGGTCACTCCGCAGGCGTGATTGCCCTCGTCGTTGGTGCGATCGTCGTTCTCACGTAGGCGCGCACGGCGTGATGGCTCAAACGCACTCATTTATCACGAGATTCCGTTCAGATGTCGACCCTGTAGTGGGCTGCGGCGCATCTCGTAGTCGAGGCGCACGCTGGGCGTGCTTTTGGACTACGAGAACATCAGGTCGAGCCGAGCAGATCGTCGATCGCGCCAATCAAGCCGTTCAGAAATGGCGGTTGGTCGACCAGACGCCACCGAAGAACCGGCGGATCGTCGCTGGGCGCCAACGCGGCGTCGACGATCCATCGATCTGGTTGGCCGACCACCTGAGCTTTGAATGACAAGTCGAACTGGACCATTCCTTCTCCGCCGAAAGCGATGCCGCCGCCGATCACGTCCGGTTCAGTGAGTCGGGCGATGTTGTGGCGCAGGAAGGTGAGCTCGCTGGCCGTGAACATCTGTGTGAGCGTTCCGTGGAACGGGTGCGCATCGGCCACGAACTCGACGTCGAACATGGGCTCGGGCCAACGTTCGTGCGTGTCGTCCTGTATGTGAATACGAGCGTGTACTGAAAGCGCCTGGTTGCCGCTTTGAAGGAACAACAAGGTGGCCGGCCCGTTGGTGGACATCCGCACATGATGCCGGTCGGCGCAGAGCCAGACCTGGAGTTTGCTTATAACTTTACATAACGTTGATTTCAGGCGGATTGGAAGTCGATTCGGGTCACCACCTACCCCCGGATAATCGACCGATTCGCCCGTCGAGCCGCCACTGGTTAGTGCCGTGGGCGCAGCCTGCGGTCACGATTGCGTCCGAGACCTTTCGGGAGATCGTTGCATCGGTGGGCCGACGCCTCGCCCAGTTCGCAGAGGCCGGGCTACCGTACCGCTGCATATGTCTCGCCGGATCGACATCGAACTCACCAGCAAACGTCCCGACGGGTCATTCACGTGGCGCGCCTCTGGAGCCAAGCAACCGAAGGGCGACATCGAGTCGTCGATGGTGCCGCCCAACTCCAATGTCGGCGACGTCCTCAAGGTCGACATCGAAAAGCACCTCGATGGCATCTCCGTAACCGCCGTCGTGAACTCGAAGGACAACCGCGTCGCACCGGCCCGCCTCGAGATCCTCGGGTCGAAAAAGTCCGACGAGCTCGTAACCGTCTCGCTCGCCGAAAAGGGCAAGGGACGTTCGCGCGACCGCGGTGATCGGGGCGACCGGGGCGACAGAGGCGATCGTGATCACGGCCCGCGCCGGCGCAACGACAGCGGCGACCGCCCGCGTGGTCGCACGGGCACCCCCACCGGCGACAAACCAGACCGCCCGCCGCGCGATCGACGTCCCGGTGCGGGCGATGGGCGTCCTCGTCCCGAGGGTCGCCCACAGCGGCCGGTACGAGAGCGTCCTGCCGCCCCTGTACTGCCCCGCGCCAAACGACTACGCCCCAGCCGCGCGCATCGTCAGGCGGCGTTGAGCGAGCTGCCCGAAGAAGCCCGTCCGCTGGGCGAGATCATTCTGCGCGCCGGCATCCAAGGCGTACGTCAGGCGATCGACAAGCAGAACGCACAGGCCCGCGCCGAAGGCACTCCTGAGGTCAAGGGCGTGCCGTTGATGACGCTGGCCGAGCAGTTGCTCCCCCGCCTGCGCGCGGCCGAATGGCGCGACAAGGCCGAGGCCGCGTTGGCCGGTGTCGGCGACGTCGACTTGCGGGATTTGCGCCAAGTGGTCGTCGCGGCGGATACCGCGGGTCGCGACGATGCGACACGTGAGCTTGCCGAGCGGTTGCGGGGCGCGCTCAGCGCACGCGTCGACTCCGAACACGCCAAGTGGCTCGAAGAGCTCACCGAACTCGTCAACGACGGCCGTACCGTGCGCGCACTGCGCTTGAGCTCGCGCCCGCCGAAGGCCGGCTCTCCCCTGCCTCCTGATCTCGCCGAGCGATTGACCGCGTCGACGAGTGCCTCGCTCACCGCAGAGATCTCACAGGACCGTTGGGCGACGTTGGTCGACGCGGTCGCGCTATCGCCGGTGCGTACGCACGTGACGCCGCTCGGGGTCCCGGCAAAGCCCAACGAAGAGTTGCTCACGGCCATCAAGCGGTTGGCGCCGCGTGTGCCGCAGATCGCCACGCTCTTCGGTGTGAGTGCCGAGGCTCCCCCACGCCCACCCCGTCCTGCGCGGCCACCGCGCCAGGACCCGACGAAGACCGATGCATCGATTGCTCAAGATGCACCCGCCGCGGCTGACGCGCCGACCGATGCGCCGGCTACGGATGACGCACCCGTCGCGAGCGAAACACCCGCCGTCGATGCGGCCGACGTCGATGTTCCGGCAGTGGCCGACGACGTGGCGGGCTACGACGTCGCGTCGGCCGCGGACGAAGCCGACACCGGTTCAGCTGATGGTGCTGATGATGCCGTGGTCGTAGAGGAACTCGGCGAGACCGTCGACGAGGGGTAGATCGCTCACTTCGTCGAGCGGCACCCACCGAGCATCGCTCGCATCACTGGACGCGCGCGGCGGGTCGAAGCCGAACGGCGTCACTGCGAAGTCGAGGATCACGAAATGATGCTCGTCGCTCAAGCGCTCGACCCATCCGATCAACTCGCCGCATACGCCTTCGATTGCTGTCTCTTCGAACAGTTCACGCACACATGCTTCGGCCAGCGTCTCGCCGAATTCGACGCGGCCACCGGGCAGGCTCCACAGACCGAGCCCCGGCTCGGTGGCGCGCCGCACGAGCAACAGTCGCCCCGCGGACAGGGTGACCGCGCCGACGCACAGTTGTGCGCGATCAGTCATCGCGGTCGAGTGGGCGGTAGACGTGGATGGCGCGGGCGACGAGCCCGAAGCGTTCGAAGAAGTTCTTGCCTTCGCGGTTGCCGGGCAGAACGATCGAGTCGATGGCAGTGACGCGCTGCTCGCGCGCCCAGTCGAAGACGAAAGTCAGCAGTGCCTCGCCGATACCGACGCCGCGTGCATCTGGTTCGACGAAAACGTCGTACAAACGGACGATGCGCGTGCCGTCGACATGGACGACCGACGCGTGCGCGAGGCCGAACGCGACATCGTCGTAGAGGCCGAGTGCGAGCAACACCTCGTGATCCGCGAGCCGGGCATCGTCGATCGCTGGGCGCGGATCGAGCAACTCGAGCACCGCTCCCCCACGCTCGTTCAACCGATCGGCCACTGATTGTTCGGCGAAGTGACGAAGCAGCGCAACCTCGTCGACCGCAGCGTGACGCGCCGCGGCATCATTCATCTAACGCCGCCCCTGCAACTGCGCGATGCGCCCCAAGATCGTGCGCCGGCGCCGATGTGAGTTCTCATAGGCGCGCACGCGGGCGAGTTCGTCAGGACGCAAGCCAGCGAGACGAGGCACGATCTGCGAGGCGCTGAGCGTGTCGTAGTTGTTGATGGGCAGCGCCTGCGCCGCGCCCCCAGCTGTCGTCGTGGCCGCCGCGGGACGAGGACGCGCCGCCGGCGCAGTGCGAGTGGCCGCAGGAGGTGGTTGTTGCACCGTCGCCGCGGGTGCTTTCGTCTTGAGGATGCGATCGGCGTCGGCGCGGCCTTTGTTGACCGCGAACTGCCCGACGACTTTGAGCAGAGCCACCTGATTGCGGCCGCGCTCGGCCAACTTGGGCAGAAGCTCGCGCGCGTCGAGCGCGAACCCGATCGGCGCGAACACGAACACATCGAGCATGGCCCCGACCGGGCTCTTGGATGCTCCCGCGGTCGACGTCGTGCCCGTCATGGCTCAGACGCAGTCGCGACAGAGGTTGCCGTCGCCGACTCGCTGGCTGGCGTGCTTCACGAGGAAGCACGATTCGCAGACGAACTCGTCGGCTCGTCGGGGCACGACGCGGTCCGCGGCGTCGGCGCCGGGCTCGGGAGCGACCTCTTCTTCGTCTTCGTCGTCTTGTTCGTCATCGTTCGATGCGATGCGGTCTTTGAGGATGGTGTCGAGGTCGGCTTCGACGTCGTCGGGATCGACGAGCTCATCGTCCTCGTCCTCCTCCTCGGTGACGCGACGCTTGCGGGCCGCGGCGGGCGCCTCTTCCTCTTCTTCTTCCTCGACAAGAGGATCCGCGATCTCGTCGTCGACCAGGTCGTCGTCGACCAAGTCGGCTTCGGGGTCGATGTCCTCGAGCTCCTCCTCTAGGTCGGGCTCCGCGTCGTCGAACTCCTCTAGGGATTCGACGAACTCGTCATCATCGCCGAAATCATCAGCCATATCGTGTCTGCTCTCCAGGCTTCGCGCCGGGGATCATAGACACTGCAAACGCAAAAACAGTTCTACTCGCGCGAAGCACCTGTGGCTCGCGGCACATCTTCTGCTCAAGAGTCGCCGCTGGATGCCTCTTGGCCGCGGCGACGGGCATTGGCTCGGCGCTCGGAATCGAGCCGTTCGAGGCTCGGCTCGGGCGCGTGGTCGACGAATTGCATCATCTCGGCGATCACTCGATGGCCGGCCTTGTCGGCGATCAGACGATGCATCCGCTGCGCGACATCGCGATACGCCGGATGACCCTGCGGGCCTGATCGCAACTCGAGCATGTGCATCGCCTCGCGGGCGTTGACGTGCATGACGAAGCGGATCTTGTAGGCCAACGAGACGGCGTAGGACGCCTGGTGGGGAAAGTCGGGGGCCAGCAACTCGTAGAGGGCCGCCGATCGGTGCATCGCCTCGTCGAAGGCCGAGCGCTCCCCCGCGAGGTCGATGGCCTCGGGGCGGGTGAAGCTGTGGACAGGGCTGAGCCGCTGCCATTCGATCGTCAGCAGCCGGTGGCGCTGCAGGTCGCGGAACGCGCCGTAGTCGGCCAGGATGTCGAAGCGGTACATCGGCCGCTCGAGCGCTCGACCGGGACGGTGCCGCCGGTTCTCGCGACGGCCGAGGTAGGCCCGCATGACGTCGAGGCGGTCCTGCAGCGACATGGCCCGTACTCTCGCTTCGATGATCGCCTCGGGTTGGTGGCTGTAGGGATACAGCATGCTGGCGACGAGCTTGGTCTCGGCGTCGGGGTCCCAATCGACGAGATCGACGATCGGCGCGTCGAGCGGCGCTTCGGTCACGGGGAACAGTTGCGCCGCGAGCGCCTCGACGGCGTCGCGGGTATCGGAGAAGTACGCGCTGTGGGCGACGCCGCGATCGTCGAGGTCGACGCGCTTCAAGAACGACGGGATGACCTTGCGCAGTTCGCTCAACATCAGATCGGAGTAGGTGCGCGCCTCGGGGAGCGGATGGGACCGCATACGCAACAGCAGCGATTCGTAGCCTTGGCCGGTGCCGTAGATGCCGACGTTGGACAGCGATGCCGCGGGCAATATGCCGCGCACGGTGTCGAGCGCCTTGGCCCGGACCGCCGGGCGATAGACGGTGTCGGGATCGCCGGGCTGCTTTGGGATATGGCTGCGGAAGAAATGCTCCATCTTCGGCACGAGCGCCGAATAGGTGTCGAACATGCGGTCCATCTCGCCGACGTAGCGAGTACCGAAGTGAGAGCGCAGCAGCGTGGGGTCGCGGTAATAGCGGTAGCGGCCACCGAGGCGTTGGTCGTAGCGGATGTAGCGCGTCGACTGCTCGAGGTACGACATGAGCCGGCCCCACTCGAGCACCTTTGTCAACAGGTTGGAAGCTTGTTCGCACGCGAGGTGCACGCCGCCCAACTGGGCGACGCTGTCGTCGCCGTATTCGAAGAAGACGCGATCGTAGAGTTCTTCGGCCCGGCGCAGGCCGACGGTCGCGTCGATGGTCTCGTCGCCCGAGATGTCGAGATCGCCCACGAACTCTTTGAGGAACAACCGCCGCAGGGACAGCGGCGAACGCGAATAGCGGGCGAACAGCGCGCCCTTGACCACCTCGGGCAGGTTCACCAACGCGAAGACGGGTTGGTCGAGATTGGTGAAGTAGCGCCGCAGGACGTCGGCCTCGTCGGGCGTGAATTCCTCGGCGACGTAGACGGTCACGACGGGTGAGCCTATTGGCTGGGACCTCCGCTCCGGCGGACTGAACGAGGAGGGTGCTCGGGCCTGCTACCGCGGCTGCATGGCGGTGTCGAAGGCCACCCGCGCCGCGTCGCGGGCGGCCGGCTGCAGCCAGAGGTCGACGACGGTCATGGCCATGGCCTTGGCGCCGTCGAGAACTGCCTGGTCACCAAGGGGGGACGCTGCGTGGACGGCGAAATCCTTGGTGTGGATGGCGCACCCCACCGGGGCCGCCTTGATCATCGGATGGATGGCCGGCACCGAATAGCTGACGTTGCCCATGTCGGTCGAGCCGATCACGGCGGTGTCTTCGTCCGCCTCGACGACGACCCGGCCGAGCTGCTCGGCGTTGGCGGTGTACAGCCCGAGCAACGGCGCATTGTCGACCATGTCGGCATACGGGATGTCACCCCACTCGTGCTCGAACGTGCAGCCCGTCGCCCGCGCGCCGGCCTCGAGCGCGGCCAGGACCCTGGCCTTGAGCGGCTCGATGGTGCGCAGGTTCTTGGAGCGCACGTACCAGAACGCTTCGGCATAGTCGGGGACGATGTTGGGCTTGTCGCCGGCGCGCAGGAACACGCCGTGGATGCGCTCGCTCGGCAGGATGTGTTGCCGCAACGCCGCGACGTTCATATAACCGAGCACAGCGGCGTCGAGCGCGTTGGTGCCTTGCCACGGTGACGCGGCGGCGTGGGCCGCGCGCCCGAAGTAACGCACGGTCAGCTGATGAATCGCGATCGCTTCCATCGTGGGCAGGTCGCTGCTGGCGGGGTGCACCATCATCGCGGCCACCACGCCCTCGAACGCACCGGCATCGATGAGCTTTTGCTTGCCCCCGCCACCCTCTTCGGCGGGCGTGCCGAGAATCATCACGCGCCCGCCGAGCGCGTCGGCGACTGCGGCGGCCGCCAACCCGGCGCCGAGCCCGGCCGCCGCGATGATGTTGTGACCACACGCGTGCCCGATGCCCGGCAGCGCGTCGTACTCGCAGAGCACCGCGACGAGCGGCCCGTCATCGCGACCGCTGACCGATACGAACGCGGTGTCGAGCCCGTAGGCATGAGACGTGACGGGTAGCCCCGCCGCAGCGATGGCCGCGGTCAAGATGTCGTGGGCGAAGTGTTCTTCGTAAGCGAGCTCGGGATGTGCGTGAATCTCGCGCGACACGCGCAGCAGGTCGTCGGCACGGCGATCGATATCGGCGATTACCGTTTGTTTCGCGGTCTTGCGGTCCATCGGTGCAGGTTACACGTACACGCGCAGCGCTTCGCGGTGACACTCGATCTGCATCGCCGTTGCCTCGCCGACCGGCTCGCCGTCGACGTAGATCGTTCGTGTCGCGCCGAATCTGACCTCGGCAGTAGTGATCTTGCGCATCTTTATCGCGGGATGCGGCACATGCGTGCCGGTCGGTAGGCGGCGGCGCGCTTTGAGGCGGTCACCGAGCGACAAGCGGGCTTCGACGAGATCGAAGTAGCCGTCACCGGGATGCGCTCGTGGGGCCACGATCCAATCACCGAGCCATTCGCTGTTCATGACGGCGAACACCGGGCTGGTCCAGCCGCGCGACCGTGCGATGACCTGCGCGACGAATGCGAATCGTCGACCGTCGATGATCACTGATCCGACATCGACCATCGCGACGAGTACCTCGTCATCGCCCTGGAGGTGCCGCGCGTTGCGGCGGCCGCCGAGCGCCCGCCGCAGATCGCCACCGGCCAATCCGACCTCCGGCAACGCCGCGTTGTCGTTCCAGGCGCGTTCGACGAGGAGGCCGACTTCGCGATCGCTTGCCGCGACAACGGTGGCGGCCGGCATCTTGGCGAGGTCGCCCCAGTCTTCGTTGCGGCGCACGCTCATGATGACGGCGTCGACGGAACGACAGTGTCGGTCTCGTCGATCGCACCCGAGATGGCCACGACACCGTGCGAGAGCGCGTCGGCCGCCGCGCGTGCCGTGCGGGCAGTCGCCGGCGACAACGCGGTGTCGCCGAGTTGTCGCAGCACGTCGATGAGTTGCTTCGTGGTGCGTACGAAGTCACCACCCGACAGGTCTTCGTCTTCGAGCACGCGCTCGAGCGATTCGCCGGCGGCCCACGCGTGAGCGAGGGCGAAGAAGGTGGCATCCGGGCGTCGCGTGGGTGGCAAGCGCGCCGCGATCTCGTGCGCATTGAGGGCGTCGGCGATGCGCAACAGCGCGTCGAACCGGTCCTTCATCGCCTTGTTCGGGAACCAGGGCGCGGGGGGCGGCGTGGGAGAACGGTGCTCGTAGACGAACGCCGAAGCGATGCCCGCGAACGACGCGACGTCGAGGCCGTCGAACAGGCCCGCGGCGATCGTCTCTGCGATGAGCAGATCGCTCTCGTGGAAGATGCGCACGAGCAGCTCGCCTTTGGGCGTGAGTGCCCACCCATCGACGAAACCCCGCGACGCGAGCACCCCGAGCACGTCGTCGAATCTGCGCGCGAGCGACTCGCCGCGTGTCGCGATGCGCCGTTCGAGGTCCGCGACTTCGCGCTCGGCGCGACGGAGTTGCTCGGCGGCGCGTTGCAGGCGGCGCTGATCGGACGATTGACGCTGGGCTCGGGCGCGTTGTGCTGCCGCGCGGCGCGTCGACGGTCCGGTGGGTCGGGCGCGGCGTACGCGCAGGGCGACCTCGTGTTGGAACGCGCGGTTGCCCGGCGCGAACGGGACGGGAAGCTCGATGGACCCCACGACCACCGGCGGTTCGTCGAAGTCGGCGTCGGACAGTGAGGTGACGATGTCGGTGGCGGTGATAAGGCGCACCCGCACCGTGCCCCGTTTGCGTTGCGCCACCGACAAGACCGCCGCCCGCTCGCCGTTGCTCGGCACCGCGAGGACATCGCCGGGCCGCAGGGCGGCAACATCGTCGGCGAGCGATCGCTCGGGGTGGTCATCGCCATCTTCGAGTGGTGTCGCGCCGCCGCTGCTGTCGAGCAACTCTTGCAAGCGGACGATGTCGCTGCGGCGCCGCATGATGCGCTCTTCGTGCAACACCACTGCCCGATCGGTTTGGAACTGGGCGAACGATCGGTTGAGCAGGGTGTGCGCGTGCGCGGCGTCGTAGCGGCGTACGAGGTTGGCCGCCATGTTGTAGGTCGGCCGAAACGACGACCGAAGCACGAACGAGCGGCTGAGCGCGAGGTCTGCCACTTGTTGGAACGTGGCGAACGGCGACCACAGCACCACCGCGTGACCGCGCTCGTCGATACCGCGACGGCCGGCGCGCCCCGTGAGTTGGGTGTATTCGCCGGCAGTCAGGAACTCATGTGTTTCACCGGTGAACTTGGTCAGCTTTTCGATCACGACCGTGCGGGCGGGCATGTTGATGCCGAGCGCGAGGGTCTCGGTGGCGAATACCACCTTGACGAGACCGGCGGTGAACAACACCTCGACGGCTTCTTTGAACGGCGGCACCATCCCCGCGTGATGTGCGGCAAATCCGCGCTCGAGGCCTTCGAGCCACGCGTCGTAGTTCAGTACGTCGAGATCGCTGTCGGTGAGCGTCGCGGTGCGTTCTTCGACGATGGCGCGGATCTGTTCACGCTCGACCGGTTGCGTGAGCCGGAGGTGCGCGTTGACACAGAAACGCACCGCATCGTCGCACGCGGCGCGGCTGAAGATGAAATAGATCGCCGGCAGCAGATCTTCGGCTGCGAGTCGCTCGACGACATCGACGCGCCACGGCGTGGCGAAGGGCTGCCGGGGACGCCCGCGGTCGCGCCGGGACATCTGATGGTCGGAGTCGTGGCGCGACCGGCGGGGGTCGAACGCCGTGAAGCGTTGGCCTTCGGGATTGGGTCGGTCGTCGAGCAACGTCGGTATGAGGTGCAGTTGGTCGGAGAAGCGATCGGCCGCCATGTACAAGTTGATGAGCTCGACGGGACGGCGCGTCTCGACGACCACTGTCGTCGGCCCGCGGACAGCAGTGAGCCATTCGCCGAGTTCGGTCGCGTTGGACACGGTGGCCGAGAGACAGACCAGCCGGGTTGCGCGCGGCAGGTGGATGATCACCTCTTCCCACACCGAGCCGCGGTAGGTGTCCTGCAGGTAGTGCACTTCGTCGAGGATCACGTAGCGCAGACCGCCGAGGGCGTGTGAACCGGCATAGATCATGTTGCGCAGGACTTCGGTCGTCATCACCACGATGGCCGCGTCGGGGTTGACCGCGTTGTCGCCAGTGAGCAGACCGACACTCGCGACCCCATGGCGCGCGACCAGATCGCGGTACTTCTGATTCGACAGTGCCTTTATCGGCGCGGTGTAGAACGCCCGCTGGCCATGGGCGAGTGCGTCGACGATCGCGTGCTCGGCCACGACGGTCTTGCCGCTGCCCGTCGGTGCGGCGACGAGTACGGATTCGCCTGCGTCGAGCGCGGCGATCGCTTCGATCTGGAATCGATCGAGTACGAAGTCGTAGTCGAAGCCCGGCGGATCGCGGTGCACGTCAGGCAGCGGTCGCCACGGCCGGCCGGCGAGCGCGTCGCCGTAGCCAGATCTTGCCGAAGATGATCGAACCTTCGTAGAAGAGGTACATCGGGCCGGCGAGCACACACAAGCTGATCGGATCGCCCGACGGTGTGATCACGGCAACGAGCACCGTGATGCCGACGGCCGCGTAACGGCGCGCTTTTCCCAAGCCCTTGGGCGTGACGATGCCGATCATCTGTAAGAACGCCAATAACAACGGGAACTCGAAGCCGAGACCGAACGCGACCATCATCTTGATGATGAGGCTCAGGTAGGGCTTGGCCGAGTACACCGTGATCAGATCAGGTCCGCCGATATTGATCAAGAAGTCGAGTGCCTTCGGGATCGTCCAATAGGCCAACGCGCTGCCGAGACAGAACAACATGGCGCCGAGGACGACGAACGGCACGGCGTAACGGCGCTCGTGCTTGTAGAGGCCGGGAGCGACAAAGCGCCACACCTGCCACAAGATGATCGGCATGGCCAGCGCAATGCCCCCATACAGAGCGATCGTGGTGCGCAGGCCAAAGCCCTCGAGTGGATTGGTGACGAGCAACCCGCAGTTGCTGCGGGTGAGCAACGTGCTCGTGTCGCCGTCCGCGACCTCGGGAAGGGCCTTGCAATAGGGCTTCAGCAAGAAATTGAAGATGCGGTCATAGAAGATCCAACACACCGTGGCGCCGACGCCGACGGCCACGAGGCTGCGCACGAGCCTCGTACGCAGTTCGGTCAAGTGCTCGATCAGGGTCATTCGCCCGTGTTCGAGTTCGGCGCTCATGGGCTCTCGTTACGAGGTGGGGTCGGTGTGGTGGGCCGGTGGTGTGTCGACCTTGACCTCGGGCGGGGCTTCGGCTGTAGCGGCGACGTCGGCGGGGGTAGGGGCTTCGGCTGTAGCGGCGACGTCGTCTTTCACCGGCAGCCCGCTCGGAACCTGCGCGGTCGGCGTGGGCTCGGGCTCGACTTCGAGTGCGGCCCGCAATTCTCGCTGAAAGCCGCCGGAGACCTTGCGGAACTCCGCGACGGCCTTGCCGAGTTGGCGGGCCGCGTCGGGCAGCTTGGCCGGGCCGAGGACGAGCAACGCAACCAGCATGATGACGAGGACTTCACCGCCACCAAGATTGCCCATAGGCGGCGCAGTCTACCGGCCGCTCTCCGGATCTTCGGGTCGCCGCAACGTGCGGGCACGGGTCGCGGCGCCGCGGTAGGCCGGCACCACATGGGTGGTCTCGTGGTGCAAGTCGTCGACGGCGACGGAGAGCCGCACCAGCTTGGCGGCCCTTACTCGCAGCACTTCCGCGTGGCCAAGGACGCTGCGTTGCGCCACGGCTATCACGACCACGCTCACACAGAGGGTGCCGAGCAGTCCGACCACGACAAGCATCGTGGGCGACGTTAGCTCGCCTGGGCCCGAGCGGCCGTCAGAGCGGGAAGCTCAGCGGTTGAGCAGTGCCTGCATGGCCTCTTCGAGCAGGACCTCGTCGCTCAGCAGGACGTGGAAGTCGAGCAGGTCGTCGTGGCTGATCGGCGCCCCTCGATGCTGCTCACCGAGTTCGGCGGGCAACGTCCAGGTATCCATCGCGACACCCGAGGCGACCAGTAGGTCGATCGTGCGGGCCTCTGCGCCTTTCACCACCGTGAAGTGGCAGATCGGGCAACGGAATCGATAGTCGCCATGGTTGTCGTTGAGACATACACGCACGCGCACGTCCGCAGTGGTCAACTCGACGTCACCGCACGTCGGGCAACTTGCACGGATCGTAGCCATCCGGAACCGTCCTCTTCCCTCTAGGTACCGCGAAGCATCGGCATGGCTGAAGAGGCGCTTGAGTGAGTCGATAGGACCTTTCCCGTTACTCCCTGTTGTTCCCTGGCCTTTGTGTAGGCCGTAGTACTCCTCGTGATGATCCACATGACTCAGTCGGCCCACGTTGCGCTGACTTGACCAGTTGAGGATGATGAATCCCCGTGTCCACTCGCCTCCCCGCCCTCCGTGTGCCGCCCATCGGTTTCGCCCACCGCGGGGCCAAGGCGCACGCGCGAGAAAACACCCTCGAATCGTTCCTGTTGGCCCGTCGTTTGGGTGCGACGGGCCTCGAGAGCGACGCGTGGCTGACCCGTGACGGCCACGTGGTGCTCGATCACGACGGTGTCGTCGGTCGAATGCGCAAGCGCCCGCTCTTTCATTTCGAGCGCTCCCGGGTGCCCGGTCACATCCCGACCCTCGATGAGCTCTACCTCGCGTGCGGTACCGACTACGACCTCGCGCTCGACATCAAGGACCCGGCGGCGATCGAGGCCGTCGTCGCGATTGCGCAGCGTTATCGCGCGACGGATCGGCTGTGGGTGTGTCACCACGACTGGCGGTTGGTGGCCTCCTGGCGAGAACTCGACCCCGACATCAAGCTCGTCGATTCGACGCGGCTACGGCTGATGAAAGACGGCGCCGAACGGCGTGCCGCGCAACTCGCCGAGGCGGGCATCGATGCGGTCAACCTGCACGTGAGCGACTGGAACGGCGGCCTCACCACGCTGTTCCATCGCTTCGAGCGCTACACGCTCGCGTGGGACGCACAATTCGAGCGTCAACTCGACGAGGTGGTCGACATGGGCATCGACGGCGTCTTCAGCGACCACACCGATCGCATGGTCGGCGTGATCGCAAAATTCTTTCCCGAAGACTGAGCTATTACAAGAAACCGAGTTTGCTCGGCGGCCAGATGCGCACGAACGCGCGGCCGACGATGAGGTCTTCGTCGATCGGACCGAAGACACGTCCATCGGACGAATGCGTTCGATTGTCGCCCATCACGAAGACGTGGCCCGGTGGCACGAGGCATTTGTTGCGCTCGGTCGACGGGTTGGCGCAACCCGTCACCCAGCCGAGGTTGACCGTCGGCGTGCCGTCGACGAGGTACGGCTCGGTGAGCTTCTGGTCGTCGATGTAGATGTCGCTGCCGCGCAATTCGATGGTTTCGTCGGGCAGCGCGATGACACGCTTGATCAGATCGTTGATCTCGCTCGATGCCATGTTGGGTGGTCGCTTGAACACGATGAGATCGCCGCGACGGACATCGTGGAGGTGATAGCTGAGCTTGTTGACCATGATGCGGTCGTTCTTGTGCAGTGTCGGTTCCATCGACTCTGACGGGATGTAGAACGCCTGCAGCACGAAGGCGCGAATCACCAGCGCGACGAGCACTGCACCGAGCGCTACGGCGAACCATTCGATCCAACCGCGCAACGAATCGTTGGAGGAGCTGTCGTCATCGGGTTCGAGTGGGGTCCCCGCGTCGGCCGGCGCGTACTGCACGAAGGCATTGTCACGATCGTTGCCTTCGCTGTCGACGAAGGGACCGACGGGCGGACTCGACGTCACGAGCGGCGCGTTGAAGGTCGGTGCCTGCGTCGCCGGCTTGTCGGTGTGCGCGGCCGCGGGACGAACTACCGGCGCGGCGACTGCGGGCTCGGGCCGCTCTGTGCGCTGGCGCGCCCGGGCGAGGATCTTGTCGACCCACTGGGGGTCGTCGAGACCGGGTGATCCTTCGGGGGGAGTGTCGTTCACGAGCGGCCTTGGTGGACTGGTCTTATCGCGCGGTCGAATCGCGCGTCATCTGCCGTACCGAGCGAGGATACGTGCCGCAGCAGCGTTTCGCCCGGCAGTCCCGAGGTCTTCCGGCGCATCGACGACGCGAACTTCGGGCCCGAGGCGCACGAGCAGACGTTCGATCCACGGGCGCGCCGCGACCGGCAACGTGAGCCGAGCCCAACCGTCCGGCAGTTCGGTGGTCGTGTCGTGGGGATACTGATCGAGTACCCAGCGGGCGCCGGGCGACACTTCGAGGGTGACACGGGGAACCCCTGCCGCGGGATCGAGCAGTTGCAGTCCCGGGGCTTCGGTCGGCCGGTCGAACACGGTGTCGAGCAACGTTGCTTTGCGAATGCGATCGACCCGAAATACGCGATCGGCGCCCGCCAGATGGCAGTAGCCCGCCACATACCACTGACCATCGTCGGAGAAGAAGCGCGCGGGATCGATGGTGCGTTCGGTGCGTTGATCGCGGCCATACGAGTAGTAGTCGATGTGCACCTGATGGTGCGTAACGCTCGCGCCGCGCAGGATCGACATCGTCTCTTCGGGCGCGTCGCCGAGCCGGATCTCGAGGGCATCGGGGTCGCCGAGTGCCGTACCCAGCTTGGTCAGCGCCGAGAGCAGCGGACCGCTGCTGTCGTTGTCATCGCCCATCACGTCGAGCATGAGGCGACCCGCGCTCAGCAACGCGAATGCTTCGCCGGGATGGAGACGCATCGGCCGGTTGAAGTAGTCGGCGTAGCGAATCCAGACCCGCTCGTTCTCGATCGTCACCTCGATCATCGTGTCGGGCGTGTAGGGCGGCACGCCGACGAAGTGCACGACATCGGTGAGATCGCCGACGAGATCGCTCTTGGGGTATGCGAACTTGCGCGAGATCTCGTCGAGCGACGTGCCGCCGTGGCGGGCCACCCACGGGATCACCGACAAGAGGCGGGTCAACCGCTCGGCTGCCGAAAAGCGACCGCTCATGACGCCATCGCCCCCAGCCACGCGACAATGTCGGCGCGCAGTTCGGGTGGATCGAGCACCTCGGCATGTTCGAGAAACGACAGCACGAACGACCGGAACGCGTCGCGATTGCGCACCGTCAGTGACAACACCACCGCGCCGTCGGCTCGTGTTTCGGTGATGGCCTCTGAGCCAACGTGATGAGATGCCCAGATCGCTTGATCGGCATCGACGAGTATGTGCGCGTCGACCGGATCGCTGTCGCCGAGTTCCCACGCCCGCACAATCGGCTCGGTGCGCGATGAGGGCCTGGGAGCAAACCCACCCCGCTCCCCCGTCGTGATCTCGCCGTCGATGCGATCGACGCGAAAGATGCGTTCGTCCTGACGCCCGCGGTCGAAGCCCGACACGTACCAGTGCCCGCGATTGAACAGCAACCGTTGCGGCTCGAGGACCCGGTCCTGTTCGTTGTAGCGAAATTGGGCGACACGGCGATCGGCCACCGCCCGAAACAACGGTCCTACACCGGCGTCGGTCGGCAGGTCGACGATCGGTTCACCTTCGGAGCGTTCGGTCGGCGCGCCACCGAACTTCCAAAATGCGGCGTCGGTCGGCAGCCCCTTGACGCGCACGAGACTCGCGGCGAGGTGCAGGGTCGCGAGTTCATCGGGCGTCAACTCGGGCACCGCACCCGCGTACTCGCGGGCGTCGATGCGATAGCCGGTGAGCGGCGGGTCGGTACCGGGCACGAAGACGACCGAGATGGGGATGCCCATCTCGCGCAGTTCGTCTTTGTCGCGCTCGAACGCTCGCCGAAAAGACGTGTCACTGGCACCCTCGGTGCCGCCGTAGCCGCCGACTTGCTCGCGAATCTCCTCCGCCGTCAGCGGCACGACCGCGTTGATCAATGCCGCGGTGAGATTGAGCAGCCGCTCGAGTTTCGTCATCTCTGATCGTCGAGGATCTGCGCCGCCGAATCAGAGGCTGGCGATGAGCTTTTCGACGCGCTCATCATGAGCTTTGAAGGGGTCCTTGCAAAGCACGGTGCGTTGCGCTTGGTCGTTGAGCTTGAGATGCACCCAATCGACGGTGTAGTCGCGCTTGCGCTCTTTGGCCCGCCGGATGAACTCGCCCCGCAGCCGCGCCCGAGTGGTCTCGGGTGGGTACTCGACCGCGTGCGCGATGTCGTCGTCGGTGACGATGCGTTCGACGAGCCCTCGCTTTTGCATGCGGTAGTAGAGGCCGCGTGAGCGGTTTACGTCGTGATATTGCAGATCGACCAACGCGACACGCGGATCGGCGAGTGCCAGCCCATGCCGTTCGCGGTAGGCCTCGATCAGCTTGTACTTGATCACCCAGTCGACCTCGCGATCGAGGGTCAGCGGATCTTTTTCGATCTGTACCAAGCAGTGCTCCCACATCGTGAGCGCTTGCTTTTCGAGAGTCGACAGTTCGTGGTGATCGCCGTAGCGCATGGCGCGATTGAGATACTCGCTCTGGATCTCGAGTGCGCTCGCTTCGCGGCCGTTGGCGAGGCGGACACGCCGGCGGCAGGTGAGGTCATGGCTGATCTCGCGAATGGCCCGAATCGGATTTTCGAGCGTCATGTCGCGCAACACGACCTTGGGATCTTCGAGCATGCGCAACAAGAGCGACGCCGCGCCGACCTTGAGGAAGGTGGAGTACTCGCTCATGTTGGAGTCGCCGACGATGACGTGCAACCGGCGGTAGCGCTCGGCATCGGCATGGGGTTCGTCGCGGGTGTTGATGATCGGTCGTGAGCGCGTGGTTGCCGACGACACGCCTTCCCAGATGTGCTCCGCTCGCTGCGCGATGCAGTACATCGCGCCGCGAGCGGTTTGCAGCACCTTGCCCGCGCCGGCGTAGATCTGGCGAGAGACGAGGAACGGGATGAGCACCTCGGCGTACGACGACAGGTCGTCGCGCCGGCTCGTCAGATAGTTCTCGTGACAGCCGTAGCTGTTGCCCGCGGAGTCGGTGTTGTTCTTGAACAAGAAGATGTCGCCGCGGATGCCTTCTTCACGCAGCCGCTGCTCGGCCGCCGACAGCAGGTTTTCGAGAATGCGCTCGCCCGCTTTGTCGTGAGCGACCAGGTCATAGATCGAATCACACTCGGGCGTGGCGTATTCGGGATGCGAACCCACGTCGAGGTAGAGCCGAGCGCCGTTGGCGAGAAAGACGTTGGAGCTGCGGCCCCATGAGACCACGCGGCGAAACAGGTAGCGAGCCACCTCGTCGGGGCTGAGCCGGCGTTGACCGCGCAGCGTACAAGTGACCCCGTACTCGTTCTCGATACCGAATATTCGCCGGTCCATCGCGCTCCACGGTACCCGTCAGACGGCGGGTGTGGAGCCACCCCCTTCGGTTGCTGGCTCCACAGGGATCGTCGAGAGGGCTTGTCGCACCCGATCGTCGGCGAGGCGGCGAAACGCTCGGCGCCCATTCGAACGGGACAGGTAGGCGACCTCGAGCTCTTCGGCGGGCAGTACGCGGTCGGGGCCGCTGAGCGCCTGCACGGCGATACACAGTGCGTCGTCGAGCGATTTGAGGGGTTCGTAGCTCGCCGTCAGGCGCCCGGCGATGGTATCGGAATCGCCGCCGATGACGATGAAACGGGTCTCGTCGATCACCGTGCCGTCATAACGAATGTGGAACAACTGGTCGCGGCTCGGCTCGTCGCCGATCTCGGCGACGACGATCTCGACCTCCATCGGCTTCATCTCGTGGGTGAAGATCTGGCCGAGGATCTGCGCGTACTGGTTGGCCAGGCTGCGGGCGTCGACGTCTTCGCGGCTGTAGGAATAGCCCTTGAGATCAGCATGGCGGATGCCGGCGATGCGCAACTGATCGAACTCGTTGAACTTGCCGACACCGGCGAATGCGATGCGGTCGTAGATCTCGGCGAGCTTGCGCAGCGTGCTCGACGGGTTTTCGGCGCACAGCAAGACACCGTCGTCGAAGGTCAGCACCACTGCGCTGCGACCCCGGGCGATGCCCTTGCGGGCGAAGTCGGCCTTGTCCTTCATGGCCTGTTCGGGGGCGACGTAATAGGGCATCGTCATCGCGGCAGACCTCCCCTCTGCGAGCGGAGTTCTTCGAGTAACTCGGTGGTGCGCCGTGCGAGCTCGTCATCGTCGACCCGGCGAAAGCCGTCGCGGTCGACGGTGGCGACGACGGGGAAGATGCCCCGCATGAGGTCGGGGCCACCGGTGGCCGAGTCTTCGTCGGCGGCATGGAACAGGGCTTTGATGGCGAGGTCGATCGACTCGTCGCGGCTCAGATTGTCGCGAAAGCCGAGCTTGATCACGGTGCCACCGTGAAGACTGCCCGAACCGGTCGCGGCGTAGTCACGCTCTTCGTAGCGGCCGCCGGTGACGTCGTATTCGAACAGCCGGCCGCTGCCGCGCTTTTCGTCGTAACCGGCGAACAGTGGCACGACGACGAGGCCTTGCATCGCCGCGGGGAGGTTGCCCCGGATCATGCCGCTGAGCTGGTTGGCCTTACCTTCGAGGGAGAGCCTCGTGCCTTCGACCTTTTCGTAGTGCTCGAGTTGCAGTTGGAACAACCGCACCATCTCGACGGCCGGACCCGCGGCGCCGGCGATGCCGACGACGGAATGCGAATCGGCGGGAAAGACCTTTTCCATGGCTCGGTGCGAGATGAGGTTGCCCGACGTGGCGCGGCGGTCGCCGGCCATGAGGACACCATCGCCGTAGCGCAACGCGACGACGGTTGTGCCGTGCGGGACGTCGATGACAGGCCCGGAAGGAACCTCGGGGAAGTCGCCCACTCGGTGGAGCAATCTGACGAAACTTGGACCTGGGTCGTCGCCAGGGGGAAACAACGGAACGTTCACGTCCGCGGAGGCTATCGGCTACTCGCCGCCCTTTTGGATATAGGACTTCACGAAGTCCTCGGCGTTGGACTCGAGTACCTCGTCGATCTCATCGAGGAGATCGTCGAGTTCGGCCTTGATCTTTTCCGCGCTGTCGGACGTCGCAGGCGCTTCGGTGACTTCTTCTTCGCGCCGGGCGGGTGCCGGCTTACGGACTTGCTCTCGTTCGGCCATCGGGTTCCTCCGTCAGGTCATCGTGCTCGCAGGACCGGGGCGTACCACCGGCACCGGATACGACAGCGTACCCCGGGGATTGCTGTCAGCTACTCAATCGATCGAGGAGTTCGGCGGGAGTGCGGCATGAGTCGAAGAGCGCACCGACATGCGCCTTGGTGCCGCGCAGGGGCTCCATCATCGGCACGCGCCGTAGTGGCTCGACACCGATGTCGAAGACCAGTGAGTCCCAGTTGGCGGCCACGATGTCGTCGGGCCAGCGGCGCAGGCACTCGCCCCGGAAGTAGGCCCGAGTGTCGACGGGCGGGTCATAGGTGCCGCTGCGCACGGCGTCGTCGTCGACGAGACGCTGCATCGGGAGGCGCTTGAACAACGACTTGTCGGGCCGCATGTCGTGGTACTGCAGGTCGATGGCCTGCAGCCGGGCGTCGTCCCAACCGATTCCGTGGCGCTCGCGATACGCCGTGACCAAGTGGTACTTGGCGACCCAGTCGATCTGGTCGCTGAGCTTCATCGGGTCGTCCTCGAGCACGCCGAGGACAGATTCCCAGCGATCGAGCACGGCGAGCGCCACGTCGCCACCGACGTTTTCGGTGCCGCGCTCGTCGGCGTACTTGCGGGCCTGTTCGTAGAGCTCCCACTGCATGTCGAGTGCTGTCACAGTGGTGCCGTCGGCCAAACGCAGCGGAAGGCCGAGCGTCAGGTCGTAGGACACCTGGCGCAATGCCTGCACGGGCGCCGCCAGCACGAAGTCGCGGGGCAAGAAATCGTCTTCGACCATGGTCAGCACGAATGCGGTCGTGCCCACCTTGAGGAAGGTGGCGACCTCGGACAAGTTGGCATCGCCGACGATCACGTGAAGTCGCCGGTATTTCTGCGGGTCCGCGTGCGGCTCGTCGCGCGTGTTGATGATCGGCCGCTTGAGCGTGGTCTCGAGGCCGACTTCTTCTTCGAAGAAATCGGCGCGCTGTGTCAGCTGGAAGGGCACGTCGGCGGCCGTGAGGCCGTGCGCCTCGGTGCCGACCTTGCCGGCGCCGGTGAAGATCTGCCGACTCACGAAATGCGCAGTGGCGTGGGTGACGATGCGTCCGAACGGCGTGTGCCGGTCCATGAGGTAGTTCTCGTGGCAGCCGTAGCTGTTGCCCTTGCCGTCGCTGTTGTTCTTGTAGACGACCAGCTCCTGCCCGGGGGGCAGGATCTTTCGCGCCGCGTTCATCGAACGCTGCACGATCAGTTCGGCTGATTTGTCGAAGCGCACCACCGACAGCGCGTCGGCACACTCGGGCGTCGACAGCTCAGGGTGTGCATGGTCTACGTAGTAGCGAGCACCGTTGGTGAGCACGGCGTTGACGAGGTGGGTCTCGACCTCGGGCGGCAGCGCGTCGAGCGGCGTGTAGCCACGGGCGTCGTTCGCCGGCGATTCGTCTTCGAAGTCCCACCCGACCTTGGGCTTGGCCCCGCCGGACCCGGAGAGCTCGTAGAGGTAGGCATTGATGAGCAACGACGACGCCGCGATGTGGTTGGACTCGTCGGTGCCCCGATGCCAGATGCCGAATTCGGTTTCGATGCCCAGTGTCTTCGGAATCGCCATGGGATCTTGCGTACTCGCTCGCTGATGGATGGCTAGAGGTATTGACCGGTGCCGACGCGCTCGATTGCGCGACCACCGACGGCAGTGTCGTCGTCTTTGTGCACGAGCGTGCGGATGTAGACGATGCGCTCGCCCTTTTGGCCGGAGATCTTGGCCCAATCGTCGGGATTGGTCGTGTTGGGCAGATCTTCGTGCTCTTTGTATTCCTGGTGGATCGACGCGATGAGGTCTTCGGTGCGAATGCCCCGATTGCCGCCCGCCAGCTGACGCTTGATCGCCAGCTTCTTGGCGCGGCGCACAACGTTTTCGATCATGGCGCCCGACGAGAAGTCTTTGAAGTAGAGGATCTGCTTTTCGCCGTTTTGGTAGGTGACCTCGAGGAACTGATTGGACGGGTCTTCGCGGTACATCTCGGCGACGGTGGCCTCGATCATGGCCTGCACGCACTTGTTGCGGTCGCCGCCGCCGAGCGTGGCCACGAGACCCTCGTCGAGCGGCAGATCAGGCGTGAGGTAGCGGCCGAAGATCTGCACCGCCGATGTGGCGTCGGGGCGTTCGATCTTGATCTTGACGTCGAGGCGGCCGGGCCGAAGGATGGCCGGGTCGATGAGGTCTTCGCGGTTGGACGCACCGATGACGATGACGTTGCGCAGCGCTTCGACGCCGTCGATCTCGGCCAGTAACTGCGGCACGATCGTCGACTCGATATCAGAGCTGATGCCCGATCCGCGTGTGCGGAACAGCGACTCCATCTCGTCGAAGAACACGATGACCGGCCAGCCCTGCTCGCTCTTTTCGCGCGCCCGTTGGAACACGAGCCGGATCTGGCGCTCGGTCTCACCGACGTACTTGTTGAGCAGCTCGGGGCCCTTGATGTTGAGGAAGTAGCTCCGCGCCGACTGGTCGCCGGTCTTTTCGGCCACCTTCTTGGCGAGTGAATTGGCGACCGCCTTGGCGATGAGCGTCTTACCGCAGCCCGGCGGGCCGTAGAGCAAGATGCCCTTTGGTGCCGGCAGGCGGTAGTCGAGGAAGAGGTCGGCATGGAGAAACGGCAGCTCGACCGCGTCGGTGATCTGTTCGATCTGGCTGTCGAGGCCGCCGACGTCTTCGTAGCTGACGTCGGGCACTTCTT
>JBDTLT010000028.1:0-38026 GCA_039934635.1 Acidimicrobiales bacterium
CGACGGATACCCGTCGACCAAGATTGACATTGAGGAGCAGGACGATGGCGAACCTTACGATCAAGAGTTTCGACAGCCCCGATGAGACCCGCACACCGGACAAGACCCGGGTCGAGGTAGTCGACCTCGGATCCACCAAGGCAGGGCGACTGACCGCGCAGCCCGGTTGGAAGTGGTCGCAGTGCATCAAGCCAGTCGTGGGCGGAGACAGCTGTCAAGTGCGTCATGTCGGTGTGGTCACCGGCGGTCGGTTGCACATCGTGCACAACGACGGCGTTGAGGGCGACGTCGGTCCCGGCGATGCCTATGTGATCGAGCCGGGCCACGACGCTTGGGTGATCGGCAATGAGCCATTTGTCGCCTACGAGTTCGAGAGCAAGGCCGCGGAGACGTACGCGCGTCCGTCCTGAGTTCCACACTCGGAGCACTGTCCACCATGCCACGGGTCAAAAAGAGTGCTGACGCTAAATATTGTCTGATACCGTCAGGGCATGGACACAACATCAGCCGTTCGGGCAACGCTGGCTGCCATCGGAGCTGACTCGCAAGGACACATCACGATCTGGGATCGAGGAGCGGTCGACTTCATCGGCTACGGGACGGAGCAAATGCTCGGCCGCAATGTCGAGTTGCTCGTGCCGCACGAGTACCGCGACCGGCACCGCGCGGGTTTCGCGGCGGCGATGGGAGGTGGGCCGCGCACGGCCGACGCCGCGCCGTTCCATCTCCCGGTACTCCTCGCGAACGGGTCGACCGAGGTGTTTGCGGTTCGGTTTGTATTCCTCGACGATCCGGCCGGTCAACCGGCTGGCGCGATGATCCTTCTGCAACGCGCGCTTGACGTCGAAGCGTGGACGCCTGTCCCGACGGGCACCATGCGCACACCGCGCGCCGGCGAACCAAACGATGCTCCGCAGTGACGCCCCTTGTCGCAGATACGACAAACTTTCCCATTCTCGGCGAGCCGCTACCGGTGGAGTTGGCGAACACGCTGTACTCACACGCCACCGGCGTCATCGACTTCTTCGCGACCCCCGAACTGATAGCGGCGTGGTTCGAGCAGGCGCCCGCCGCATCCCCGCTGGCGTTACCCCGGCGCTTCACCTACGCGCAGAGTGAAGCGGTCAGAGACCTGCGCGACGCGGCCCACGTGATTCTGTCGAACGTCGTGGCGAACGACGGCGTGATCGCTCGAACGCAGGTGGCAACTCTCAACCGTTATGCCGCGCGGGCGTCGTTTCGGCCGCGTCTCGAGTGGGACGATGCGGTGGGTCCGCGGTCGATGACGGTGTACGCCGGCGACCGCTTCGACGTCTTCGCGGCACAGCTCGCGGCCGAGTGCATCATGTTTCTTTGCGGGCCGAGCAGTGGATCGGTACGTCGATGTGCTCATCCCGACTGTGAGATGTTCTTCGTGCAACATCACCGCACGCGGCGTTTCTGCCACGAGTCGTGTGCGCACCGCGCCAGGCAGGCTCGCTATTACGTCGCGAGTGCCCACGAGCGACGCGGCAGCCCGGCGCGCCACTCCGCGGCCGGTGCGTCATGATCTGGACGGACGCCGAACTCTACGCCCGTGGCCTCGCCACATTGCTTGCGTGTTGGGAGGAGATTGCGCGCGGAACGGAGCATGCGAGTTTGCAACACCACGAGGGGGTGACCACCGCGGTGTTTCCGTCAGGACCCGAACGCGCGGTATACAACAACGCAGTGCTCGAAATAGGTCTCGGAGCATCCGATCGCCGTCGCGCGCTCGACGCCATGGAGGCGGCGTATGCGTCGGTCGGGATCGACCAATTCGCGGCGTGGGTGCACGAGAGTGGCGTGTTGATGTCGCGCCAGCTACTCGAACGCGGCTACACGCTCGCAGAGAGCACGCGCGCGATGGGGAGGTCACTCGACGATCTCACCGAAACGCCGCCTGCGTTCGACATCTCTGTGATTGATTTGCATGAACACGTTCGGATCATCGGTGTACCTGGACTGTTGCGTGACGTCGATCCGGGTGCGTTCCACGTTGTCGTCGCTCGAGTCGCGAATGAGCCCGTCGCCACGGCGATGACATTCGACCATGGCGCTGACTGCGGTATTTTCAATGTAGGAACACTCGAATCAGCCCGTCGGCGCGGTATTGCGACCGCGGTCACCAACCAGTTGCTTCAGGACGCGGCGGCCCGTGGGTGTGTCACGGCGAGTCTCCAGGCGACAGAGATGGCCGAGGGCGTCTATGCCGCGGCCAGCTTCAGGGATCTGGGGCGGATTTATGAGTACGTGCGGCAAGTCAGTTAGAAGTTTGACGCGGCCCCACCCCGCGCTGTGTGTCGACGTAGCGCGAAAGCTTGTCGA
This sequence comes from Acidimicrobiales bacterium, assembly GCA_039934635.1. Taxonomy (GTDB): domain Bacteria; phylum Actinomycetota; class Acidimicrobiia; order Acidimicrobiales; family WLNW01; genus DATLFA01. Next base: position 2,347 of record JBDTLT010000028.1, read on the forward strand.
ACGCCATCGTCCAGCCCGCGGCGCCGGGGGAATCTCCGGGAACGCCGGCATGAGTGAGCACCATTCTGGTGCGACCACCGTCGCTGTCCAGTTCGACGATGACCTCGGTCGTGGTTGGGTGCCCCTCGGGCATGCCGACGTCGGTCGGTGACAATACGTTGCCGTGTTCGTCGGACATCGACTCGGTGTACACGAGTCGCTTGTTCTCGACGACCTCGCGGTACTCGCCGGTGAACCACATCTGCATCGCACCATTCGGGGTTTGCACCTCCATGCGCACCAGTCGGGTGCCGCCGACGCGAACGTCCATCTGGACAACGACGACCGTGGCACCGTCCGGGCCGTACCACGCGGCGAAGTGCTCAGGCTCGGTCCACATCTGCCAGATGAGCGCGGCCGGTCCGTCGAGGGTGCGCTCGATCGACACGGCGTCTTTGGGAGCATTGTCGTCAGCCATCGCGTTCGTCCGTCTTTCGTTGAAGTTGCCGGATGTAATCGTCCATTCGGTCGAAGCGAGCCTCCCAAACCGGGCGGTACTGCTCGGCCCACGTCGCGATCTCCTCGAGCCGCGTCGCATCGAGCGCGCAGGGTCGGAACTGCGCTCGGTGTCCCCGCACGATCAAGCCGGCCCGTTCGAGCACCTTGAGGTGTTTCGAGATGGCGGGCAACGTCATCGCGAACGGCTCGGCGAGCTCGTTGACGTTCGCTTCGCCTTGGGCGAGGCGAGCCAAGATCGCTCGCCGGGTCGAGTTGGCCAGGGCGGCAAAGGTCTCGCTGAGCCGGTCCTCTGCGATCGCAAGCGCCATGGCATCCTTCTTATCCGAACGGTTAATTAACCGAAGTGGAAAGTACACGTAGACTTCGCCGCCGTCAACAGCGGAAACGGTCCAGGTGGATTGACTTACACTTCGCCCGTGGGTGATGACGGCGAGCTGGTTGATCGGCTGCGCGCCGGCGACGAGGCGGCGTTCGTGGTCCTCGTCGACAAGTACCACGCGCCGATGGTGCGATTCGCGGCCACCTTCGTGCCGAGCCGCGCCGTTGCCGAGGAAGTCGCACAAGAGGCGTGGCTGGGCGTCGTGCGTGGCATCGCAAAATTCGAAGGCCGATCCTCGTTACGCACCTGGCTGTTCAGCATCGTCGCGAATTGCGGTCGCCGTGCCGGCACCCGTGAACATAGGGAGACGCCCGTCGACATCCGTGACGGTCCGGTTGTGCCCGAGGAACGATTCGGGCGACACGGTGAGTGGACGTCGCCGCCGGTTCCCTGGGCCGACGATGCGGTCGAGCGCATCGCCGCGGGGCAGGTGCTCGGCCGCCTGAAAGAATGCTTTGCCGCGCTGCCCGAAGCGCAACGGCAAGCTGTTCTGTTGCGCGATCTCGAAGGCCTTCCATCGGCTGAAGTGTGTGGCGTACTCGGCATCACGGAGGGCAACCTCAGAGTGTTGTTGCACCGCGGCCGCGCCCGCATCCGCAACATGGCCGAAGTCGAACTAGGAAGGAGCTAGGAGATGTGGATCCGCCGACGAGCGATCGTCTGCCGACAGGCGGTCGAGCTCGTGACCGCATATCTCGAGGACGCCCTGTCGACGCGCGACCGTATTCGCTTCGAATCACATCTCGCCGCCTGCCCTCACTGCAGCGAGTATCTCGATCAGATGCGCCAAACGCTCTCGATCATCGGTCGCATCGAACCCGAAGCCCTCGAGCCCGAAGCGCGGACTGAGCTGGTCGCGCTGTACCGCCGATGGCAAGAAGACTGATCGCAATCGCCTTGTTGTAACGATTGACCGCTGACCGGGAACAGACACTACAAGACTGTTCAAGGGAGATAGCGATGTTCATCCAAGTCATTACCGGCAAGGTCAAGGATCGCGCAGGGTTCCAACGGCAATCCGACCGGTGGAACACCGAACTGCGGCCGGGTGCGAAGGGTTACCTCGGTGCCACCGAAGGCGTTACCGACGATGGACGCTTCATCGTGGTCGCCCGATTCGAATCCGAGGCCGCAGCGCGGGCAAACAGCGAGCGGGCGGAACAGGGTGAGTGGTGGACCGAGATGGAGCGATTCGTAGAGTCCCCGTCGTTCGCCGACAGCACCGACATCGTCACGCTCCTCGGCGGCGGGTCCGACGAGGCGGGTTTCGTTCAGGTCATGCGGGGCCGAGTAACCGATGCGGCTCGACTGGCCGCAATTCGCGATGGAATGGGCGAATTCGAATCGACGATGGCGAAGTTTCGTCCGGACGTTCTCGGCGAAGTGATCGCGCTGCACGCCGACGAGACCTATACCGACGTGGTCTACTTCGCTTCGGAGGCGGCCGCCCGTGGGGGAGAGGCCGCATCAGCAGATCCGCCGGCAGATGTCGCAGCGATGCTCGACAACCTCATGAGCGCAATTGCTGTCGACGAGTATCTCGATCTGCGCGCCCCGATGCTCCACTGAGAGGGACGGCGCCGGCTCGCCATGCCAGAATCGGATCATGGCGAGCGACGAAGCGATCGACGAGTACCTCGAATTCCTCAAACATGTCGGTACCGGCGCGCGGCTCACCGAAGAGCAATGGCTGTTCCATTTCGATCACCAGAATCGGGATGCACAGAGCGGCACTGCCGTCGGCGAGACCGTTCCCGACTTTGCGCTGCCCGATCAGTCGGGTGTGTCGCGAACGCGCGACGAGTTGATGGGCGAGCGCGGCCTGTTGTTGGTGTTCGCTCGATCTGCTGATTGGTGACCGTACTGTCGCAATCAGCTGGTCGAGCTGAACCTCACGGTCCACAAGGCGCAAGCGGCGGGCATCCGCGTCGCCGCGATCACTCCCGACGCGCCGGCGGTCCTACAGGCGTTTGCCGCCGCGCATCAGCTGACCTATCCGTTGCTCAGTGACCTGGGCGGCAAGGTCATCCAAGCATTTGGTCTGCTCAACCCGAACATCCCGCCGAACCCGCGCCAGGCGACGGGACAGCCGTTTCCGGGTCACTTTCTGCTCGCGTGCGATGGCACGGTGTTGGCAAAGGCGTTCACCGGCGACTTGCGCCACCGCGTCAGTGGCTCCGCGCTGGTGCTCGAATTCGCCGACGTCGCCGACGAGGCATCTATTGCCGTCTCAACCGATGTCCTCGAAGCGCGCATCGCGTTGTCGTCTACGCGACTCTTCGGCGGCCAGGAGATCGCGGTCGTCATAGATCTCGACATCGTCGAGGGGTGGCATGTCTACGCCGAATCGGCGCCTGCCCCCTACACGCCGCTGTCGATCGATATCGACACCGAGGGCAGGCTGCTGGCGCTGCAGCACTTCACCATGCCGGCGCCGGGCGCGCTCGAGTTCACCGCGACCGGCGAGTCGCTGCCAGTACACGAAGGACGCGTGCGTATCACCGGCCGAGCGCGCCTTCGGTGGAGCCCGCCACCGAGCATGTTCGCCGGTCTCGAAGATGCGGTGAACCGCCGCGCGATCCCGCCCGGTGAGTATCGACTCCTGGGCACCTTGCGCTATCAGGCGTGCCGCGACGTCGTCTGCCTCGAGCCCCGCACCGAGCGGTTCGAGGTGCCGATCGGCGTGGAGACAAATGTCGCGCCGACACCTTCTGGTTGAGTCCGCCTAGCCACTTATGCGGCCTCTGGCCGCGGTGATCACGGTTAGCTACGAGCGAAGGATTCGGCGGCTTTGCTGTCGAACTCGTAGCCCACGAAGACGTCAGACCCGAGAACCCACGCATCGTGACCGGGCTCGATCACGTACGCGTCGCCGGGGCCGATCTCGAGCTCGGTCCCGTCGTTGTGGCGCACCTGCATGCGGCCACTCGCGACCATTCCCTCATGGTGAATCTGACAGCTCTCGGTACCTGCGACCGGTTTGATGCACTCCGACCACCGCCAACCTGGCTGCAGCGTCATTCGCGCCGCTTTCACTGAACCCAGGTCGACGACCTCCACCTCGGTCTTGTCCGGGGTTCGACGCTCGTCGGGCGATCCGAAACTCTTCTTCACTACTCCAGCCATGATCTTCCCCCAAGTTGATTTGACGCACCGCGCCCAACTCGTCAGAAATGGACGCCTGGCTGCACAGAATGCTCCTTTTGGGCCGCTCGCGCCACTGGTGTCACATGTCGACCGAATCGTCGGGCGAAAGCTCACGACAGCGCGGCATTGACGGCCGCCTCGGCGTGCAGCCGCGTGGTGGGGAAATAGTGGACCGTCACGTCTTCGGCCCCGACGAGTAGTTCGATCTCGGTGCATCCGGCGATGACGCCGCGAGATCCCTGGGCCACGAGTCGGTCGATGATGTCGAGGAACGCGCTCCGCGATTCTGAGCTGACGATGCCGCGCACGAGCTCGTCGTAGATGACTCGATGCACCGTGATTCGATCGGCTTCGCACGGTATGGCGACGTTGAGTCCCGCGGCGATCAGTCGTTCCCGGTAGAAGTCCTGCTCCATCGTGTAGCGGGTGCCCAGGAGCGCCACGTGGGATATGCCGGCGCCAACAATCGCCGCGGCGGTCGCGTCTGCGATATGTAGGAACTCGACGTCGACCGCAGCCTCGATCATCGGTGCGACGACGTGCATCGTGTTGGTGCACAGCACGATGATCTCTGCCCCCGCGTTCTGCAGTACGCGTGCGTCGGCCGCCAGCATGGCGCCTGCGGTGCGCCAATCACCTGCTTCTTGGAGTGCTTCGACCGCGGCGAAGTCGTAGCTGCGGATGATCAGATCGGCGGAATGCGTTCCCCCGAGGCGCGCTCGGACCCCTTCGTTGATCAGTCGCTCGTACTCGATGGAGCTTTCCCAGCTCATTCCGCCAAGGAGCCCGATTCGTTTCACGGCGCCTGGATCGTAGCGGCGCGCATTGCGACGGTGCGCACGGCGACGCGCGGATCGACTGTGATCGGGTGAGAGCCCGGAACGGGTGATAGACATGGTCGCTGGTTCCGTCGGTGGGCCACCCGATGAAGGGGCCTCAATGCCAAAGTTTCTTGTTCGTGCCAACTACGTGGGCGCGGGAGTCAAGGGTCTGATAGCCGAAGGTGGCACCAAGCGTCGTGACGCGGTTCGGGCTTCGCTCGAGTCGGTCGGCGGCACACTCGAGTGCTTCTACTACGCGTTCGGTGACACCGATGTCTTTGGTATCGGCGACTTCCCCGACGAGGCAACCGCGACGGCGTGGTCGTTGATGGTCAATTCCAGCGGCGCAGTGACGCTCAATCTCGTGCCGCTACTGACGGCGGAGACACTCGACGCCGCGGCGGCGAAGACCGCGACGTATCGAGCGCCGGGCGCCTGAATCAGTCCGCTCCTCGCGAAAGCAGGAGAGTGACCTCTCGGCACCGCGTCCAACTCAAGAGGGCGCGTTGGGATCAGCGGCGGAGACCATCCATGGGGTGCCGAAGCGGTCGACGCACATGCCGAACGCGGGGGAGAAGAATGTCGCGATGAGCGGTTGCGTGACTTGGCCGCCTTCGGCGAGCGCGTCGAACACGCGGTTGGCTTCTTCCGCGGTCTTGGGGCTGACCGACACCTGGATGCCCGAGACGGTGATCGGCCCGTCAGTCATCGGGTCGTCGGATGCCATGAGCATGCCGCCGTCGAGCATGAGTGCAGCGTGGATGACGAGGTCGGCCTTATCGGGCGGCAAGTCGCGGGTGTCCGGCGCATCGCCCATGCGCATGATGAAGACTTCGCCCCCAAAGATCTCGTGGTAACGGGTCATCGCCTCGCGGCAGTTGCCGGCGAAGAACAGGTATGGGGAAAAGCTCATCGTGCCTCCTGAATGTGGTGTCATCCTTGCCTGCGTGGAGACGACGCGGCCGTCGCGAATTCATCGATGTCGTCGGCTACTTTCGACCGACCGTTCGGGACCCTCCAACCGGCGCACGTGACGCCCGCCGCACCCCCGCCGCCAAAGCATGTAATATTTCACCCGTTCGAGACCGGCCGCCGCGGCCGCTACGAACGACCGGGGGGTTACATGAGATTTTACGAACGCGCCGACAGCCGTCCACGGCGGCAACGGGCTTCGTCCCGATGGGTCCGCGGGGTCGCCGCAGTGGCTGCACTGGCCTTTGTCGCCGCCGCCTGCGGCGACAGCGGTGAGGCATCGGGCGGTACCACCACGGTCGGCGGCAGCAGCAACACCGCTGCCGCGACGACCACGACGCTGCAGCCACAATCGGGCGGCACCCTGACCTTCGCCGCCTACTCGCAAATTGCCGGCCTCGATCCGCTCGTCGGGTTGGGCAGCGGTACGTCCGGCGCCATCCAGATGTCGGCGGTCTACGACACGCTGGCGCGCTACGACGCGGACACGAAGAAGTACACGCCGAGCCTGGCCGACTCGTTCACCGCCAACGCCGACTCGACTGAATGGACCATCAAGATCCATCCAGGCGTCAAGTTCACCGACGGCACCGAATACAACGCGGAAGCAGTTCGCTTCGGCTTGAACCGCCATCGCGTCGGCAACAGCATCCCGGTCGCACAATGCGCCGACTACATCGCGTGCCCGACCAACAGTCGATCGTCGTCCGCCTATATGGGCCTGATAAAGGACATCGTCGCCACTGACAACCTGACACTCAAGGTCACGCTGAGCGAGACGTGGACATCTTTCCCCTACGCATTGGCGTCCGAGCCGGGCATGATCCCATCGCCGACTGCAGTGAAGAAGTGCGACCCGGCGAAGAATCCGAATACCTGTGATTTCAACCTGAAGTCGGTAGGCGCAGGACCGTTCATGGTCTCGTCGTTCAAGGTGGGCGAGTCGATCGAGTTGGTCAAGAACCCGAACTACTGGAACGGCCAGGTGTACTTGGACGGGGTCAAGTTCGTGGCCTTGGGTGACCTTGGTGGCGACAAGACCTATGACGCCTTCAAGACCGGCACCGTGCAAGGTGCATACCTGCGAGTGTCGAGCGCGGTCGCGCAAGCGAAGAAGGACAAGGTGACCGGTCTCTCCGTCATCGAGCAGGCGGGCGAGACCATGTTGCTCAACATCGGTGCGATCGTGCAGTGCAAAGGCGGCGCACCCGGCGCGTTGTGTGCCGGCAAGCCCGACGGCGCTGTCTCGTCGACGCCGGTAACAGCGAATGCGTTGATTCGCCAAGCGATCGCGGCCGCGTTCGACGCCAAGACCTGGAACGAACGGGTGTACCAGGGGACGGGCCTCACCGGCGCGGAGCTGTTCCAAAAGAGCTTCCCGTGGGATCCGGGCGTACCCGGAGTCGCGTACGACCTCGAGAAGGCCAAGTCGCTGGTAACCCAAGCGAAGGCCGCCGGTTGGAACGGCTCGCTCAAAGTGCTGTTCACCAACTCGGCCGTTGATGCGAATGCGGCGGTTGCCCTCCAAACGATGTTGCAAGCCGCGGGCATGAACCCGCAGGTTGACACCTCGAAGGATTCGACGGCGGAGCAAGCCATCGTCGGCTCGAGGGACTACGACACCGCCCGCTGGGGCACGTCGATCGGCCCCGACGACAGCGCCCTGTGGTCATTGGCTCAAGCGCTCAACTCCACGGCCCCGAGCAACAACACCGGCTTCAAGAGCGCCAAGGCCGACCAGGCGCTCAAGGACTTGCGGGCGGCCAAGACCGACGATGAGAAGAAGGCCGCGTACAAGACCATCGCCGAGGAGTTCAATGCGCAAATGCCGTGGCTCAACTACTCCGCGGTCGAGACGCTGAAAGCGTTCACGGCCAAGGTCCACGGCGTCGCGCCGAGCCATCGCAACTACATCTACTTCGACAAGGCGTGGATGGAGAAGTAAGCACAACTCGCGTTTCGTTTGACAGCCTCCTCGAATAATTCGAGGAGGCTGTCACGCGTTCGAACGGAGTTTGCGCACTCGTAGACTCCCGGCATGACTTTCGCGGTTGGGATTCGTGTCGAGGCCGGCCTCGTCGCGCTCGCCGACACGCAGGTGGTGCGCGGGCATCAGACATCCAACAAAGGCAAGTTGTCGATAATCGAACACAGCGACAGCCATGCGTTCGTGATGACCTCCGGTTTGCGGTCGATCCGCGACAAGACGGTGCTGCGACTAGAGGACGAGCTGGCGGCGTTGTCCGAGCCGTGTGAGCGCATGCACCAGTTGGTGAGTGCCTACGGCGATCAGCTCAAGCAAGTACGCGAAGAAGACAACGCGTCGTTGACGGCCAGCGGGCTGAAGTTCGACTCGCACGCCATCATCGGTGGCCAACTCGCGGGCGACGCGCTGCCCGAGCTATTCCTCGTCTACCCCGAAGGCAACTGGGTGGTGGCCACGACCGACTCTCCGAGCTTCATCGTCGGGCGATCGGCGTACGGCAAGCCGATCCTCGACCGACTCCTGCGTTTCGAGACGTCGCTTCGAGAAGCCGTCGCGCTGGCGTACCTTGCGTTCGACGCCACCCGCACCAGCACGGTCGACGTGGGCTACCCCTTCGACTTGCTCGTGCTCGATTCGGGCCGTGGTCCGCTTCGGCCCCAGCGGTTCGACGCCCATGATCTGCAAGACGCCGAGGCGTTCTGGCAGACGCGCCTGCAGGCGGCGCTCGCCGACTTTCCCGACAAGTGGGCCGACGCGGTCTGGTCCGAGGCAAGTCGACCGCGATGACGAATATCCGAGTGCACAGCGAGCTGCGCTACAACATCGAACAAACGAGCAGCTTCATCTTCGCGGTATTCGCGGCAAACAGTACGTACCAAACGGTCCTCGACGAGCGCGTCATCCTCGAGCCACCACTGCCGTTCGAGCGGCTGCCGATCGATACCGACCACCACGAGATTCTTCGGGTGAGTGTCGAGCCCGGCCCCTTCTCGATCACCTACGACGCCACCGTGCGCCTCGACGCCCGCATCGCCAACGAAAATCCTTCGCGTGAAACACCCTTCGCCGAACTGCCGGCTGATGTGATCGGTTTGCTGAGCCCTAGCCGCTATTGCGAATCCGACAAGCTGCTGCGTTTCGTGAACCGCACGTTCGGCACGCTCTCGCCCGGCTTCGAACGAGTGACCGGCATTTGCAACTGGATCTACGACCACCTGACCTACATCGCCGGCAGCACCGACTCGTCGACGACCGCGGTCGACGTGCTCGTTCAAGCAGCCGGCGTATGCCGCGACTATGCCCATCTCGGCATCGCGCTGTGCCGTGCGCTGGGCATCCCGGCGCGCTACGTATCCGGTTACGCGGTCGGGCTCGATCCACCCGATTTTCACGGCTTCTTCGAGGCGTACCTCGACGGGCGGTGGTATCTCTTCGACGCGACGCGCATGGCACCGATCGACAAGCTCGTGCGCATCGCGTCCGGTCGCGACGCAGCCGATGCGCCGTTCTCGACGTTTGTCGGGTCGGCGACACTCAACTCGATGGTGGTGTCCGCAGTCGACTTCACCGGCGACGCCTCCATCGAGGCCACCACAGCCCCCGTCACGACTGCCTAGGGCGGCCTCAACGACGCACACGCGTGCGGCGTGCGAGCAAGAAAGCAGACGCGGCGGCGATCACCAGCGCGAGCACCACGCCGACCTCCGCAAGCGAGCGGTCTTCGCCCGGAGGACCCTCGTTCGCGCCGCGCTCGATCGGGCGACTGGCGGTCGACGGTTGCGTGACGGGCACCGTCGCGGTGGTGGCGATCGCGGCGCAGCCCAGCGTCGCCTCCCGGAGTACATGTCCGTCCGACGCGCCGTCGTCGGACCAAATCGCGGTCATCGCCCCGTCGGTGCAGTTGGGCCCAAGAGCGAATCCTTCGTTGTTGAGCGCCGCCATTCCCGGCGGTGGTTCGACGATCACCGACAGCACGAAGGCGCCGTCCGCTGGTCGCAACACGGCCGCCACTCCACCGCAGTTGTTGTCGCAGAGCGCCCACAGCTCTTGACGCGCCGCGCTCCAAACAACCTCCATCACCGCGTCGAGTCCGCTTGTCATCGACGCGACGACCGCAACTCCGCCGTCGTCGCGCAGCGCGACCATGTACAGCATTCCGTTGGCCTCGAGGCCGACCACGAAGAGCCCTTTGCCGTGGCCCGGGTAGTCCGCCGGCGCATACGGCTTGCCGGTCGCATCGCGAAGGCCCATCGCGACAAACACGTCATCGGGTATCCAACTGAGGCCTTCGATGCCGGCATTCGCGCTCGTTGCCGGCAGCACCGAGTTGAGCTCCCACTGCCGCACGGCGCGCAACGGTCCTGCGCTCGACGTGTCGAAGCGCAAGATCGAGTTGCGGCTCACCGATGGCTCGTCACTGTCGCGTTCGGCACCGACATAGACGACGGTCTCGTCGCCGGTGATGGTGACGGCCTCCGCATCGGGGGATCCACTGCCCGTCGCGTATTGCAGCTTTCGCGAGCCAGCTGATTCGATCGTTGGAGCCCAGCCGGACGGGGTGCGGTCGAGCTTCGACAACATGCTCGGGCCGTCACGCACGGCCCACAAGCTGGACGGGCCGGCGAACGCGAGCCCCGAGATGTTCCCGCCCAGCGCATCGGTCTGATCGACGACGCGCACCGTGCTACCCGGCCACGCAACGGTCGGCACCGTGAACGCGCTGGCTAGGTTGATCACGACGACTGCAAGAACGAGCTTCATCCCGTGCCGCGCAGGTTAGCCACGCGCCACGCCCATTGGCTTCGCGCGGGATACTGAGTGCGGTGATGCGCACAATCTCGTCGATCGTGGGGGCCGGCGTGGCGGCGCTGTTGGTGGTCAGTGCATGTAGCTCGAAGTCATCGGGCTCCGCGGCGCCGGCCGATATCGCAACTTCGACGGTGCCCACCCCCGCGACGACCGGGCGAACGGCTACTCCGGCCCCGCCCGTCACATCGAGTCGTACGCCGGCACCGACGGTGACTCGGATCGACGTCGACTCGACCCCGGAGCAGTATTTCGTGCTGTATCTGCGGCCTGACCTGAGCGCGGCCCGGGAGTACCCGGTGGCGGTGACGCGCGGTCAGGCGGGCAAGACCACGCTGACGGATGGCCGTACGCAGCTACCGTCCGACCACTACCGAGTCGCGACATTCTCCATCGCGCAGCCGGGCGATGTGGACGGTGACCGGATCGATGACATCACCGAACTCAACGCCCCGTCGACGATGAACCCGCTGAATCCGGCGCGCAGTATTTCGTTCAATGACGGCACTGTGATGATCCCCGACAAAGCGACGTTCGAGGCGCTGTCGTATCAGGGCAAGGAGGTGGCGATCGACAACCACCTGGCCGACCTCGAGTTCGTGAAGTTCTATCTGCTGGACGTGAATACCGATCACCCGAGTGTGTACTTCATGAACACCGTCACCCATCGCGCGCACATGCGCTTTGCCAACGCGGTGGGCATCCCGGCGGGTCGCGGCGTGCAGTCGGGCCAAATGCGCGGTGAGATCGTCTATCACCGCAATGTGCGCGCGCCCGATGGCACGCTCGGTGTGTATCGGTTCGAGTTCGAACCGAATGACTCGTATTCGTTCGCCGCGGTGCGAGTGGGCTACGAGCTCTTGGCCTCGAGCATGCCGTTTCTCACCAACAACTTTCTCTACTACCCGATGCCACAGGCCGCACTGCCGCTGTATCAGCGGGAGCGGGCACAGTACGACGCGTACCGCATGCGGGTGGTACTCGAGGGCGACTTGACCGGCACGGTCGACTACCTGTCGCTCAATCCGGCGGTCGGCTTCGGCATGTTGCGGGTCATGACGCTGGAAGAACGACCCAACTCGCGAGATGTCGTGATCTACGAAGCACTGCCCAACGAGATGCCTCGGGTCGCCGGTGTCATCACGACCGTGCCGCAGACGCCGCTGTCGCACGTCAATCTGCGCGCCGTGCAAGACCGCGTACCCAATGCCTTCGTCCGCAACGCGCTCGAGGATGGCAACATCACCGCGCTCATCGGCCGTTACGTGAAGTACACGGTCACCGCGTCGGGATTCACCATGAGCGCCGCCACGCAAAGTGAGGTCGAAGCGCACCACGCTGCGGCGCGTCCGACCACCGCGCAAACTCCGCAGCGCGACCTGTCGGTCAAGTCGATCGCACCGCTCTCCAAGATCGGGTTCGCGGACTCGAAGGCGTACGGCGTGAAGGCGGCCAACGTCGCGACCCTCGCCTCGTTCGGCCTGCCCGCCGGCACCGTCCCGACCGGCTATGCAGTGCCGTTCTATTTCTACGACGAGTTCATGAAAGTCAACGGTTTGTACGACACGGTCCGCGAGATGCTCGCCAGCCCGCAGTTCCGCTCGGACCTCGCGACGCAGGAGGAGTGGCTAGGGCGATTGCGCGAGGTCATCAAGGACGCGCCGATGCCGTCGTGGATGATGACCCAGCTGGGCGAATTGCAGAAGTCGTTCCCGGCGGGCACGTCGATTCGGTGCCGGTCGAGCACCAACAACGAGGACTTGCCGAACTTCAGCGGCGCCGGGCTCTACGACTCCAAGACGCAGCACCCCGACGAAGGCCACATCGCCAAATGCATCAAGCAGGTGTACGCGAGTACGTGGAACTTTCGGGCGTTCACCGAGCGCGAGTTCTATCGCATCGACCATCTGACGACGGCGATGGGTGTGCTCACGCACGCGAGTTACGACGAGGAAGGTGCCAACGGTGTCGCCGTCACCACCGACCCGCTACACGGCACCACGGGCACGTACTACGTCAACACCCAACTCGGTGAAGATCTGGTGACCAACCCCGACGCGCTGTCGATACCCGAAGAGTTGTTGCTCGGCATAGACGGCTCCGTCACCGTGGTGCGGCGTTCGAACCTCGTCGGCGCCGATCGCTTGCTCATGACCGACGCGCAGATCGGTGCGCTGCGATCCCAACTCGAGGTGATCCACGATCGCTTCGCTGTGCTGTACGGCGTGGAGCAGGGTGATGAGTTCGCGATCGAAATCGAGTTCAAGATCACTCGCGACAACACACTGTCGATCAAACAGGCCCGCCCCTGGGTGTTCAACTGAGGCGTCCGGCCTCGCGGGCGACCCTTTCGAGGCGGCTGCGGTATTCGAGCCACCACGATCGGTCGCCGGGCGCCATGCTGTCGGTGCCCACGCGCAAACCCACAGTTTCGTCGATCAACTCGCGGACGATGTCGGCGTGACCGGCGTGGCGGTGCGCCTCGGCGATCATGTGCACCAGGATCTGCTGCAGCGTCACGTCGCGACGCTCCGGTGGCCAGTGCGGTACGAGACCGACGTCATCGAGCGCCAAAGCGTCGATGGTGCTGTCGGAGTGCGCCCATACCCGGCGATAGAGCGCGACGATCTGGTCGCGCGACTCGGCCGCCGTTGCCCACATATCTGCGTTCGGCTCGGCGTCATCCTCGAACCAGGGCACGGGCTCGCCGAATGGTCGGCCGAATACCGAGCCGAAGTACCCCGACTCGCAACTGGCCACGTGCTTGACGAGGCCGAGCAGGTTCGTACCCGTCGGCGTCATCGGCCGGCGAATGTCGTAGTCCGAGAGCCCGTCGAGCTTCCACAACAATGTTTCGCGAGCCGTCTGCAAAGAACGGTGGAGCACCGCCTTGGGATCCACTGCGGGTCGATTCGTCGCTAGGCGGGGCTGATGGTGCCGATGAGTTCGAGGAGGCGCGCCGGTGGCAGATGCTGTTCGGTGATGCGCACGCCGAACGTTGCCAACGCGTCTTCGATGGCGTTGCACAGTGCCGCGGGCGCGACGATCATGCCGCCTTCACCGACGCCGCGGAAGTTCACGTCGGGGTCGAGCGGTACGGTCTCGAGGTGGACGATCTCGATGTGCGGCACGTCGCCGGCGGTGGGCAGGAGATAGTCCATGAAGGTCGTGGCGAGGAACTGTCCGTTCTCGTCGTAGGCCGACTTCTCGAGGAGCACCGCGCCGATACCTTGCGCCACGCCACCGCGGATCTGTCCTTCGACGATGGCGGGATTGATGAGCTCTCCGCAGTCCTCGACCACGATGTAGCGGTCGACGCGCACCAGACCGGTCGCGATGTCGACCGCGACGATGCAACAGTGTGTGCCGCCTGACCAGCCGCCCTCGCCGCCTTCGTAGACGAGATCCACCTCGAGGTCTTGCGCAAGTTCTTGCGGCACCCGGCCCGGCGTCCTTGCGGCCAGGGCGAGTGCAGCGAGGGGGATCGCGCTCATCGGGACACCGCGCACCCCGACGCCCGACTCGTTGATGACGAGGTCGTCGACGCTCGCTTCGAGCAGATGCGCCGCGACCTCGAGCACTTTCGATCGCAGCGCACGGGTGGCGGTGAGGACCGCGCCGCCCGCCATGGTGGCCGCGCGGCTGCCACCGGTGGATCCCGGCGGCGAGTCGTTGGTGTCGCCGGCCACGACGCGCACCGCGTCGAACGCGACGCCGAACTCGTCGGCCGCGATCTGCGCAAGGGTTGTCTCGTGGCCCTGCCCGTGGGGCATCTGCGCGGTGAACACGATCACGGTGCCGTCGTCGTCGAGACGCATGCGTATCTCTTCGCGGCCTACCGGATTGCCACCGGCTTTCGGTCCGGGCGCGGCCTCGATGTACGACGCCATTCCCAATCCGAGGTAGACGCCGCGGGCGCGCGCTTCGAATTGCTGTTTGCGGAAGCCGGGAAGATCGATGATGTCGGCGAGTCGCTCGAGCGACTCTTTGATCGTGATACCCGCGAGCGGTCGGCCCGTCACCATTGTCAGTGGCGGCTCATCTCTCGTGACGACGTTGCGGAGGCGGATCTCGAGCGGTTCCTCGCCGAGTTCGCGGGCAATGAGATCGACGACGCGCTCGCGTACGAAGGTCTCGGCGGCCCAGGGTCCGCGGTAGGCGATGTAGCTCGCCTTGTTGGTGATCGCCGACTTGAACGAGAAGCGCAAGGCTTCGACTTTGTAGGGTCCGGGGATCAGCGAGCCGATGAGCACCGGCAGCAGGGAGCCGATGCCCGGGTAAGCGCCGCAGTCCATCGTCATATCGACGGTGAGCCCGAGGATCTTGCCGGCGTCGGTGAAGGAAGCTTCGATGTCGAAGCTCTCCTCGCGTGCATGGCCCGACGCGGCCATGTGTTCGGATCGGTCCTCGATCCACTTCAGCGGTCGCCCGAGATGCTTCGACGCGGCCGCGCACGCGACGTCCTCGCGGTACGCGCCGATCTTCAGCCCGAACGAGCCGCCCACGTCGCCGGTGCGCACTCGGATCTTTTCTACCGGGATGCCGGTGCGCTCGGCCAGCAGGTCGCGAACGTTGTGCACGCCCTGACACGCGATCCACACCGTCAGTTCTTCGGTGTCGCGGTCGTAGCTGAAGACCCCGCCGCGCGTTTCCATCGGGACGTTCTGGTGCCGGTGTTGGTGCAGAGTTGCCCGCAACGTGCGGTCGCCGTTGGCGAACGCACCGTCGACGTCACCATGGCTCACGCTGCCTGGGCCGCCCGCAATGTTGCCGGCCGCGTCGTCGAAGATCAACGGGGCGAGCGGATCGAAAGCCTGCTTCGCCGTTGCGATGGCGGGCAGTTCGTCGTAGTCGACTTCGATCAATTCGCACGCGTCTTCGGCCAAGGCGCGACTCTCGGCCACGACGAGCGCCACCAGATCACCGACCAGTCGGACCTTGTCGATCGCGAGGGCGGAGAAGCTAGGCCCCGGGACCTTGAACCTCCCCGCGATACCGACTTGGCCGGCGACGACGAGGGGAGCGAGGTCGTCACCGGTGTACACCGCGATCACGCCTTGCGCTTGTCGTGCGGCGCTCACATCGATGCTGCGGATGCGGGCGTGGGCGACGGTGCTGCGCAGGAACGTGGCGTGCGCCATGCCGGGCAACTCGATGTCGGCGACGTAGTTGCCTCGCCCGGTGAGGATCCTCGGATCTTCCTTGCGGCGCACCGACGTACCCGTGAAGCGTTCAGCGATGACCATTGTCCTCTCTTACCACTTCGCGGGCGTGAAGCAGCATATGGGCCGGTTGCTCACCTCTCATGGTTGACTCGACCGGCCGGCCGCGGGGCCGGTCGAGGACGGTCGTCCCCTCGATACTCAGGCCGGAGGCGGGCACGGCGGTCCTCGACGGCGACGACATCCGCCGGCTGCCCACCAAGGTCGTTGCGACGCGGTTGGGCATTCTGCCGCAGTCGCCGATCGCGCCCGAGGGGATCACCGTCGCCGATCTCGTTGCGCGGGGCCGGTACCCCCACCAGAAGTGGTTTCGCCAGTGGACCACTGCCGATGAGGCAGTCGTCAGCGAAGCGATACCGGTCGACCGGAACGAGCGATCTCGCCGCACGGCCCGTCGACGAGCTCTCGGGTGGCCAACGCCAACGCGTGTGGATTGCGATGGCCCTCGCACAGGGCACGGACCTGATGCTGCTCGACGCACCGACGACGTTCCTCGATCTCGCCCACCAAGTAGAAGTGCTCGATCTGCTCGTCGACCTCCACCTGCACGAGCAACGAACGATCGTTCTCGTGCTCCATGACATCAACCACGCCGACCGCTATAGCCACCACCTCATCGCTATGCACGCCGGCGATGTCGTTGCTTGCGGGTCGCCCTCCGAAGTGATCAGCGAAGCGCTCGTCGAGGAGGTCTTCGGTTTGCGGTGCCGGCTCGTCACCGATCCTGTGGCGGGGACACCGATGGTCATACCGATCGGTCGCCACAATGACATTGGTGTCCGTTCAACCGCTCGGTTCGGGTAGTCGCTCCCACAGGCGCTCGAGCTGAGGCCGCATACGTCCCAGCTCTTCGAGGTGGATGTCGGCCAGCGCAACGAGCTTGGCTTCGCCCGCCCGCGTCAGGAAGAGCCGCACGACGCGGTGATCTGCGGTGTCGGCCACTCGTTTGATCAACCCCGCCCGCTCGGCACGATCGACGAGTTCGACCGCGCTGTGGTGCTTCAGGAGGAGATGGGCCGAGATGTCGCCGATGGAGGGTGCGTATCCGTGCCCCCGGATCGCGAGCAGCAGTTGATGTTGCGGGCCCGTCAGCCCGACGTGCTTCGCCTCGTCCTCGCTCCACCGCAGGAATCGCCGCAGTCCATCGCGAAAGTCGAGGAGTCGCTCGAAGTCGGCGTCGGTGAGTGCGGTTGCTCGGCGGGCCATGAAATTGTATCGTACTACGATTAACTCGTCTCACGATGCGAATGGCGAACGGTGGACGGCGGACGGCGAGGATTCGATGCGAGCATTCGTGAAATCATCAGCGGCCAACCGGCTACCCAGCGACGAGGTGATCGGCCCGGACGAGCGTGACCCGCTCAGCGAAGAGCAGGAGCTCGCCGACTTCACGACGGGTTGGGACACCGTGCGACTCGTACCGCTCGCGGTGATCGTCGGCGTCCTGAGCGCTTTCGTTGCCCTCTTACTCTTGAAGCTGATCGCACTCGCGACATCGTTGGCGTACTTCCAGGAGTGGAGCACGGGTCATGAGTCGCCTTCCGACCATTCGATGGGATGGCTCGCCGTAGTGGTGCCGATCATCGGCGGTCTCATCGTCGGGCTGATGGCGCGCTTCGGGTCAGAGCGCATCAGAGGTCACGGGATACCCGAGGCGATGGAGACGATCTTGGTCGGCGGCAGCAAAGCGCAACCGCGCGTCGCGGTGCTCAAGCCCATCTCGAGTGCGGTGAGCATCGGCACTGGGGGACCCTTCGGCGCCGAGGGCCCGATCATTCTCACCGGTGGCGCGGTCGGTTCGGTCTTGAGTCAGTTCTTCCATCTGACGGCCATCGAGCGGCGTTGCCTTCTCGTCGCCGGCGCCGCGGCGGGTATGAGTGCGGTGTTCGGCACGCCGGTGGCCGCGGTGCTCCTCGGTGTCGAGTTGCTCGTGTTCGAGTGGCGTCCGCGGTCGATGGTCTTGATTGCGATCGCCAGTGCGGTCGCCGGAGGGATCCGTGTCGGCTTCGCCAACCAGGGCTGGCTCAATCCGGCCCCTTTGTTTCCATCGACGCTCGATGTATCGCCGGGCTGGGGCACCTTCGTGGGTGCGTTGGTGATCGGTCTCGTCGGCGGCGTTGCGGCGTGGGTATTCACCAAGGCCGTGTACGGCGCAGAAGACGCGTTCAACAAGCTGCCGATCCACTGGGTGTGGTGGCCGGCGATCGGCGGCGCGGTCATCGGTGTGGGTGGCCTGATCGAGCCGCGGGCGCTCGGGGTCGGTTACGGCACGATCTCTGCCGAACTTGCGGGCGAACTCGCCGCATCGACACTGCTGGCGGTGTTGCTGGTGAAGCTGACCATCTGGGCCCTGGCCCTCGGGTCGGGGACGAGCGGCGGCATCCTTGCGCCGATCCTCATGATGGGCGCTGCCGCGGGCGGTCTGATGGCACCGGTGCTGCCGGGCGGATCAGTTGGAGCATGGAGCCTGCTCGGTATGGCCGCGGCTCTCGCCGGTGTGACGCGCTCGCCGTTCACCGCCGTGATTTTTGCGCTCGAACTCACCCATGACATCGACCTGCTGTTGCCGTTGCTCATCGCCAGCGCGATTGCACATTTGATCAGTGTCCTCATCCTCAAGCGATCGATCCTCACGGAGAAAGTTGCGCGGCGCGGGTTCCATGTTTTGCGTGAATACTCGGTCGGAGCACTCGACGCGCTCTTCGTCCGCGATGTGATGGAAACCGACGTTGTGACAGTGGAGCCCGAGCGAAAGATCACCGAAGTGCATGCCGCGATCGAACGGCGCGCGCTGGCGCGCCGGCAGCGGATCTTGCCGGTACTCGACGGCGACGGACGACTGGCTGGTGCGGTCCCGTGGGTCGATGTTCTCGAACAGGTCGCGTCGGGAGATCCAGGAGCAACCGTTGGCGAGATGATGCTGCAGGATCTCGTCGTCGCCTATCCCGACGAAACATTGCGACAGGTTGCCGACCGCATGGCCGCGCGACAGGTAGGTGTGCTGCCCGTCGTAAGGCGCGGCTCGCCGGATGTGCTGCTGGGCATCGTCACGCAGTTCGATCTACTGGCCGCGCACCAACGGATCCTCGAAGAGGAACGCCATCGCGAGCGCGTTCTGCGTGTCACCCCATTGCCGAGACTCGTCCGACGGCGCAGGACGAGCGATCAGCCGAGCAGTTGATCTCGCGACGTGCTGAGGTGCACTCCGTCGTCGTCGATGTAGTTGATCAACGGTCCGCTGACGGTCAACCCGCCCCGGTTCAACAGGCGGCCCTTGCGCACGAGGATCGATCGAATACGTCCGGTCGAGGGTTCCAGCTCCCACGACGCGACGATTCCGAGCAGCTCACGTTCTCGGGTTCGCACCGGGACTGGAGCGCGCAGGGCGAGCGTCCCGTGCGGCGTCAGTTCGTGCACGGCGAACGTGCGCCCGCCCGGGGGGATGAGCCACACGCCGAGACCCTCGGCGCGTGCTTCCGGGGGCAACGGGTCACCGAAGTCGTATGGGACGGTGAGGCGATCGAAGCGCAACACGTCGCGGCGATCGCGATCGAGGGCAATTTGTTCGCCATCGCTCGACATCACACAGTGCAGCGGAACGAGTCGGCCGCTGCCTGCCATGTCGGCGTTGGTTACAACAACGTGCGTGACCTCCGTGGATCGGACATCGATGATCAATGCGGCAACACCGCCGAGTTCACCGTCGTGAGCGGACACCCGGGTGCCGCAATGGACTTCTACGGTTGCGGCACGGCGCGACTGGGCGCCGAATGAAGTTCGGTTTTCGCCGGCCTGCTGAGCACTCATCGAGGCATTCCAGTCGGCACGGCGAGCGCGCTGCTCGCGAGCGCGAATCGCTCGGCCACGTTCTGCCACGAAATGATGTTCCAGATGGCGGTGATGTAGTCGGCGCGGCGGTTCTCGTATTGCAGGTAGTACGCGTGCTCCCACGCGTCGATCACGAGTAGGGGGATCGTGCCCTGGCCGACGTTGCCTTGATGGTCGTAGGCCTGCTCGATGAGCAGTCGATGCCCGAGTGGTTCATAGGCCAGGATCGCCCAGCCGGAACCCTGCACGGTCGCGGCCGCACGCGACATCTGGCTGCGGAACGCGTTGAATGAACCGAACTGCTCGGCGATCGCATCGGCCAGCGCTCCGTCCGGCGTGCCACCGCCTTCGGGTGACAGGTTTGTCCAGAGGATGCTGTGCAACACGTGTCCCGACAGATTGAACGCGAGGGTCGACTCGAGCCCGATGATCGTGACCCACTGGTCGGCTGCTCGTGCCTCTTCCATTCGCTCGAGTGTTGTTTTGATGCCCTGGACGTAGGTGGCGTGATGCTTCGAATGGTGGAGTTGCACGATCCGTGCCGAAAGATGGGGTTGCAAGGCCCCATAGTCGTAGGGCAGTTCGGGCAGCACGTAAGACGACATACGACTTCCTCCTCTGGCGGCCTCTGCTGGGCTGCCGTTTTATATGCAGTACTACAATGAATGTAAGTCTACATATAATCCGACAGAACGGAGCGCGTGCCGTAGGAGTCGCCCGACCGATCGCCGGTAGGTCAGGCGGGCGAGACGAGGCCGGCCAGCTCGACCTCGTCGGGAAGCTCGCCCGCCGCGGCGGCGAAGGCGCGCAGCGCGTCGACCGTGGGGAGGTGTGACTCCGACGGCATGCGCCGCACGATTGCTTTGATGTCCTCGCGCCGCCTCGCCGTTACTTCGTCGACGAGACGACGGCCCCGAGCCGCCAGTGACACGGAGACTTCGCGCCGGTTCTCCGGTGTGGATCTGCGCAGCACCAGTTTCTTGGCGACCAGCCGGTCGCACAACCGGGTCGCGGTCGATGGATGCACCGACAGGCTTTCGGCCAACGAGCCAACGGTCTGCGGTCCGCGGGAGGACAGCACGAAGAGCGCTCGATACTGCGGAAGTGTCACGTCGTCAGAAGACTCGGCAATCGACCGAGCGGCGACTCCGATCAGTGCTCGCGACGCGTTGAGCACCGCCTCGGTGACGGCTTCGAGGTCGTGCGCAGCCACCGATGCGTCGGTGCCCGCTGCTGGGTGCGGCATTGCAAAATCCTCCGTTTCTGTTTTCGAGCGTAGCTGCCGGGGCTCGCCGGACCAATAACTGCTGTACTACACTAGTTGCATAACAACATATATCGCACCAAGGGGCGAGTGGAGCTGCTCGTCGGTAAGGAGCCCGCTGTGAAGAGAATCGTCGTTGGTCTCATCGACACGCCCACCGCACGAGCGGCGCTGCGTTGGGCAACGTGGCACGCCGCCGCAACCGGCTCGCTCATCGAAGTGGTGACGGTCATCCAACCGCTCCCGTCATATGTGTGGAGTGAAGTGTTGGGGACATCGGCGCCACCGCTCGTGACGGTGGGCGGCCTGCGAGCGGAGGCGGGTGCGTTGCAGCAACGAGTACTGCGTCAGGAGTTCGGCCCGAGGTTCGGCGCGGTTCCGATCCGTACGAGCGTCGTCGCCGGCGAGGCCGCCTCGGGACTCGCGCGCGCGGCGGCCGACGCCGATCTACTCGCGGTGGGCCGATCTCGCCATCGCCGGTTCCTGCGGCGATCGATCGGCGAGCGTTGCTCACACCTCTTCGAGGGACCGGTGGTGATGGTGCCGGCCGACCACGAGGCCGGTGGCTGCGATCGCGAAGAGATTGTGGAAGCGGGCAGTCAAATCTCGGCCCCGACTCAGATCGGTGCGACATTGGCCAATCTGCAGTGATGTACCGCGGCGCGGTCTGCTTCAGGCGAGGTCGAAGCGATCGAGGTTCATGACCTTGTTCCACGCGGCCACGAAGTCGCGCACGAACTTCTCCTTCGCGTCGTCACCTGCGTAGACCTCTGCCACGGCGCGGAGCTGAGAGTTGGAACCGAAGACGAGATCGACGGCAGTTGCCGTCCCGCGCACATTGCCCGTCGCGCGGTCACGGCCTTCGTACACATTCTCGGATTCGGCCGATGCCTTCCACTGCGTGTTCAGGTCGAGCAGGTTCACGAAGAAGTCGTTCGTAAGCGTCTCCGGCTCTTCGGTGAATACGCCGTGGGGCGTCTGTCCTGAGTTGGTGTTCAGCGCGCGCATGCCGCCGATGAGCACTGTCATCTCGGGAGCAGTCAACGTCAACATGTTGGCCTGCTCGAGCAGCAGGGTCTCCGGCGACAATTTCTCGCCGGCCTGCAGGTAGTTGCGGAACCCGTCTGCCGTCAGCTCGAGCACGGCGAAGGACTCGACGTCGGTTTGCTCTTGCGAGGCGTCGGTGCGCCCCGGTGCGAACGCGACGGGGACGGTGTGCCCCGCGTTCGTTGCGGCCTGTTCGATGGCCGCGCATCCACCGAGAACGATCAGGTCCGCGAGCGAGACCTTCTTTCCGTCGGGCTGCGCGTCGTCGAAGCCTTTCTGGATCTTCTCGAGGGTCTGCAGCACCTTCGCGACTTCGCTCGCCTGGTTGATGTCCCAGTCGCGCTGCGGCGCCAGACGAATCCGCGCCCCGTTCGCTCCGCCGCGCTTGTCGGTGCCGCGGAATGTCGCGGCCGACGCCCACGCCGCCGAGACGAGCTGCGACACGGACAGTCCCGATGCGAGGATCGTGCTCTTGAGCGCAGCGATGTCGTCGTTGTCGATCAACGGGTGATCGACCGCGGGAACGGGGTCCTGCCACAGCTGCGGTTCGGACGGAACGAGCGCGCCGACGTAGCGAGTGATCGGGCCCATGTCACGGTGGGTCAACTTGAACCACGCCTTGGCGAACGCCTCTGCGAGTTGGTCGGGGTTCTCGTGAAAACGTTTGGCGATCGGCGCGTAGATGGGATCGACCTTCAGTGCGAGATCGGTCGTCAGCATCATCGGGGCGTGGCGTTCGGACGCAATATGCGCATCGGGCACGGTGTCTCGTGCCGAGGGATCGGTAGGCGTCCACTGCTTCGCGCTGGCGGGGCTCGTCGTCAGCTCCCACTCGTAGCGGAACAGGTTGTCCAAATAACCGTTGTCCCACCGCACCGGATCGCTGGTCCACGCGCCCTCGAGCCCGCTCGTGAGCGTGTCGGCGCCCTTGCCGGTGCCGAATGTGTTGTGCCAACCCAGGCCCTGCGCTTCGAGGGGACAACCTTCGGGCTCGGGCCCGATGTATTCGGGCCCGCCGGCTCCGTGGCACTTGCCGAACGTGTGCCCGCCGACGATGAGCGCCAGCGTTTCCTCGTCGTTCATCGCCATGCGCGCGAACGTCTCTCGAATGTCTCGCGCGGAAGCCGCTGGATCCGGATTGCCGTTCGGACCCTCCGGATTCACGTAGATGAGACCCATCTGTACGGCGCCGAGCGCGCCCGCGAGTTCTCGGTCACCGCTGTAGCGCTCGTCGCCGAGCCATGTGTCCTCGGGGCCCCAGAAGACCTCGTCGGGCTCCCAGATGTCCTCGCGCCCGCCACCGAAACCGAACGTCGTGAAACCCATCGATTCCAGCGCGCAGTTGCCGGCGAAGATGATCAGGTCGGCCCACGAGACCTTGCGGCCGTACTTCTGCTTGACCGGCCAGAGCAATCGCCGCGCCTTGTCGAGGTTCGCGTTGTCGGGCCAGCTGTTGAGCGGCGCGAAGCGTTGCGCGCCGCTGCCGCCACCGCCGCGGCCGTCGGCGATGCGGTATGTACCGGCGGAGTGCCACGCCATGCGAATGAAGAGCGGCCCGTAGTGGCCGTAGTCGGCCGGCCACCAGTCTTGCGACGTCGTCATCACGGCGACGATGTCCTGCTTCAACGCGTCGAGGTCGACGGTCTTGAACTCTGCTGCGTAGTCGAAGTCCGCGTCCATCGGGTTCGACCGAGGAGAATGTTGTTGGAGGACCTGCAGGTTCAGTTGGTTCGGCCACCAGTCTTGATTGGACTGTGGGCGAGTCGGCTTGGGTGTGGGGGAGGGGATTGCTGGATTCTCGCTGTCGCTGGCGCTGTTGGACATGTGCATCTCCTCGGGGTTCGTTGTGAACTATGTGATTGCGTTGTCGGCGGCGATCGCAGTCGCGGCACTGCACTCGGGGCACTGGCCCCAATAGATGACCTCGGCTTCGTCGACCGTGTAGCCCGCGTCGTCGGCCGCCGTGAGACACGGCGTGTCGCCGACCGCGCAGTCGACGTCGACCATGCGATTGCAGGCACGGCAGATGAGGTGGTGATGGTTATCCCCGACCCGATCCTCATAGCGCGCCGGCGAACCGGCGGGCTGAATGCGCCGCAGTAGGCCCTTGTCGGTGAGCACAGCGAGCACGTCGTACACCGCTTGGCGGGACACGGTCCCGATCTCGGCCCGCACGACCTTCTCGATCTCGTCCGCGGTGCGGTGCGGTCGGCCCGACGTTGCCCGTAGCACCGCGAGGCGCTGCGCGGTGACCTGCAACCCGTGTTGCCGCAGCAGCGCGGAATTGTCGATGGCGGGTGTTCCGGGCACGGGCGCATCATAATCCCCATTTTGGAATTAGTCCAGAATTTGTGCGATGCCAGATTCCTGTTGCTAGGCAACCGCCGTACCGAAGAGGCGGCCGATGCCGTAGG
The DNA here is from genome assembly GCA_039934635.1 of Acidimicrobiales bacterium. Classification (GTDB taxonomy): domain Bacteria; phylum Actinomycetota; class Acidimicrobiia; order Acidimicrobiales; family WLNW01; genus DATLFA01. Next base: position 26,731 of record JBDTLT010000028.1, read on the forward strand.
TGATCCCGGCTGCCGCGACGACGATGATCAGTTGTCGCAGCGCGCCCCACGCGGTAGAGCGGTCGCTGTAGCGGGCCACGACGCCGCCGAACACGAGACTGGCACCCGCAGTGAGTCCCACCGACAGCGCCGCCGCGCCGGTCCCGCTGATGAAGAACCACGGCATCAACGGCACCAGCGCGCCGCCGGCGAAGTACGCCAGTGACGTCGTCGCGGCGGTGAGCGGAGAGCCGAGCCCGTCGAGGTTGATACCGAACAGCGAACGCGCGCTGAAGTCGAGGAACCGTTCTTCGTCGAGTGACAGCTCGGCGGCCGCGGTCTGCGCGGTCGCGCGCCCGAAGCCGGTGGCCTCGAGATGAGCGGACAAGCGGTCGAGCACCAACTTCGGGTTGCGTGCGACCAGCCGGCGCACGTCTCCGAGCAAGCTCGTGTAGAGCTCGACCTGATTGCGCACCGACACCCATTCACCCGCGGCCATCGACAAGCAGCCCGCCAGCAAACTCGCAAACCCACCGAGGCGCACGCTCGACGCGCTGGCGTCGGCGCCCGCCAAAGCCAAGATGAGACAGACGTTGGTCACCAGCCCGTCGTTGACACCGAGCACGGCCGCTCTCGCACCGCCGCGGGCGACTCGTGCGACTCGTGCGGCCAATTCCGCCGCATCCGCCGCAGGATCGGCCGCACGCGGCTCGATCGGGATGCGCAGCGGTTGGATCGGGCGAGACGCGGCGACCGGACGATCGTTCGCGATCTCGCGCCGCCCGGTCACGATGCGCGCAGTTCCGCCAGCGTGTCGAGCACAGCTGAGGCATGGTCGGCAACGCCACTGACGGCAAAGGTCTTGCAGATGACGCCGTCCGCGTCGATCAAGTAGGAGACCCGCAAAGGAAACGCCGCGTATTGATCATCGGGTTCGCGCTCCACTTCGTATGCACGGCCAACCTGGTGATCCGTGTCGGAAAGAAGCCTGAATCCGAAGCCTTGCGCGTCGGACCACGCCTTGTTCTCCGCGTTCGTGTCGAACGAGACCCCGACGACCGTGCATCCTGCTGCCGCGAACTCGTCACGACGGTCCCTCAGCATCTGGCCCTCGATCGTGCACCCGAGTGTGCCGGCCTTCGGGTACCACCACAGCAGCACCCACCTGCCGCGCAGCGCTTCCAGCGACAACGGCACGCCGTCCTGGTCGGGCAAGGTGAACCGCGGCGCCCGCGTGCCGGCATCGAGCATGTGCTGACATTAGCGGTGCGAGGATTCACCGCGACCCAAACAACCTGATGCAAAGGTGCTCGATGATCGGCCTATCGGACCTCAGAGTCGTTGATTGCTCCGGCGGCATTGCCGGGGGCTATTGCTCCAAGTTGTTCGCAGATGCCGGCGCCGATGTCATCAAGGTCGAATCACCCGAGGGTGATCCTCTACGGTGGTGGTCGGCCACTGGGGCCGATCTCGGCGAGCGCGACGGCGCACTGTTCCGCTTCTTGCATTGTTCCAAGCGTTCCGTCGTGGGCAGTGTCGACTCCCTCGAGGTTCTCGAACTCATCGAGTCGGCCGATCTGTTGATCGAATCGTTCGATGCCGGCGTGATCGAGCGCGGCGGCCTGCTCGATCGTTTTCCGTCGCTGGTCGTGTTGTCGATCACACCGTTTGGTCGTGGTGGCCCGATGACGAACCGTCCCGCCACGGAATTCACCGTGCAAGCCGAGGCCGGGTCCGTCGCCCGGCGCGGTCTCGAGAACATGGAGCCCTTTCACGCCGCGGGCCGAATCACCGAGTACGTCGGCGCGACGTTCGCGGCGATGGGCGCACTCGCCGCGGTGTGGCGAGCACTGCGCACCGGTCGCGGCGAACATGTCGACGTGTCGCTCATGGAAGCGATGACCATTGCCCACAGCACGTATGCCGATCTCGGCTATCGGCTTTCGGGCAGCCCACCGATCACGACACCGCCGCGCAGTTGCGAGATGCCGTCGATCGAGCCGACGCTCGACGGTTGGGTCGGCGTCAACACGAACTCACGCCAGCAGTTCAGCGACTTCTGCCTGCTGATCGAGCGTCCCGAGTTGGCCGACGACGCGGAACTCGCCGGCGCGGTGAGTCGCCGGCGCCGCGCCGCGGAATGGAACGAAATCGTGCGTCAGTTCACCACGCGCCACACCACGGCCGACATCGTCGAGCGCGCGTCGCAGTTGCGCATTCCTGTCGCGCCGGTCAACAACGGGCGCACCGTGCTCGATCACGAGCACTTCCGCGCACGCGGTGTGTTCGTCACCAATCCCGACGGCGACTTCGAGCAACCCCGGCCCTCGTACCTCGTCGACGGCGAATCTCCCCGATTGCGCGCACCCGCGCCGCGACTCGGCGAGCACACCGGACGCATCGAGCCCCGTGCCGCGGCACGCGTTGCCCCGGTGCCGTCGCCGGACACGCCGCTCGCGCTTCCGCTTGCCGGCGTCCGAGTACTCGATTGCACGGCGTGGTGGGCCGGTCCGTCGTCGACCGGAATGCTCGCGTGCCTGGGTGCCGACGTGATTCACCTCGAGTCGATCCAGCGGCCCGACGGCATCCGGATGACGGGGTACTTCGTGCACCCGCAGGGGGAGTGGTGGGAGTGGAGCGCGGCGTATCTCGGTGCCAACCCCAACAAGCGCAACCTGACACTCGATCTCGCGCAGGCGGAGGGGCGACGGGTGATGCGCGATCTCATCCGCACGGCCGATGTCGTCGTGGAGAATTTCTCGCCGCGTGTATTCGAGCGCTTCGGGTTCGCCGGTGACGACTTCCGCAAGATCAATCCGCGCGCAGTGCTCGTGCGGATGCCAGCGTTCGGTCTCGACGGACCCTGGCGTGACAACGTCGGTTTCGCGCAGACCATGGAGCAGATCACCGGGCTCGCGTGGCTGACCGGCCACGCGTACGACCAACCCCGCATCCAACAAGGGCCTTGTGATCCGTTGGCCGGCATGCACGCCGCGTTTGCCGCGATCTTGGGCCTCGTGCAGCGCGATCACACCGGCCGCGGCTGTCATATCGAAGCTCCGATGGTCGAAGGAGCGCTCAATGCCGCCGCCGAACAGATCATCGAATTCAGTGCGTACGGCGCAACGATGGAACGCGAAGGCAATCGCAGCCCGTGGGCCGCGCCGCAAGGTCTGTATCCCTGCCTCGGCAACGAACAATGGCTGGCGCTTTCGTGCGAGAGCGACGCGCACTGGCACGCGTTGCGCGTCGCGCTCGGTGATCCGGCCTGGGCCGCGGCAGCGGCGCTCCACTCACATCGCGGGCGTCGCGCTGCGCACGATGAGATCGATCGGCACTTGCGGGGGTGGGCCGCAGACCGCGAGCTCGGCGATGCAGTCGAGCACTTGATCGCTGCCGGTGTGCCGGCGGCACCTGCCCGCGATCATCGACTGATCGATCAGCACCCGCAGCATCTCGCGCGCGGATTCCATGAGGAAGTGGATCATCCGATCATCGGCCGGCACACGCCGCCCGGACCGCCCTTTCGCTATCGGTCGGTCGAGCGTTGGTTGCGCGCCGGCGCGCCAACACTCGGACAACACAACGATGAGATCCTCGGCGAAGTCGGTGTCAGTGAGCCTGAACGCGAGCGGTTCGAGGCCGACCACGTGATCGGCACGCAACCGCTGGGCCTTTGACGCTGCCGCGTTCACCGTGGAAACAGGACGATCATGAGCACCGACCAGGTGAGGTGCGTGGCAATCGACGCGGTGAGCGCGCGCCCGCACGCGACGAATACGGTGAACATCGCAGTTCCGATGATCACGCCCATTGCCGCGTCCACCAGCCCGTGGCGGCCACCCTCGTGCGGGTGGGCGCTACCGCGTGTGCCGTGATCGTGGGTCAACGAGTTCGTCGACAGTCGTCGTCATTCCGGGAGCGTTTGGGCGGTGGCCGCGATCCGCTCGGCGAGCGCGTCGGCGGCGGCATCGACGAACGACATTGCACGATGGCCAGTGAGGGATTCCAGCGCCCGCTCGGTCACTTCCGCCGGGTTGACGAGCGACTCCACGAGTGCGCGGGCCGTGGTCATATCGACGTTCGTGATGAGGCGCAGCCAACCGGCCGAAAGACTCGGTGAGAGTACGGGGACCGGCAGAATGACCAAGGTGCGTCGCATCAACCGCGCCGTAGTTGACATCATGTGGCGATAGGTGGTCGACACCGGTGCGCCGACGTCGTAGTGGCCTGCCGCGACGACCGCAGGGTCGAGGCATCGCACCAGATACTCGACCACGTCATCGAGCGCGATGGGTTGCGTCGGTGTGTTCACCCACCGAGGAGTGATCATGACTGGCAGGCGTTCCACGAGCTGGCACAGGATCTCCCAGCTGGTGCTGCCCTGTCCCACGACGACAGCGGCGCGAAGCGCGACGGTTTCGATGTGTTCGCTCAAGATGCGTTCTACTTCGCGGCGACTGCGGAGATGAGGTGAGAGGTCGTCCGCCTCGCGCCCGAGCCCACCCAAGTAGACCACTCGTCTAACGCCTGCTCGCTTTGCGGCCTGAGCGAAGTTGTGTGCGCCCTCTCGGTCCGTGGATTCGAAGTCGTCGCGGCCGAGCGAGTGGACGAGGTAGTACGCAAGGTCGACACCGTCGAGGGCAGCGTCGAGCGTGTCGGAGTCGTTCACGTCGCCCACCACTTCGATGGCCGAGTCGTCACGCGTGGACGGCGAGCGCGTCAACACCCTTACGCGATATCCGTCGGCGAGTAAACGGGGAACGAGCCGGCTACCGACGAAACCGGTCCCTCCGGCGACGAGCACGATTGCGGCGGTTTTGGCTTTGGGCATCGAGGCTGCGTTTCTGGGGCCCGTCGTCGCGGATCAATCCCTCGAGCGCGCTTGGAGTCGGCGCATGCCGGCGAGCCAGCGGTCGTAGTCGGCGACCTTGCGGGCCCAGTACGTGAGGACTTCAGGGTGTGGTGCGATGAGGAACGTCTCGGATGCGATGGCGCGGAGCGCGATCTCGGCGACGGCTTCGGGTTCGAGCACACCGCCCGACGCTCGTTCGATGCTGGCACCCCGTGTGCCGCTTGCTTGCTCGATGGTGCGGAGCATGTCGGTGTTGACACCTTGCGGGCATAGGCAGCTGACGCGGATACCTTGGTCGCCGTAGGTGATCGCGAGCCACTCGGCGAAGGCAACGGCGGCGTGCTTGGTGAGGCTGTACGGCGCGGCAGCGATGCGCGTGAGAAGCCCGGCAGCGGACGCGGTCGAACAGAAGTAGCCCTCGCCGCGCTCGAGCCACATCGGTACAAGGTGTTTCGCCGCCCATCGGTGCGCGTGGGTATTGACCGCGAACGCGAGTTCCCACTCGGCCTCGGGCGTCTCGAGACCGCCGCCGACCGCGGTGCCGGCGTTGGCGAAGAACAAGTCGATGGGTCCGAACCGCGCCGTGGCCCGATCGATGAGGTCGATGTTGCCCTGCTCGGTGGCGACGTCGGCGTGTAGGCCGAACGCGGTGCCGGGTCGCGTCACGTCGAGAAGCGCGGCGGCGCGGAGCGCCCCTTGTGCGTCGAGGTCGGCGAGCACGACGCGCGCCCCTGCGTCGTGAAACCGATTCGCCAGCGCGAGGCCGATACCGTTCGCGGCGCCGGTGATCACGACATGCTTTGCGCCGACGTCCATGGTCAGTTGCTCGCCGGCCAGTTGGTGCGCACGAGTGGCAGCACATCTGCGAGGGCGGTGATCTGCTCGACCGCGGCCTCGCGCGAGATGCCGCCGACGTGGACTCGTAGATTGAGGCCCGTCGCCGCGGTGTCGATGATCAGTTGACAGATACGGTCGGCAACGGCTGGCGCGCTGCCGTAGATCGCGGCAGCGTCGTCGTCGGCGAAGTCGGCTTGGTGGCTCTGCTTGGAGTACGAGCGGTACACGTCCATCTGCCGAGCGACGACGCCTTCGGGTGGCGTGCCGACCCACACCCAACGCGTCGTCACGCGTGGACCCGTGCCGCCGGCGGCGAGATAGATCTCGGTCACCTCGCGAAGGCGCCGCACGCTGGATACCGAATCGGTCAACACGCCGACGCCGTTTGCCGCGGCGCGCCGCGCCGCGGTGGGGCTCATCGCCGCCGACAACAACGGGATCCGCGAATGGGCGCATCGCTGCAGTGCGGGGTCGCCCGCCAACGGGCCGGTCGCTTCGCCCCGCAGCGCGGCCGCGAGCAGGGCAAGACCGTCGGAGAATCGGTGGCCGAGGTCGGCCCCGAGTGTCAGGCCCGCGATCTCGAAGTCCTGCGCCAACGAACCGGCCGCGACTCCGACGCCGACTCGTCCGGGATAGAGCGCATCGAGCCAGGCAATCTCCTCGGCGACGAGGCCCGCGGGTCGCAGCGGCAACAACAGTGGAAACGGCGCGACCCAAAGCAGGGGAGTGCGGCTCAACAGCCACGCCGACAACTGCAGGGGGTTGGGAAAGTAGCCGTCGAAGCTGCCGTGGTGCTCGCTGATCGTCACGCCGTCGAACCCGGCGTCGGACGCGGCAGCGGCCTGAGTGCCGAGGGCCTCGAGCATCTCCGACACGGGGAGGCGGTGGCCGTACAGCCGGATCGATACCGAGCCGGGGGCAAAGGGTGCGGTGGCCAAGGGGGGCGACTCTACTTCCGCCCCGCCCCCGCTCCAGGTTCCTGACCGCCACCCGAGGTAGGTACAGTGCCGCGTGACACACCGAACGAGTAGAGGGTAGCGCTGTGATTCCTGAGGACCTGAAGGACGTTGCCGCCCGCGCCGACGAGCTGCGCGCGAAGTATCTCTACGAGCGGGACAAGCGAATTCACACGCATCCCGACGGCAACGCCCAGTTCCAGGAACTGAAGGGGGTGTTCGCCGACTTCGACACGGATCCCTTCGTCGCGCCCGGCTTTACTCGCCCGGCGGTCGTCGAGGAGACCGACGTCGTCATCGTGGGGTCGGGGTTCGGCGGCATGATGACCGCCGCGCACCTCTTCAAGAACGGTGTGCACGACTACCGCATCATCGACAAGGCCGGCGACTTCGGTGGCACGTGGTACTGGAACCGCTACCCGGGCTGCATGTGCGACGTCGAGTCGTATTGCTATCTACCGCTGCTCGAAGACACGGGATACATGCCCACGCGCAAGTACGCGCACGCGTCCGAGATCTTCGAGTACTGCCAACTCCTCGGCCGCCAATTCGAGATGTACCCGAAGGCGCTGTTCCAGACCGAAGTCACTGGCATGGTGTGGGACGAGTCGATCAACCGGTGGCTGGTGACGACCAGTCGCAACGATCGGCTGTCGGCGCGCTTCGTCGTCATCGCGGGCGGGGTGCTGCACAAGGCCAAGCTGCCCGGGATTCCCGGCATCGAGACGTTCAAGGGCCACGCCTTCCACACGAGCCGGTGGGACTACAACTACACCGGGGGCGCGCCCGAAGAGCCGATGGACAAGCTCCACGACAAGAACGTCGCGATCATCGGCACCGGCGCCACCGGCGTGCAGGCGGTGCCCAAGCTCGCCGAAGCCGCGAATCATCTGTACGTGTTCCAGCGCACGCCGTCGTCGGTTTCGGTGCGCGCCCAACAGGACACCGATCCCGAGTGGTTCCAGCAGATGGCGAGCGAGCCGGGCTGGCAAAAAGAGCGCATCGAGAACTTCACCGGGATGATCACCGGCAAGAACCCACCGGTCGACATGGTGCAAGACGGTTGGACCAAGCTGCTCGGTGTCGACACGCGACGCGCGCCCAAGGACGACGAAGACGCGCAACTGCTCGAGCTGATCGACTTCCGCAATATGGACGAAATACGTGCTCGCGTCGACGAGGTCGTCGCGGACTCGGCCACCGCGGACGCGCTCAAGCCCTGGTACAAGCAGAGCTGTAAACGGCCCTGTTTCCACGACGACTATTTGCTGGCGTTCAACCGCCCGAACGTCACGCTGGTCGACACCGATGGGTTGGGCGTCGACAGTGTCACGCCGACCGGCGTGATCGTGCGGGGCGTCGAGTATCCCGTAGATCTGCTGGTCTTCGCGTCGGGTTTCGAGATGGGGAGCGACTACTCGCACCGACTCGGCTTCGATCCAAAGGGCACTGGTGGCGTGTCGATGTCAGCGGCGTGGGGGGTCGATGGCCCGTACACGTTGCACGGCATTCACGCGCACCGCTTCCCGAACTTGTTGATGAACAGCGCGACCCAGGGTGGCCAGGACGTCAACTTCGCGTTCACGCTCACCGAAGTGGGGCGACAGATCGCCTACACGATCGGCCGCTGTGTCAAAGAGGGCATCGTTCGCGTCGAACCTACGATCGAAGCGGAAGATGAGTGGAACCTCGTCATCATGAACACGCTTGCCGCGTACGGTGCGTACCACTCCAACTGCACACCGGGCTATCTGAACAACGAAGGCATCACCCCCGAGAATCTCGCCGCCGCGGCCCGCAGCGGCGTCTTCATGGGCAGCGCCCTCGACTGGGCAAAGCATCTCCAAGAGTGGCGGGCCGAGGGCAAATTGGCCGGGCTCCAGCTGACACGGGGCGATGAAGGCCGGATGGCTTAATTGTGCGACCGTACGGGACGATAGGTACCTATGGGTGCACTCTCGATCGGTAGTTTCGATCTTGTCGGGCGCGTCGTCCGAACCACGATCAGCCGGCAACTGCCATGACGGTCGTGAACCTCGACGACGGCAAGCCCCCGGCGTTTTTCGACTGCACGCTCGAACGGGTTGGCGAGGATCGCTGGCGCGCCACCGCGGTTCTGCGTAACCGCCTCGGAGTCGTCCTCGACCGGCAGGTGCGCGAGGCGTCGACACAATGGTCGGCGCGCGTCGCGGCGACGGATGCGCTCTCGACGCGTTGGGCCTGGCGCTACGCCTGAGGACCACGACTCAGGGCTACTACGGCTCGCTGTAGCGTCGTCCTCGAAATCGAGATGGTCGACGGCAGCTACCCTCGCGTCATGGTCGTGAAGGAGTGGTTCCCGGGAATTGAACGTCCCCTTTGGCCGGCACCTCAACCGGTCGATCTCTCGCTCGATGCCGACGCGATACTCGACAACATTCTCGACGCCGAGACTCGCGGCGAGCTCTACCCGTCATACGCGCGGTTGCGCGAGCTTGCACCCGCGCACCGCAGCACATCTGCGCGCTTGCCGCACGGATGTTGGGTGCTCACGAGCTTTCGCAACGTGGACCGGGTGGCCCGATCTGCCAGCGCAGTGAACGACCCGGCTACCGCGAAGGTGTTCGATCACGACGGGTCGGGCGACGGCGCGTTCTATCGACTCATGCGCAATGCGATGCTCTTTCTGGATAAGCCTGCACACGATCGTGTCCGAAAGCTGGTGTACAAGGCCTTCACTCCACGCGCCGTCGCGCCCACCAGAGAACTCACCGAGCAGATCGCGCACGCTCTGATCGATCGAGTGGCCGCCGCAGGCTCGATGGACTACGTCCGAGACTTCGCGTATCCGATTCCCATCGGCGTCATCGCTCGACTGTTGGGCTTGCCCGACGAGGCCCAGCCGAGCATCGAGGAATGGGCCTGGGATTTCGCCCGTGCTGGCGATCCGATGACGGCAACTCCTGAGATCGTCGAGCGAGGCAATCAGGCCGCAGAGGGGTTCACGGACTTCTTCGACGACGCGCTGCGGCAGCGGCGCGCGCATCCCGCGGACGACATCTTGAGCACCTTGGTTCACGCGGAGGACGCCGGCGAGACCCTGTCCCATGACGAGGCGATCGCGACTTGTGTGCTGTTGCTGCAGGCCGGCCACGAGACCACGGCCGATCTTCTCGGCAACGCAATGATCGCGTTGTTGCGTAACCCCGGCGAACTCCAACGTCTCCGCCGCGACCCGGCGCTCTTGCCCCGCGCGGTCGAAGAGTTGCTGCGCTTCGATCCTTCCGTGCAGATGTCGATGCGTTTCGTCCGCGAATCGATCGAGGTCGATGGCGCCACATTGCCGGAGGGCAGCATGGCCGCACTCGTGTATGGAGCCGCGAACCATGATCCGGCAGTGTTCGAAGATCCTGAAGTGTTGCGCCTCGATCGCTCGCCGGTGCACCTCGCCTTCAGCGCCGGGGCGTACTACTGCCTGGGAAACGCGCTCGCTCGCACCGAGATCCAGGCAGCTCTGCGGGTGCTGCTCGACCGTCTGCCGTCGATCCGGGCCGCCGCCGACACATTCGTGCAACGTCGTACGATGCGTCTGCGCGGCCCACAAGCGCTGCTCGTTGCCTGGGAATGACCGAACGCTCGAAGCCGGCGATGAATTGACTCGAGTCGATCTATGGATTGACGGGCGTTACGTGCACGCGTCGTCCTGATTGGTGCACCATGCCGGTCAACGGGTCGGTGTCGACTCGCCCGGTGGTGACTGCGCCGACGGCAGGTTCGGCGAATCCGTGGGGCAGCGATACCGAGCCGCGCCGGATGCTGTCGTCGAGTTGGGCGGTGGCGGTCACCGAGCCACTCGGACTCGACAGTTGCACGTTGGTCGCATCGGCGATACCGCGGCGGGCGGCGTCGTCAGGGTGCATCAGCAAGACGGGCGAGTCGAGGCGACCACCAGGCGCAACAACGCCGCGCAGCTGTGAGTTCAGCGTGCGCAGCAACCGGCGGGGCAGCAGCGTCAACTCATCGGCATCGTTCGTGTCGTTCGTGTCGTTCGTGTTGGTGAGCGCGGCGACGCGGGCGAGGTCGTCGATGAGCACGCGTGGTGCGAGTCGCCACTTGCCGTCGGGTAACACGTTGGAGTGAACCCAACCGCGTACGGGTCCTTCCGCAATCAAGGCCGTCGGCGCGGCGCGTAGCTCGTCGAGCGAGAGTCGGCCGCGTCCGCAGAACGCGTCGAGCAGGTCGTCGTCGGTCGCGGTTGCGGTGTCGAGTGTGCCCGGCAGCAAACGATGGCCGAGGTGCTCGCCGAGACGTGTCGCGATCCACCACAACGGTCGCCGGTCCGCGCCCGGCGCGACAACTGCTGCGGTGTGCTGGCTGGCAACGAGGGGGTAGTACTGATCGACGTAGTCGGGCACGTCGGCGCGTTCGAGTTGGCCCGCGCACGGCAGTGTGTGCGTGGCGTACGCGGTGGTGTCCGTCTCGATCACATCCGCTACCGCGAGCACTTCGAGTCGGCCAAGCGCCGCCGCGACGCGAGGCGTGTCGGGTAGCGAGCTCGCGGGGTTGCCACCGATGACGAACAATGCGCGGAGGTTGCCCGACTCGATCTCGTCGACGAGCGCCGCGCAGGGGTACTCGCCATAGAAGCCCGGCAGGTCGGGTCGGCTGGGTGGACGAGGCCATTCGACGG